>NZ_JAWPOP010000019.1:65685-95266 GCF_033344345.1 Vibrio sp. 1978
TCATTCTGAACCGCGAGGAACGAGCGTGATTCAGAATCTACCCTCAGATTGTATTGAGTTTATTCATAGCTCTATGGCCTGCAGCAAGCGGTAAGTAGATTCTTAGTCTCGCTATGGCTCGCTAGAATGACGCAGCTTTTCTTATCGCGTAGGCTGGAAGAGTCGCGCTGCTGATGCGTCTCAAGCGAGATTTCGGATGGTCACTTAGGCTTGTCTGGAATCGCTTTTTTAGATGGTTTTGTAGAGGTCAGAGCCAAACTCGAACCGTCATTCTGAACCGCGAGGAACGAGCGTGATTCAGAATCTACCCTCAGATTGTATTGAGTTTATTCATAGCTCTATGGTCTGCAGCAAGCAGCAAGTAGATTCTTAGTCTCGCTTTGGCTCGTTAGAATGACGTAGCTTTTCTTATCGCGTGGGCTGAAAGAGTCGCTCTACTGTTACGTCTAAAGCGAAATTCCGGATGGTCATATAGGCCTGCAGCAAGCGGTAAGTAGATTCTTAGTCTCGCCTTGGCTCGCTAGAATGACGCTAGTTCTCTTATCGCGTAGGTTGGAAGATTAGCCATACGTTATTCCCGACAGCGATGAAGAATCGCTGTCGGGAACCTCGCCTTTAATCTCTCATTTCTTACTACTCCAAATGATGCGTACTACCCACGGTTCCTTCCAAGTCTAAAATCGACTGGCGAACGTGATCTGGAATCGCAGCTTTAACGTTGTTCTTAAAATCAAACATCACACCAGTGGCGGTCGCGATGGTCGCAATTTTACCCCACTTCTTACTCAGCACTTGGTACTCCATCGTGATGCGATCTTCTTGCATGTCGATTACGCGAGAACCGACTAATAGCGTGTCTGGGTAAGTAACAGGCAATTTGTAGCGGCATTGAGTCTCGCTCAGTACTGGCCCAATTTGCGAGGTCTGCAGGTCGACCAGCAGGTTAATTTTGTTGAAGTAATCTAAACGTGCGGTCTCAAAGTAGCGAAAATAGACCACGTTATTAACATGTTGCAGAGCATCCATTTCACCCCATGCGACTTTTATCTCTGTGATAACGGGAAAGTCCTTTAACATTGTGTCCATTTTTATTGCTCCTTTTTCATCTGCTTTGCCACAAATTGCGACGCGACTTATCACTTTGAGCATTTATTCTAGATGTAATCATTTGATATGTAATAAAATTGTTTTCAAAATGTGAAATGAAATAGTGGTTTGATTATGTAAACTAGAAACTTTACATAATCGAGTTGAAGGCGTAAGTTTAACTAAGAGTAACCAGATAGGAGGTGTCTCATGATTGAACTCAAAGGTTTCAACCTCGCAAGAGTTGAGAAACGCATTGATTGGACAGGTGAGCTGTTCAGTTTGAGAATATCTGGCGCGCCTCTTTCCTTTAAAGCTGGCCAATTCACCAAGCTTGCTTTGCTTGATGATGAAGGTAAGCCGATCAGCCGTGCTTACTCTGTGGTTAATGCGCCAAGCGAGCAATTCGATTGGTTGGAATTTCTAATAGTAGCCGACCCTCAAGGACAACTTTCTCCACGGCTCCAAAAGCTTAAATCTGGTGATAGCATTTATGTCGGTACCACCGCACATGGCGATTTAATCCATGATTCTATTCCTAAACAGGCTCATGACCTGTGGCTGCTATCTACAGGTACGGGGATTGGGCCGTTTTTATCGCTGCTGGATGATATAAACCTACCGCCTCACAATGAGCGCATTGTGCTGGTTCATGCCGTTCGTTTCGAAAAAGATCTGGTTTATAAATACCTTATTGAACAGCTTCAGCAACGATATGAAGGCAGATTAAAGTATATACCGATAGTCAGCAGGGAAGTGGTTGACGGTAAATTACAAGGCCGAATTCCTGAACTCATCGAATCGGGTTTACTGTCCAACGCCGCTGATGCGCCATTCTCAGCTCAGCGTAGCTTTGTCATGATGTGTGGGAATCCACAAATGATCAAAGATACCGTGCCCGTTTTACAAGAGCTAGGCTTGGAAAAGTATCGCCATCAAACTGGGGGAAATATCATTTACGAACGTTACTGGTAGCGTTTTGTTAAATTGATACGGTTATGCTCAAGATGTAATGATTACTTTTGAGATACGATCGCGATTTAGTATGTTCTTAGTTGAATATTATGTTGGCAATACCTAAACTGCGCTCACCATTGCGCGTCTGTACACTCAGTCATTCTCGCTTAACCAATTACATTGAGGTGACTGAAGTCCATGTATGCTTTTATCGCGAGCAAGCAACAGAGAATCATTGCTGGTTTTATCGACCTGCTCTTTGCGATGGTGGTCGTGTTAATCATCGCATTGAGTATTAACTCTTTTCTTAACGACTTTCAGCTCTCTTTAGCAGATAACCTCACGCTTGTTCGTGAAACTCAGGCGTTTTACTTGCTTTCTTTACCAACGGTTTTAATGATCAACTGGAATCCATTGAGTCATGGGCAAACCATTGGTATGCGCATGATTGGTATTAAAGTTGTAATGAAAAATGATAGTAAGGCAACGAAAGTTACAGCAGGGTTAAGGCTTGTTATTAGCTACTTGCTGGAGATGCTCATTCCGGGGATCCCGTTGGTAAATTTGGCATTGTTGTTCTTTCATCCGGAGCGACGATTGTTGCATGACTTGATCGCCAATACTAAAGTTGTCCAAGCTTCCTAATTTTTGATCAAAAAAGCCACGTGAAGTGGCTTTTTTAATATCGATAAAGTTAACCAGATTTACTGTTGATTAACATATTTCTTAAAGCGAGCTTTGGTTTCTGCGTCTGCTTTTTGGTACCAGAAGTGCAGCATCTCTTCAGCTGTCGAATCCGCTTTAACCGCAGTTGCTCTCACTTGCTTCATATCCGCAGGAACCTTTGCAGGAAGCGTGACTGGCTGCATGGTTGCTGCGCCAGCAAAAGCCACGGCTGCTGCACCGCCAGCTTGGTTATAATCTTCGATTTCACGTACGTAATCACGACCGATTTGCATACCCGGTTTGAGCAACTTGTCTTGGTCAACCGCGATTGCGTTGCCAGAATCATCAACCAGTTTCCAATCTAAGTCTTTGATCTTCTCTTCCGCATCACGTAGGTTGCGGTATTCTGGCATTTGTAGAGTGAGTTCGGCATTGGTCGCGTCAAATCGTGTAACGATAACATCGCTTTCAACACTTAAACGGTCATTACCTTGGTTGAAGTAAGGGGCGAAACGAAATACGACTTGGTTAAGGCCATCAGGTAACGTCAGTGTTCTTTCAGAGGCGAAAAAACCACCCGAAAGATCTGCTTTTTCACCGTTAGCCGCTAATACTGAAACGTTGTCAGGAACACTCACGGTTACATCTGCGAATGCCATGCCACTCATTGCGAGAGCAAGCGCACAAGTTAAAGGCTTGATCAATTTCATTGTTTTTATCCTAAGCAAATTAGTGGTCATCGAGAGTGCATCGTTCATTGCCCGATTGCAACTCCCAAGTGTAATAAGTATGAAAATTTAACAAGAACGTCATTTTTATCGCATTTATTACGACGAAACTGTGATCCAAATAGAATCAAACCGCTGAAATGCAGCGGTTTGATATCATAAGTTATGGATTAAATTTCTTTCTAACTTATTGATTTATTAAATGCCAGCACCGTGTCCAGGTTCTGATTGGTCATCAGAAGCGTCTTGTTGTTCTGCCATTTCTTCTTGCTGTTGTGCTTTCTCAATGCTCAACCACCAAACAAATAACTCATACCAAATTGCTAGGATAACGGCACCTAAGAACAGACCAACGATGCCGTAGAAAAGCATACCACCGATGGCACCGAGCAGAATCACAGGCATTGGCACGTCGACGCCACGTCCCATTAACATTGGTTTGAACAGGTTTTCAGAAAGAGCAGCAACTACGACCCAAACAGTAAACATGGTTGCTGTTGAGGTGTCTTGGGTCATGTACATGAAGCCAATCACAGGTAGCACAGCGAGCAACGCCGGGAGCTGAGCGATACACAAGATCATTAGAAGCAGTGTGAGTAAACCTGCTGCGGGAACGCCAAATACGAAGAAACCAGCACCGATCAACAGTGCTTGAATCGCCGCTACACCGACTACGCCAAGCAGTACGCTTTTAATTGTCGCAGCGATAAGCGTGGTCCAGCTTTTTGCGTTTTCACCAGCGGTTCGAATCGCGATGGTTCTTAGGCCTGATGCTGCAGATTCAGAGTACGTCATGAAACCTGCTGCAATCGCAAGTGACAAGATTGAAAGCAGTAAACTTCCCAATACGCCCCCAAGTGTACCCAGTAAAGATGTGAGTCCTGCCTTTATTTGTGGCATAAAGGTTTGAATCGCTTGCTCAAGATTAGTAGCGAATAGGGTCCACACTTCGTAGAGCTTATCACCCACGATAGGCCAATCCGCTACGGAAGGTTTTGGCCCTGGTATTTTCACTTGTCCATTTTGTAGTACTTCAAGCGCGTGCGTTGCACCATCCACAATGGAGCCTGATACCATAACAAGTGGCGTGACAAGGAGGGCAATACCAAGTAAAGCAATGGTTGTGGCTGCCAGACCTCTGCGACCACCATATACACGCTGCAATTTTTGGGTAAGCGGCATTAAAGCGACGGCTATAATAGCGCCCCAAATAACCGGAAGGATGAAGGGTTTGATGATGTCGTACGTAAACATCAGCAAGACAAAGATCAAGCCAATGCGTATTGCCGATTCCACCATATTACTGATGAAAAGCTTACTGTCGATTTTTACCGATTGTTTATCCATTTTTGTTTACCTGATGATCAATGTTAGAACTGACGAGACTTGAAACAACAATCGCCATATAAAAAACACCTGTGATGGCCTCTAAATACACCACGACTTGAGCCAGTGGTGTTAGAGGACTAATGTCGCCATAACCGAGCGTGGTTAAGGTAACGAAACTGAAATACGCTGCATTGGAGAAGTTCTGCCCCCAAGAAATCGCTTCCATACCGGTAAAGGCTTCAGGCGAAAACTCAAGCAGAATGAGGTAGGCAATCGCCCACATCAGACCAAGCAGCAAGAAAAGCGCGACCGAGCCAATGACTTTGTTGCTGTTGACATGGCCGGTGAAAAGAATCTGTCTTGCGATGGATTTAAAAGTGCCGAAAAAGAACGCAAAGGTAAGGGCAAGCATCACCACATTCATCTCTCTGATGTCGAAAACGGTCTTGATCACAATCACAAGAACCCAAACACCAAACAGGCTATAGAGGAAACGAGACCAGGTTTTGTCAAAGCGAAGGCTCGCAAAACAGACGATAAACGTCAGAACCGTGAAAGCCTGAAGTATGTGTTCAATCGTCCCTTCACCTACGACTTGTGCCATCGCACTCCCTAGCAACAAAATCACTAGTGCTAAGGTTAGATAGAAGAAGTTGTTTTCTTCATTAATATTTTTGAGGTTTTTACCAATGACCATGGCTCTTCTCACTTAGTTATTGTTCACTTTCTGCGGATGACTCTTTCATCACCATGATGGACGCAGAAAGCCCGAATCGAAGATCAACATCTTCAGGAAGTTCTTGTAGGGAGATTCGCACCGGAATACGTTGTGCTAGGCGAATCCACTGAAAAACAGGGTTTACGTTTGGAAGAAGGTTGTAGCCGACCGTGCCGTCTTTGGGCGCAATACCCCAACCAATCGAGTCAACCGTCGCGTCTATTGGCGTGCCTGGGTGAGACATCAAAGTGACACGCGCTTGGCTGCCAGGTTCGATTTGCGCAAGTTGGTTTTCACGGAAGAAACCAAATACCCAAAAGCTGTTTTTGTCGATCAGTGCGAGCAGTGGTTGGTTTGCGACCGCTTGCGTACCGTTTCTAATATCGAGGTTAGATACAAAACCATCGACGGTCGCATAAACTTTGGTAAAGCTGAGGTTAAGGCGTGCTGATTTTAGTTGTTCTTCTGCAGATTTGATTTGCAGTAGCGATTCTTCGTAAGCGATTTCACGACGAATCAGATCCTTGTGAGAAACTGCGCCACGGTCTTTGGCACGAATGTCTTTTAAGCGGTCATATTCGATTTTTTTACCGCGAGAGCTAACAATGGAGCGCTCCAGTGCTACTTCGGCTTGAGATAACGCAACCTGGTAAGTCGCAGGGTCGATTTCAAACAGTAAATCCCCCGTTTTTACTTCTTGGTTGTCTTGCACCGCGACATTTACAATTGGGCCTGATACGCGAGGAGCCACTTTGATGACGTTAGCACGCACTTGTCCATCTCGTGTCCATGGGTTATTAAAGTATTCCTCAAACTTTTGATAGCCGAGCCAAGCTGCGCCACCAAGAATGACAAGATTGAGTGCGATTACGAATAGTTTTTTCATCTTGTTTGGCACCTAAAATTGAATATAAAAGCTGTCGATGGCCACCACATAACCGACCATGATGGCAATAAACGTCAGAGACGGAAAAGCGATGAAGCGAGACAAACGTGTCTTGTTCAATATCATCACCGTTATCCACGTGGCCGTGACGGCGAGAAAGAGCACGAGTAGCGTAGGAGAAAAGTAAACGTCTCCCCAAGAGAGTTCATGAGGCATTACCGATCCTCCGTTTTGTTTTCATCACTGGTCTCAGCCGGAGTTTCGAGTCGCAAAGGCGGCAATACGCGGTTTTCTTCATTTAAATAACTTCCCCAGTCAGTGCGCTCTGTCATCTGCGTGGCAATCGATTCACTGATGAAAGGTTTGCCTGTTTGGGTTTGCCAGCCTCCACCGAGGGCTTTGTAGAGCGCGACAACTTGGTTCGCAACATTACCTTTGATCGTTGCGTAGCTGTCTTCTGCGCGGGTCATTTTTTCTACCGAGTTAAGCAGACGTTCGAATGAAATTTGTCCGTTTTCGTACTGTGTCATGGATATGTTGAACGCACGAATGGAAGAGTTGACCGATTGCAAGCGTAAATCTTTTTGCTGCAAATACAGGTCATATGCTTCGATTGCATTGGTGACTTCATTAACGGCTTTTAGTACCTTTTTGTTGTAGTTCGTCAGCGTTTCTTGGAAGCGAGCATCTTCGAAACGAATGTTATTTTTCACGCGTCCGTATTGGAAAATGTTCCAACTGAACGTTGGGCCAACCACCATGGTGAGCGAATCGCTAAAACTGAAACTGCTGCCATCGGGAACCGTACTGTCGATACCGATGGAACCGATCAACGAAAAGCTTGGGTACAGAGCGGTTTCTGCCACGCCAATCTGCGCACTTTGCGCGCGAGCTTGCATCTCAGAGACTTGCAAATCCGGACGTCGCATCACTAAGTTAGCATCCACTTGCGTATCCAAAAGCGGTGGACGTGGCACAATGGAGCGCTCGTCGGTGCCCGATAGCGCCGATTTTCTGCCCGTTGATTTGAACTGGGCTTCGTACTCAGCGATTTGCTTGTGCATCCCATCCGACTGTAGCAGTCCATCTACTTCTTCTGGTAACAGACCCAGTAGCAAAGCCAACACAGTACGTGATTGCTTCATTGCCACTTCGAGGCTCGGTAACGCTGCTTTGGTGGTGTAGAGTTGGTTTTTAGCTTGTTGAACGTCCAATTCTGTAACGTTGCCAGAGTCGAACTGCACCTGAGTAATACGTACGACACGCTCTTGAATCTCGATATTGCGGCGAGACAGCAAAATACGTTCTTGGAATGTGCGATAGTTGATGTAATTGCGCGCCACTTCGGCGGTTATGGTGACCATGATGTCGTGATACGATGCGATGGATGCGTAGTAACCCGCTTCTGCCGACTCAATACCGCGAGCATACTTGCCCCAAACATCCATTTCCCAAGCAGCATCAGACGACAAAGTGGCGTTATTCACGCCCTGATCATTTACGTAGGCACGCGCTAGGTTTCCTGACACGGTTTGAACTTGTGGGTATTGCAAGCCAGTCGAAATACCAAGCAATGAACGTGCTTGGACAATTCGTAGCCCTGCGGCTTCTAAATCGAGGTTTTGTTTGCTCGCCAACTCAACCAACTGATTAAGAGTCGAGTCATTAAATTGCTGCCACCATTGTTGTAGCTGTTGCTCTGATTGCTGCGTATCTTTGGCTGCTGCTTTTTGCACCGACCAGTCACTTGGCAGTGGCGCCTGCTTTGGATGAACATAATCTGGTCCTACCGTGGTACACGCACTGAGTCCGAGCAAAGAAAGTATGGCGAGGCTTGGTTTGGTTAGTTTTGGAAGCATCATATCCCCACCTTTAAAAACGCTTCTGTTGTAAGTTCACCCAATCGATATCCTCGTAGGTTTGCTTGCAATGCTTGATTGCTTCGAACACGTTCCGTTTTAAATTCAGCAAGATATAAAAACCGGCTATCTCTGAATAAGCGTAGTCAGATAAATCCAACTCACTAAAAAAATCTTCCAGTTTATCTTCGAATGTTTGGTAATCTTGACTGTATTGGTCGAATACGGAGTCGAGTTCTTGTGTTGCTTGATGGCTGGCTAAAGCGCCCGCCATCAAAGGAATGATGGAATCGCGGTGCTGTTGGCGAAGCTGAGTAATTAGTGGATTGGTCATCAACTTTTTCTCGGCGGCCATTAAGATGTTGATGTGATTACTGAGTACATCACACGCTTTGCTAAACGCGCCGATCGCTTCTGGCGTGGTTTTATCAAAGTGTTTGTGGTTGATTTTCGAACCCCACACTTTGAGCTTTTTCGATGAGACATTGAGCGTCACCAAGTGCAAGGCCCGTTTGAGCGGCGTAACAACCGAGCTGGACTGCTGTTGATAGGTAGTGAAGAGCTCTCGGGTATGTCGGAAGTAGCGTTCTTTTATGGTCAAAAAGAGGTGTTCTGGTCGTGAGCTAAACGGGAAGTAGTGCGCGAAAATAATCATGAACACCACCATGTAAAACAACAGCATGATCGTCATGAGGATCCCGAAGTGATAGAACATGTTGTTATCTAAACCGAGAACAAACAAGCCAATCATATAGAAAATCGTCACTGGCCCGTTAAACAGATAAAAACCGATAAAGGTGTAGATAAAGATAAACAGGCCAAGTTCTAATCCGAGATCCAATTGCGGAAGGATGAAGACGTAAGAAGGTACCGCGAACAAGAAGCCGAAAGTGAACAGCACAAGCAACAAAATTGGGTGCACAGGCACGAACGACAGCAAAGACATAAACATGGTCGAGAAGACCACGAATGAGTAGCCGCCTGGTGGATTGAAGTAAATCCAAATCAGTCCTGCAACCCAATAGGTAACAAAGGTTTTGACCGCAGTTTTAAAGTTTTCTGCGTCCCACCATAGAAACTTGCCTTTCGGTTTCGGCAGTGGCACGTCAAAGGAGACATTATTCGTCACAGAGTCAATACAGCTAATGCTCTCAGCTAAACGTGACAAGTTTTGATGCATCAGTTCCAATAGGTGACCAAGCGTAAGCGCAGAGCCTTTCTCTAGGTGAGCTGCGTCCTCAAGCAACGCTTGGTTGTATTTGACTTTGAATTCCTGAGCACGATAAGCGGGTTCTTTTTCGTCCCAGACTTGTTGGCAGGTATCAAATAGCGCGTCAATTTCCGCCACGGCTTGATCAAAGTTGCTGATGCTTTCACGGTCTTGCTGGTGGCTAAAGTGGCTGTGCGCCGCGACGGTCAATTGTTGCGTTACCTGTTTGTTCAAATGAACTGCCAAGCGCCACTCTTTCATGTAGGCGGACACGTCGCTGCATTCCACACTGACCGTGGCAAAGCGCTGTTCGAGCGCATTTTGAGCGGCAAACATCTGTTCGATGAGAGTGTCCACGCTAGGTTGTGGCTCTTCCGCTTCTGGATTTTCTTCTCCGCCTTCTTGAGGAGAGATTCGCCCTGCCGATTTTTGCTCGAAATTTTGCAAGATAGTGGTGAACAACGCGCGTTGTGCTTGGTTGAGTTGTTCGATGAGCTGTCTTAGGTTTTGTTCTGTTTTGGTCGGGAATAAGAAAGTTCCCACGAGTGTGTAAACCACCACCCCAAACACCGTCATATAGGCGCGGTCAACGCCATAAAGGAACGCACCTTCTGCGTCACCGCCATTGGACATCATCAACGTCATCACACCGGTCAGCATGAGTAGCGTAGGATCTTTTTGATAGGCATTACGGAAGTAAAAAATGAATGAGACCACAACCGACACGCTCAGCATGTACAGCAAGCGGTCTTGAGCAAACAACCCCACCAGTAACAAGCCAACCACGGCACCAACCAATGTACCTAACACGCGTAAGGTACCTTTGGCGAGGGATTCACGACGACTGCCTGTGGATGCAATCAGCATCACTGTGGTTGCGGCCGTCGATGCTTGCGGCCAACCCATGGCAAACGGGATCAGATAAGCCAGAGTTAGGCTAAGCGATACTTTAATAGCGAATTTTATTTTGTCGTTCATAGTGTCAAAGTTTGCTCAGGCTTATCGTTATAAGTTGATGAATTTCTTATATGAATAATCAGAATCTTGTTCTGAATAAATTCGGGGGGCGGAATATAGCGGGTGAAAAAGTGTGCTTTGTAAACCCTTTGTCAAAACAAAAAGTGCGTATTTGGCTTGATCTCGTGCTAGCCCTTGGCGTTATTGGTGAAACGCCTAAAACGAGCAAATTCGCGATCTGTGATGATTCTCACTTTTGAAACAAAATCGCTGCATTGTGTGAGCCAATTCTCACCTTATATTCTTCGCCTGGTACCAAAGCAGACCACTTGTACCATCTGCAATGAGCTTTACTGCTTTAAAAAGCATAGATGATGAATGGGTATTTGAGAGGGAAAGTTATTACTTTTTATCGGCTTGCCGATTGTTCGTTTGTTTTTTTGGATCGAGATAAAAAAACCAAAGCGATCCCACCAAGAATGATGCCGCTGGTTAAAAGAGTATGCAGTGAAAGAGGCTCGTGGAGTACGATGCTGCCGAGTAGTAAAGCAATGGCTGGCACGGAAAGTTGGCTGACGGCGGCTTGAAGTAAAGAGAGCTTACGTACGACTTGGTACCAAAGTGTATAACCAAGGCCAGAGGCAATGGCACCAGATGCGATAGCGAGCAACACTCCGCTCAAAGAAAGGTGGATTGAGGACAAGATTAATGGCGAAAGGAGCACGCCAATTATTGATGCTGCGATGAATCCCACGTGATTCCACTACTTGGAGAAGGCGCTTGTTTACCGAGCGCAGTAAACGCAGCCCAACAAACGCCAGAAATCAACATGAGAAGTGCAGAGCTAATATCGGGGCGCGTGGCAGATGGCAACATCAACCAAACAAATCCAACAATTGAAAGGCCGATACCGATGATTTCGAGAAACTGAAAGCGCTCACCTTGCCACCAATAGATTGCCAGTAACGTAAGTTGCACGGCACCAAACAAAAGCAAAGCACCTGTTCCTGTCGCCAGTTGTAAGTACGCGAAAGAGAAAAGGGCAGCGTAACCAAATAACGCCACGCCAGCAAAAAAGCGAAAGCGAGACGTTGGCCGATCGGTTTTCCACTGACCTCTCACGACAAGCAATGCGATTAAGATAACAGCGCCAGATATCAATCGAACGAGAGTGAAGCTTCCTGCATCAATTAACCCTTCGGCCAATGCAAGTCGGCACAATAATGAATTGGCAGCGAACGCCAGCATTGCAATGGCAGTGAGTAAAAAGGTCGACATCCTTGATCCTTAGCGTGTAAATGAACAGCTAGTGTAGATCCAAAAGAACATTTTTATTAGTTGATAAAGTGATTAGTTATAGCTATCAGAGCAAGAAAGTCATTAAAAATAACCAGAGAAAACCTGACCTTAGCCTGAGTCTTACTGTGGTTGGGAAGGTTGTTTGTACAATGACTTAATGGTGTTTTTCAACCATAGCAATTTGGGATTGTACGCATTGCGTTTATGCCAAATCATGGTAAATGGAATCAGTAACTTGTCTTGTTGAGCTTGGTCTAATGGAATTGGCAAGCACACCAAATCGAGATGCAGCTTTTCTGTGTAACTTTTGCAATAGTGCGGCGCGGTGGTGATCATGTCATGCGTCGGCTGCGCTGCCATAAAAAGGGATTGCTCAAAGTTGGACATCGTCAGCCCGATAGAGCGCTGTAGCCCTAGTTCCGTTAATACTTCATCCAACGCCCAAGTTTCACTTTTTTCCCAAACAATATTGATGTGTTGGTAGCTCAGAAAGGTCTCGAGATTCCACTCTTGCTGTAATGCCGGATGATCTTTATGTAAATACACCATCGGCAGGTCAAAAAATAGAATCTCAAAATCCAAGAAATACGGCAGAAGATCCAACGACTCTTTCGATCTCGGGTGACTTTCTCGGCCGGTAAAACCGATATCCGCCTCGCCTCGAATGATGGCGTCGAGTGAATCGTAATCCCAGTTACTGGTTTTTACTTTCGCTTCAGGGTATCGCTGGTGGATAGCGACGATGAGTCTGTCCAGCACTGTGAGCACTAATGGCGACTCAATCGTGATATCAAAACGCACTCCTTTAGGCGTAATATCGCTGCGTTTTTCTGCAATCTGGCTGCCAATTTGCAGCCATTCTGCAAGATCTTGCTCCATGCTTTGCGCCAAAGACGTTGGCGCAAGACCTTTAGGTGTTTTGACAAACAAAGGATCATCGAACCAATGACGAAGTTTGTTGAGCGACTTACTTACGGTAGAGGGCGTAACGTTCAGCTTTTTCGAGGTTTTCGAGACGCTTTGCTCTTGCAACAATAATTGCAGAGTGAACAGTAAGTTTAAATCAAGTCGCGCTAGGGATTTCTTCATAATGGGTATCGTGAACAGGCTTTGGAATCAATAGTATTAGAGCAAGGCTGATTACGCTACCTAGCACTAAGATAAACACCAACATATTCAGTGCAGTAACGCCGATGAAACCCATAAACCAAATATAGAACGCGGAACTACAAACTTGAGCAATGCCCAGTAACGAGCTTGCCACGCCAGCTTGTTGAGAGAATGGGCTGAGCGCTTGGCTCATGGCCACGCCAAAGCCACAAGCGAAGCCTGCGCAAATCAGCCCAAGTCCGAACACATAGTAAAAAGGTTGTCCATCATGGAAATGGGCTGCACTGAGCACGATGGCTGAACAAACGAGCAATACTTGAGAGCTCATCATTAAGGTTCGCTGCTTGAAAATCCCCAATGCCAATGGCGCCGAGAACGAAATCAACATACTGATCGTCGCAGTCCCCGCCATGATGGAAGAATAGCCACCGCGATCAAAACCAAGCATACTCATCACAACAATTGGTGAAGCGTTAACAAAGGTCAGGATGGTGGTCACTCCAAGTGCAGTAATGATCAGCCTACTGATAAAAAATCGCTCGAAGAAAGTCTCTTGATGGCTCTCTGGCGTTGTCTGTTCTTCACCTTGTT
Source organism: Vibrio sp. 1978 (assembly GCF_033344345.1). Taxonomy (NCBI): domain Bacteria; kingdom Pseudomonadati; phylum Pseudomonadota; class Gammaproteobacteria; order Vibrionales; family Vibrionaceae; genus Vibrio; species Vibrio sp. 1978. Next base: position 79,082 of record NZ_JAWPOP010000019.1, read on the forward strand.
GGCTGGGTAGTGATTCCTTGAGAACAAAAATGGCCAATACACTGACGAGAATGCCCATTCCTGCCATCGTGGTAAACAAACTCGGCCAAGGAAATTTCAGCATAATCAAGTGACCAATCACGGGTGCGATCACTGGAATGATACAGGTGATGCCATTGAGCATCGACAATACTTTCGCGCGGCGTTCATCGTCTAATGTGTCGCGTAAAATCGCGAACGCGACGACATAGCAAGATCCAGCCCCGATGCCTTGGCAAAAGCGAGCAATCAAGAAAGTGTTTGGTTGCTCAGCCATCCCGCCGAGAAAAGACGCGAGCACGAAGATCATCGCGCCGACGACGGCAACAGGCTTTCGTCCCACAGAGTCTGCAATTTTCCCCGCGAATAACATGGTGGTAGCCATGCCAGCTAAATAGATCGAAAACGCAATATGCAACTGAGACTCACTGGCGTTGAGATCTGACGCAATTTGAGGCAAACCAACAAGATACAAATCAATGGCAGTAGGGTAGAGTAAAACGAGTGCAAAACTACAAAGTAAAAAACGGGACATGGAAACCTCTCTATCGAATGGCGAGGATAATAGAGTGCTAAACGTTTGCCTGCGAGTGGGAAATACGACACTAGGTATTTCTATTTACGACATACCCTGTATGAATCGAGCATAAAAACAACAAGGAAGATTATGATTACTATTGAAAAGTATTCGCCTGAGCGACATGAACACACTTGCGAACTTAGCGTTCTAGAAGAGCAATCGCAGTTTACGGTCGCGGATGTGGGTGAAATGCTTACACGTCTTGAACCCACAGAGCTTCCGCATCTGATTTTGGCAGACGATGACGTGGTTGGCTTTTTTCTATTTGATGCAGCTTACAGCGAGAAATACGATTTTTGCCCGAAAAACAGTTTAGGCGTACGTGCTTTGCTGGTGGATCACCGTCATCAAGGCAAAGGTATCGCCAAGCAAGCCATTCAACAGTTTGCCGATTTCGCCAAACGCCATTATCCCGAGTTTGATGCGCTTTATCTCACTGTGAATTGCCGCAACATACCCGCTTATCAGTGCTATTTAAAATCAGGGTTTGAAGATACCAATGAGCTTTACCACGGCGGCCCCGTTGGACCGCAACACATTATGAGACAGCCGCTTTAGCTAGGAAAAACCAAGGATGGAAAGATGAGGATTGAAATCGACAATTTAGAACGGCCGCAAGTGATAGCGCTGTTGGAAGGACATTTACAGGACATGTACGCCACGTCACCACCAGAAAGCGTGCATGCGTTAGATTTAGATAAGCTCAAAGCGCCAGAAGTGACATTTTGGACAGGATGGAAAGGTGAGCAACTGCTTGGGTGTGCGGCGATTAAAGAGTTGGATGACCAACACGCGGAGCTGAAATCCATGCGCACCACGCCTACGGCAAGAAACCAAGGTGTGGCATCTCAATTATTGATTCATGTGATTGAGCAAGCGAAGCAAAAAGGTTTGCAGCGCTTGAGTTTAGAAACGGGCTCGATGGAGTTTTTTAAACCAGCGCGCCTGTTGTATGAAAAGCATGGCTTTGTGTACTGCGAGCCGTTCGGGGATTACGAACTCGATCCGAACAGTCAATTCATGACCCTAGAACTGAGCTAGGGCCATGAATTTTTAGAAGCTAAATCCAATCGATTTAGAAATTCAGATTCAAGTTGATGGTTGGCGACAAGAGGCTTGAACGCTCGTCAGCCAATCGCTTTCTCTTCTCTTTCAGTCTCTTGGCATTATCTTTGTCTGGATTGCCATCAAGCTGATTATCGATGACCGAGATTTCAGTATCGATTTGTTGGATGCGTTGCTGGCGTTGATATTCTTGATGACCTAACTGGTAGTTCTCAATAAACTCTTTGCTGCTGCATACACCGTAATATTCTTTGCCTTCGATACCGACAGTGTACCCATTGTCTGGTGAGCAATATAGGATAGTGCCTTTATCAAAGCCTTCTTTCCATTTCGCTCGGTCGGGTGTCACACCCGCTTCACCACAGTCTTCGGTATAGCTATTGATAATGTTTGGATCGTTGCCATCTCGGCCATCTTGATAACCTACGTTGTACCAGTTCGCCGTTTTGCACTCATCCGGAGACATGCTGGCGCAACCTGAGAGCAAAGTCAGTAAAGCCAGGGGGATTAGCGCTCTTTTCATCAGTGACTGTCCTTTAAATAAAATCGAATTGATAACTTGAGTTTAAAATGAACACTGTTCATATCAATGGTTGAAATCATTGTATTCACAATTGTGGTGACTCATTAATCTAAGTGATAAATTTATTATGCTGAATAGAAGTGTGTTTGATTAGTATTATCCACGAACTGCGCCTTTGCTGCATCAATCCACTAGCCTTGGCCCCAAATTAAGTGATAATACCAACATAAAGATAAACACCGTCAATGAGGCTAAGACATTGAGCGAACAACCCACCGTCCTTATTATCGAGGATGAATCTGCTATCGCAGAGAACCTGATTCATGTATTAGAGATGGATGGCTACCACGCAGAGTGGCTTGCAACAGCAGGAGAGGGCTTGGCCTTTTTGCAGCATAACTCAGCATCGTTACTTGTGTTAGACGTAGGCTTACCGGATGGCAATGGTTTTGAATTGTGCAAAACCATCCGTGAGTTTTCTGATATTCCCATTATCTTTCTCACCGCAAGAAGCGATGAAATTGACCGTGTAGTCGGCTTGGAGATTGGCGCGGATGATTACGTGACTAAGCCATTTAGTCCGCGTGAAATGTTGGCTCGCATTAAACTTAGAATCAAAGCTAAAGCGCCAATGATGGAGCACAAACCAGAGCCTGTGGCTGTTCCAGATCAACCTCAATTGAGCCATGATTTGGTTGCGCAAAACTTTGACTACGGTGTTGGCGGGCAAATGCTTGGGTTAACTGCGGTCGAATTTAAGATTCTCGATAAGCTGATTTCCGTCTCTTCCAATGTATTGAGCCGAGAGCAGCTCATGGTCGCGGCAGACATGGCGCCGGAAGCTGCATACGAGCGTAATATCGATACCCACATCAAAGCCATTCGCCATAAGTTGAAGCCGTTTGAGATGTCTGAACGCATCTGTACCAAACGTGGCTTTGGTTACTTTTACTGCATTAAAGGTGAATGATGAATCGCTGGCCGAAGATCCCGCTTGGACTCAGACTGTTTTTTCTCTACTTCATCTTAGTCGGGATGACGGCTTACATGGTGAGCAAAACGGTTGTCCAAGAACTTAAGCCAACCGTGCGCCAAACCACCGAAGAGACGCTAGTGGATATGGCGAACTTACTCGCGGTATTGGCGGAAGAAGACGTCGCGAATGACAAGTTGTCTGAGAGTCGCTTCTCCAAACTATTAACGGCTTATGGACAGCGAGAGCCTCAAGCGCGCATTTGGGAAATCGGTAAAAAAGCGATTAACCATCGAATTTACATCACCGATAAACAAGGCATTGTGATTGCGGATTCTTGGCAGCAAGACGTAGGCAAAGACTACTCGCAATGGAACGATGTTTATCTCACGTTGCGTGGTCAATACGGCGCGCGCAGTACCATCGAAGACCCGAAAGATCCGCTCTCAACCGTTATGCACGTTGCTGCGCCCATTTATCATAAAGGCGAAATTATTGGCAGCGTGACGGTGGCAAAATCCAATCGCTCAGTACAACCCTTCATCGATCTTTCTAAACGCAATGTGCTGTTTTGGATGGTGTGGATGAGTGGTTTAGTGCTATTGGCAGGGGCATTGTTTGCTTGGCGAATTCACTCAGCACTGAACAAGCTAGAAGACTACGCGACCAAAATGGGTGAAGGTGAAAAGGTCTCTAAGCCGACATTTCGTATCTTTTATGAGTACGGCACGCTAAGTGATGCATTAGAGAAAATGCGCAATCAGCTCGATGGTAAGCAGTATGTGGAAGAGTACGTACAGACGCTGACTCATGAGCTGAAAAGTCCGTTATCAGCGATCAAAGGCGCGAGTGAAATATTGCAAATGCCGTTGCCTGAAGAAAAGGTCGCGCGCTTTGCTGGCAACATTGAGCGAGAGAGCGATCGCATGCAGTCATTGATTGATAAGTTGCTAGAACTTGCTCGTCTTGAAAAGCGCCCTGAGCTAGAGCAAGTCGAAGCTATCTCGCTAGAACAAATGGTCAATGAAGTGGTTGAGTCGGCGGATGCGCGTTTGAGTGCTAAGTCGGTCACTGCCAAAATCCAAATTGATGACCATCTCTCCGTACTTGGTGATGCCTTCTTACTGAAACAAGCCGTTTTTAACCTGATGGACAATGCGCTGGATTTTGTTCATTCAGAGGGATGCATTGAATGGAAAACTGAGGTCACGAAAGAAAAGGTGTGCCTGTCGATTTTCAATTCAGGTCCTCACATTCCCGACTATGCAATGCCTCGTTTAACCGAGCGCTTCTACTCCCTCGCTCGGGAAAATGGTGTTAAGAGCACTGGGCTCGGGCTTAATTTTGTTGAGCAAGTGATCAAGCTGCACAAAGGTCAGTTGCAAGTCGAAAACGTCGATGCTGGCGTGAAAGTGACCCTGATTTTACCAACTCCATAGAAACTCCACATTAGCTCCATTCGTTCTCCAAATTGCTGATTTAGATTACTCCCATCAGCAAATGGAGAATGAAACATGAAAAAGATCCTCAATAACCAACTCGGCACGAAGTTCGCCTTCGTGCTGTTTTTGTTTGTCTTACTGCAAATCCCGCTTTCAATGGTCACAGGGCTGATCTCAGAACGCTCATATCGCCAAGATGAAGTCAGAAACGACATCGCACGCAGCAGCAGCGGCGAACAGCGCATCATTGGTCCATTCATCATGGTTAATTACACCGAAACCAGTTACCGAGATGACAAAGTACAGATTAAAGAGCGTCGTAAATTTCTTTTACCTAGCACTTTTGATATGAGCGCGAATCTGGACAGTTTTGAAAAGTACCGAGGCATTTACCGCGCGCGTTTATACAAAGCACAAGTGGCACTGAAAGGCACTTTTGATGCAGACGAACTCGCGGCGTTGCAGGGGCTTGATATTGACAACATGAGCCTAGTCGTTGGCATTGAAGACAGCCGTGGATTGATTCGTTTGGATGACATGACCATGGCGAGCTCTGATATCGAAGTCGCACCGGGAACGGGGTTAAATCAGTTACCACAAGGCTTCCACAGTGATCTGACACTTGCAGACCTAAACCCAGCAAAACCTTTGGTATTCGATCTTAACTTCTTGCTACAAGGGATGGGACAGCTTCAAGTCACACCAATTGGCAGTCAAACAACAGTGGAGCTCTCTTCAACATGGGCGCATCCAAGCTTTATCGGTGATTACTTACCGGTGTCATCAGAAGTATCTGAAGATGGATTTAACGCGCAATGGGCGAGCAACAACTTCTCAACCAATATCGCGCAGCTGTTCCAAAGCTGTTTGTCATCGAATCACGCTTGTCACGAGCTTGAACAGCGACAAATGGGCGTAGATTTGATTGACCCCGTTGATCACTATTTGAAGTCTCACCGAGCTGTGAACTATTCACTGTTGGTTATCACATTAGTATTTGCGAGTTTCTTCTTGCTGGAGCTGTTCCAAGCGCGTCCGGTTCACCCTGTGCAATACGGTTTTATTGGTCTGGCTTTAGCGCTTTTCTATCTGTTGTTGATTTCGATGAGTGAACATCTGGGCTTTAACTGGGCATATGTGGTGTCGGCAGTCGCATCGACGGGGCTTTTAAGTGTGTACGTGAGCGGTATGTTGAGCAACACCAAACACGGCGCGATGTTCGGAGCGTGTTTGCTCACTCTCTACGGATTGCTATTTGGCTTGCTACAAGCAGAGAGCTACGCATTGGTCATGGGTACATTACTGTGTTTTGCGATTTTGAGCTTCACTATGGTCATTACACGTAATGTCGACTGGTACGCACGAAATAAGAAAGCAGAAGAAAGCGCAAAGGCGAATCATGAAGATGTTTAAACGAGCAATTCTCACTGGTCAGCCAAGCGAAATGATGGAAGAGACGTCCGCTATCCACCTGCGATTCTCTGCATCCGCCATTCCAAACGAGGTATTCGTAAGAGGCTCAAAATCAGTTTACTCAAGCGCGTGTACCTTTGGTCACTGACCAATAGAGAACTGCTGTAAACCTCGCCTCTTTATATGAAATACAAAAAGGGAATCTTAACTCACCGGCGCACAGGGTGAGTTAAGATTCCCTTTATTAATAGGGTCTATTGAGCTTTCAAGCTGATTTTTGCAGCTGTTTGTGGGTAATTTATATGAGGCAGAGACATTTGAAATGTAGTTGGTGTAACTGATAAGCCGGTAATGAAGTAGAAATGAACCACAAACGCTGCCCGAAGGGTTCGGCTAAAAGCGTTTTACTCTTTGTTGAGAGGTAATTGCTTAGAATGACTAGGCGGCAAACCTCTCGCCGCGATTAAAACGCTTTTATCTCGAACAAAATTTAACCATGAAAGTTCAATAGACCCTAACTAAGACATCTAGCTGCTACTTTTAATTAGCTTTCAAATGAAAGTTTATCGCCGAACGTCTCTTTCCAGTCTTTATCGAACTGCTCAACCGCCGGTTTTACTGCTGGGTGAGTGAACATTTGTGCTGCCACATCGGTCGGTAATGTGATGGCTTCTATACCCAGTTTCATCACTTCCATCGCTTGTTGAGTGTTCTTGAAACTGGCTGCCAAAATCTTCGCTGGTAGTTGGTTTTGATCGAGCAACAATTGAAGATCCGCGACCACTTCAACACCGTTGCCGTTCATCGCATCAATGCGGTTTACGTAAGGTGCTAGGTAGTCTGCACCGCACAGTGCCGCAAGGAAACCCTGTTGAGCTGAATAGATAGCGGTAGCAAGAACCTGAATTCCCTCTTTTTTCATTAGCTTAATTGCCGCTAAGCCGGTTTCTGTTGCTGGCACTTTTACCACCATATCGTAAGGCAATTCATTCAATTGGCGTGCTTCTGCCACCATGCCTTCGACGGTTGAACTCACGACTTGAGCGTGAAAGCGAGGTGTACCGCCAAGTGCTTCTTGCATGCCTGCTAGGGTTTCATTCAGTCCCTGTTTTGACTTCGCCAAAATGCTTGGGTTTGTCGTCACGCCTTTTAGCGGTAGGCACTGGTTAAAGCGTTTTACTTCTGCCACATCAGCAGTATCTAAATAAAGTTCAATCATGGTTTCTACCTTAAACAAAATCTTCGTTTTGATGATGGGATCACTATAGATCTGACAATCGAACGAGATCTTGATTTTGATCAATTGAAATTTCATTTGAAACTATAATAATTTCATTAAATGAAAGTTAAGTGAAACTTGTAAACGCTCAAATGAAGCTTTCAGTTCGAACAAAGAAAAGCCGCTGATAAGACTTGACCAGTAAGAAACGGATTAAGTACACAGCGGTAGCACAGACCAAGAGGCAAGCAGAGATGTATTTCAATATCCAACGATTCTCTACCCATGATGGCGATGGCATTCGTTCCATTCTTTTTCTTAAAGGATGCAGCTTGTCTTGCCCTTGGTGTCAAAACCCAGAAAGCCGCAGCGAAAAGCATTCACTGTTGTTTGATCAGCGAAGCTGTATGGAAGGTTGCCAGCTGTGCGTTTCTGCTTATCAAGCCACAACTCTAACCACGGAGGGTAGTGAAACGATGGGTGATGGTATTCAACGTATCGACAACCAGATCATCATCAATCGCAAAGCCATCAAAGAAGACCAATTGATCGCGCTGCGAGACGTCTGTCCTACGCAAGCACTGACTGTCTGCGGTGAAGAGGCGAAATCAGACATGTTGTTCGACACCTTAATGAAGGACAAACCTTTCTACGACCAAAGCCAAGGTGGCGTGACTTTCTCCGGTGGTGAGCCACTCATGCAAGCCGATTTGGTAGCAGAACTCGCGCAGCGTCTGCACGACAACCAAGTCTCTACCGCTATTGAATCGTGCATGCATGTGCCGTGGAAGAACGTCGAAAAAGCCGCGCCGCATATCGATTGTTGGTTGGCAGATTTAAAACACACCGATGAAGAAAAGTTTCTTAGTTGGGCGAAAGGTTCACTAAAACGCATCAAAGACAATTTCCGAAAACTGGCACCTATCGCGAAACGCATTGTGATTCGCGTTCCCGTTGTGCCGGGGTTCAATGACACCATCGAAGAGTTGAAAGACATCATCGATTTTGCGGCTTCACTAGAGAGCTGCCAAGAACTTCACTTGCTGCCGTACCACACGCTCGGCATCAATAAATACCGTTTGCTCGATATGCCTTACGAGTGTTCTGACAAGCCATTAAACAAAACAGAACTGCTAGAAAGCGCCATGCAATACGCAAGCGAAAACACCCAACTTAACGTGATTGTAAGAGGTTAACTATGGACCTGAATTACCTTCCTGAGCGTATCAAAGCGCACAAATCGGCACTGGTAAATATCGTAACGCCACCTGTCTGTACCGAGCGCGCAGAGGCATACACTCGTGCTTATCAAGCAAACGAAGACAAACCTGTTATTGTTCAACGTGCGCTAGCACTGCAAGAGCACTTACGCACTCGTACTATTTGGATTAAACACGATGAGCTAATCGTCGGTAACCAAGCGAGCAAAGTACGCGCTGCGCCTATTTTCCCAGAATACACAGTGCGTTGGATTGAAGCGGAAATTGATGAGCTAGCTGACCGTCCTGGTGCAGGCTTTGCTGTTACTGAAGAAGATAAGCAAAGCATCCACAGCATCACACCGTATTGGCGCGGTAAAACCGTTCAAGACCGTTGTTATGGTTTGTTTACTGATGAACAGCAAGAAATCTTAGCCAGCACCATCATTAAAGCCGAAGGCAACATGACTTCGGGTGACGCGCACCTTGCGGTGGATAACGAGAAAATCTTGAAGCTAGGCATGAACGGTTTGCTAGAGGATGTTCGTCAGCACCGTGCTAACAATGATGTTTCGACCTTTGAAGGCTTGAAGAAAGAGCAGTTCTACAAATCAGTCGAAATCGTACTGCTTGCCATTCAAGATCACATGGTGAGCTACGCTGAATTAGCAGCAAAAATGGCGTTAGAAGAGACGCGCCCCCTGCGCAAAGCTGAATTAGAAAGCATTGCTGCAAACTGTTGTCATGTAGCAAGCCACGCACCAGAAAACTTCTGGCAAGCACTGCAATTGAGCTACTTTGTTCAGTTGATGCTACAAATCGAATCGAATGGTCACTCGGTTTCTTTCGGTCGTATGGACCAATTCCTAAACGAATTTTATGTTCGCGATATCGAAAACGGCGCGATTGAAAAAGACTTCGCACTGGAGCTTTTACAAAGCTGCTGGTTGAAGTTGCTTGAAGTAAACAAGATTCGCTCTGGTGCACACTCAAAAGCATCGGCAGGTTCTCCGCTGTATCAAAACGTGTGTATCGGCGGTCAGAAGTTGAATGAAAAGGGTGAGCCTGAAGATGCAGTGAATCCACTTTCTTGGGCGATTCTCGAATCTTGTGGTCAGTTGCGTTCGACGCAACCTAACTTGAGTGTGCGTTACCATGAGGGTTTGAACCAAGAATTCCTGATGGGCTGTATCGAGGTGATTAAGTGCGGCTTCGGTATGCCTGCGTTCAACAACGATGAGATTGTCATCCCTGAATTCATCAAGCTTGGCGTAGAGAAAGAAGACGCTTACAACTACGCATCTATCGGCTGTATCGAGACGGCGGTTCCGGGCAAATGGGGTTACCGTTGTACGGGCATGAGCTTCATTAACTTCGCTCGTATCTTGCTTGCCTCATTGAACGAAGGTGTGGATGCAACAACGGGTAAAGCTTTCTTGCCGCACGATAAGTCATTAGCAAAAGGCAACTTTGAGAACTTTGAGCAAGTGACGGCTTCTTGGGCAGAACAAATCCGCTACTACACCCGTAAATCGATTGAGATTGATACAGTCGTCGACAGCGTGCTTGAACAGCAAGCACAAGACATCTTCTGTTCAACGCTGGTGGATGACTGTTTGGCTCGCGGTAAAACAGTGAAAGAAGGTGGCGCGAAATACGATTGGGTATCTGGTTTGCAAGTCGGTATCGCGAACTTGGGTAACAGCCTAGCTGCCATCAAGCACCTTGTTTTCGATGACGCGCAAATCACTCAGCCCCTTATCTCACAACAACAGCTAGCAAAAGCATTGGCAGAAGATTTCGATGGCATGGAGAACGAACAGCTTCGCCAACGTCTTATCAACTTTGCACCAAAATACGGTAACGATGATGATGCAGTAGACCAACTACTGGCAGACGCTTACCAAGTGTACATTGATGAGCTAGAGCAGTTCGTTAATACGCGTCATGGGCGTGGTCCAATTGGCGGAGGTTACTACGCAGGTACTTCAAGTATCTCGGCAAACGTCCCATTCGGTGCTTCAACCATGGCAACGCCGGACGGTCGTAAAGCGAAAACACCATTGGCAGAAGGTGCAAGCCCGTCGTCTGGCTCAGACCGTTTAGGTCCAACAGCTGTGTACAACTCGGTCGGTAAGATCCAAGCGAATAAGATCCTTGGAGGCGTGCTGCTTAACCAGAAGTTAAGCCCGGCAGCGGTTGAGTCTGAAGGGGATAAGCTCAAGCTTTCTATGTTGATTCGTACCTTCTTCAACCACCACAAAGGTTGGCACGTGCAGTACAACATCGTTTCTCGTGAGACCTTGTTAGCCGCGAAGAAGAACCCAGAGCAATATCGTGATCTTGTCGTGCGAGTCGCAGGCTACTCAGCGTTTTTCACCGCGTTATCACCAGATGCGCAAGACGACATCATCGCACGTACCGAGCACGAGCTGTAAGTACACTGATTAACTAAAACAAAAGGCACCGATTGGTGCCTTTGGTTTGAATACTTAATCCGCAAATGACTATACCTGAACGCATTAAAGCTTGTGCAAAATGGTCACGCATTTCTTCGTGACGTTGTCGTACTCTTTCGTCATGTAAGCGGTAGTGATCGCGCCCTCTTTCATGATGCAAATGGCATCGAGTAATGAAGCGTTTTCTGATTTGAGATAGCGTTGAATTAGCTCTCTGACTTGCTGTTTATGGTAGCGGCAATACGTTGCGATCTCGCCACTGTCGTCACTGAATTCCGCGGACGTATTGATGAAAAAGCAACCGCGAAACTCGCCCAACTTTTCTTCAGAGCCATGAAACCAGCCGTTGAGTGCTGTAAATAACTGATCGATCACCTCCGCGCACGTTTGTGCTGAAGAAAGCTTTTCCTCCAACCATTCCATAAATACTTGGTGGCGTTGTTCTAATGCGGCGATGATAAGCGCTTCTTTGCTCTCAAAATGGTTATATAGCGTGCGTTTAGCCACGCCGGAAACATTGAGGACTTCATTGATGCCAATAGAGTTGATGCCTTGTTTATAAAACAGTGACAAAGCTGTGTCGATCAATAACTGTTTCTTTTTGTTCATAACTATGTCCTCAAAAAGTTCCATAAACACATATTGACAAAGGTAGACAGATTTGTCTATTTTATTTTGTAGACAATTCGGTCTACTTTGAGGTGTTTATGAATAATTTAATTTTATCGTTGGTTGCCGGGCTTGGCGCTACGTTGGCTATTGGCGTATTGTCCTACGCTGAGGTATCACTGACGGAGGTTGTACTCCTGATGGCACCATTTGGTGCTACCGCAGTACTGGTGTTTGGGGTGCCAGGCAGCCCTCTTGCTCAACCCAAAAACGTGATCATTGGTCACTTCATCACGGCCTCTATCGGTATTGCGTTTAGCCAGTATGTTGACGTCACGCCGGTCACGCTCGCGATTGCGACGGGGCTGGGTGTGTCTGCGATGCTGATTACGAAGACCACTCATCCACCTGCGGGTGCAAATCCAATTTTGATCATGGCGTCTGGGCAGGGATGGAGTTTTCTCTTCACGCCTGTCCTGATTGGCGCGATAGTGATTGTTCTGGTCGGTAAAGGGTTACAGTTGCTACAAAGTCAGTACTTAAACCCTCGACTGAATGGTCAGAAGACCTAGTCGGATTGTAGTTAGAGCCGCGAAAGGGAGTGATCTCTTTTGCGGTTTTATCTTTTGTCGGTTTGCAAAAACAAAATCTGATTCTCTCTTGGTATTCAGTCGTATACATCAACATGGTAGTTAAATTGGTACAATGCGATGAACAGAATCCACCCTAAGAAACTATTGCACAGTAAATGGACGGCAATTTCACCTAAAAACAAAGAGAAGCATTTTGTCGTGACGGAAATGGAACTAGATGAAGATGGTAACGTTGTGAGATGTGTCATCGAGGCAGTCATGAGTAAACGCGACCGAGAGATGAACTGGCAAGACCTAAAAGACTCTGAGCAATGGATGCAAGGGTGGAAGTGAGTGACGCTTCGTTGTTGGGCGAATCAAGCAGAAACGTGCGTTGCGAGTAGGCAAAAGTGGTGCTATCTGATACGTTGATAATTCGTTCTAACGCCCACTCAAAGGATTAATTATGATTGATTTCGACAATTCCTCTGTATTTAAGCTTAAGCCGATTGACGTTTCTAATGCCAGAGAAGACTTCCTTAAGTTCTTGATTGATGGTGAGACTATTTTCGCTGCTTTTAAAACAGTTCGTGACCAAGTGGTGTTTACGAACAAGCGAGTGATAGCGGCAAATGTGCAAGGGATTACCGGCTCAAAAGTGGATTACACTTCTTTGCCTTACAGTAAGATCAATGCATTTTCTATCGAGACCTCTGGTACTTTTGATTTGGATTGTGAAATCGAGTTCTTCATGAGTGAGGTGGGAAGAGTGCGTTTTGAAATTAAAGGCTCGTTTGATTTGATTTCTTTCAACCGTATGGTTAGTGAGTATGTACTAGGTTAAGGGATTAGAAATGAGAGCTTCGCTGAGAGACAAAATTATAGAGGTCTGTGACAAAAAGATCGCGAGTAAAGGTGAATTGGTTGGTCTCTCATTTTATGCGTTTTTCGCTAATAAAAATGACGACCCAGAGCTGTTGATGGAAGCGGCTACGTGGTGGATTCAGACTCATCAGCTCGACCACTTCGAAAAAGCAGTAAAAGTAAAATCAATGGTCGAGTCGGGGAGCTAAATTAAAAAAAAGAAGTAAAGAAAGCAGACAAATGCTAATAACGTTGCGGACAAAACAGGGTAGATAATGTAAGAGTCCTGCTTGTTGGTTCGTTGAAAACATAGCGAAACAAGTAAGACGTTATAAACTACAAGTAACAAGCTGATCATGGTTCCGCTGTTTAATGTCATACTTGATAGCTGAGTTAAGAAAAACGCCAATAAAAGGTAATCGAAGACAATGAGCCATAAAAAGGCTTTCTTCAGTAAGTCGCTTTTTCTTTTTTCGGATGATGTTATGTGCATATAGAACTCAACTAAAAAGTCACAGTAACAGAGGCTTTGGTTAGAGAGGTCACCATCAGAGTGGTGACCTTTTAAGATTATAATTCTTGAATTTTTACTTCGCTGGTGGCGGTATCGCCGGAGTAATTGATGACTTCTTGACGAATGACTGGTTGGTTGAATTCAGCCTTATCTTTCGCTTTTTGCAGTTCGCTTTCTTGGTGGTTGCCAAAAAGGGTCTCAAGCACTTTAGCGGCAGGAGTCGTTAAAACAAACAGCTCAATACGACGGTTTTCGCTAGAATCTGGCTCATCAGGATTAAGCAGCGCTCTATCTGACATACCCGTTACCTGCATTACTCTATCATCCGGCATACCGCCTTCAACTAACGTATTTCTTGCTACGTCTGCTCGAGAGGCTGATAACGCCCAGTTAGATTGACGACCAAAACGCTTTTTAAATGGAATTGCATCTGTGTGTCCGCTGATGATCAGAGGGTTGTTAACACGATGAAATACAGGTGCTAGTGCGAGCAGTAAATCTTCAAAAAAAGGAGTAAGTTCTGCACCACCACGGCTGAACATATGCTGTTTGTAATCATCTTGAAGGACGATACGCAAACCTTGTGGTGTCACCGTGACGTTTACATTTCCCTGCGCATTAATTTGGGCAGTCATTTGCTCAATTACTTTCGCTAGTGCGGCAAGTTGCTCTTGAGTATCGAAGTTACCAGGAATCAAAGAATCAATTTCTGGTCCATCCCCATCACCTTTGAAGTAAGAGCTTACCACATGGTTGGAGTTGTGTTTACTTGGCACAGAAGAGTCCTGTGCCAAGTCGATAGGAGAAATACTTTGTGACGTATCAAATGGGTTGCCGTAACTCTTGTCGAATACGCTTGAACTATGCAAGTGGGCAACAATCGCTTTACGCTCTTCTTTGTCTACCACCTGCATAACCCAAAGTACAAGAAACAGCGCCATTAGGGCGATCATGAAGTCAGCAAACGCGACTTTCCACGCGCCGCCATGAGACGACTCATCATGGCTGTATACTTTGGCACGTTTGAACACTACATGCTCTTGTTTTTGCATTATCCCTCCTGTTCAGCTAACCACTTCTCCATTTGGTTGAATGTTGGTTTGATGTCTAGCTGAATATGTTTACGACCAGCGTCAATGGCGAGCAATGTCGGCTTTTTCGCTACGTAGGCAACCAAGGTTGCACGAACGCACTCAAAAGCAGTCATATTACGTTTTACTCGCTGAGCCATGGCGTTACTTAGTGGATCTAAGCCACAGTAACAACCGAAAATACCAATGAATGTACCAACGAGAGCTGCCGCAACGTGATAACCAATCATAGCGATTGAGCCATCAATAGCTTGCATGGTGATAATGATGCCACCAACTGCTGCAAGAATACCGAAGCCAGGTAGTGCTTCTGCTGTACGCTGTAGTGAGCGTGAAGGTAAAAGCATTTCGTTCTGTATTGCTTCGATTTCTTGCTCTAGCAGTCCCTCTAATTCATGAGGCGACATCTGTCCCATTGCCATTAAACGTAAATTGTCAGTAATGAAAGAAATTAGGCGATGATCTTCTGCGATCGTCGGGTAAGCGAGGAACATAGAGCTTTGCTCCGGAGCCTCAATATGAGAATCCAGAAACTTGTATCCGCGGTTTCTCGCTGTCTCTAGCAAGTTGTTGAGTAGTGCCATTAATTCCATGTAGTACTCATGCTCTTCTGTTGGACCTTTAATGGTCGCTGGCACTTGGCGACGCATTTCTTTCAGTACATGAGGCGGATTACCGATGATCAGAGAACCAGCAGCGGCGCCAATAATGATAAGGAATTCGGCTGGCTGCCAGATAGCACCTAAGCTACCACCGGCCCACATATATCCACCGAAGACGCACACCAGGATAGTGAGCACTCCAAAAAACTTTTGCATCTTGTGACTCCTAAGAGGACATTAATTGGTTGAGTTGTTTCAGCGCTTGTTTGTGAAGCTGACATATACGAGGTGGTGTCAGATCCAATACCAGAGCTATTTCGTGTAAGTTGAGTTCATGTTGATAGAACAGAGTCAGGAGCAGTTGATCGCGCTTAGGTAATTTACCCAAAGCACTGTCTAAACTACGACGAATATGTTCATGTTCCATGCCATCGTATTGCCCGCCAATGTAGCTATCACCGCTGCTCTCCATCAGTTGGTCAAGGCTTTGCATCTCGCCTGCGAGAGCGGCATTTTGGCGGTTGTAATAATCTTGCTCATTCGTCCCTAAAGCCTGGATGATTTCGGCATCCGTTGGCATTCGACCTAACGTTCGAGTGAGATCTCGAGTCACGTCGTTGAGCTCGTGGGCTTGTTGACGAGTCTTACGTGAACGCCAATCTAGTCGGCGTAATTCGTCTAAAATAGCTCCCCGAACTCGACAAACGGCGAAAGCAGGAAAGTGAGGATCGTCAACATCGCCATATCGGCGTCCAGCCTCGACTAGAGCGATAAGGCCTATCTGCTGCATATCTTCAATACTACAGTGAGAAGTGGCATGAACGCGCAGCTGGTTAACTACGCGTTTTACCATGACCTGATGACGTTGTAGCAATGCGTTTTCATCAATTGGTCGTGACGGTGTTGTCACTTCCTCTTCTGTGGTGTAAGTGTCTTGTACATTCATGTCTAACATGGTTGTGCTCGTGCGACCTGAAGTCGTATGAAGCGTTGTTCACCACGACAAGAGTGAACCATCTGTATCACCAGATGACCCTAGGAT
>NZ_JAWPOP010000001.1:0-450002 GCF_033344345.1 Vibrio sp. 1978
AGAGCGTACCACTTTCAGTAGTTGACTTCCTCTTCTACACCTATCCATGAATGTCGCACTTATTATCTGAAATCGGGATTTAAAAGATAGTAATAAAGTGCTAGGAACCATAATGCTTAATCTAGGTTATGACTTAGACACAGAAGAACTCGCTTCTTGGCCTCATGTAAAAGGTATATTTGGTCCAGGAGATTCAATGGACAAGGTTTGTCAGGGATTAAAAGCAATAATAAAAGGGGATAATTGGCTGTCTCGAAGATTACTTGATCAGCTAGTAAATTATTATCGAGGCAGAGAAGTAAATAGCATTATCGAACCTGCTATTGAGGTTGAGCTTACTCGGCGTGAAGTTCAGGTTTTAAAAATGTTGAAAGAAGGTGGTTCAAATATGGAAATCGCTGATTCTTTATTTATCAGCGAGCATACTATTAAATCACATCTATACAATATTTTTAGAAAGTTAGAAGTAAAGAACCGTACGCAAGCTACAAGTTGGGCTAAGAGAAACCTGTAGTACTAGTATTAACTTGCTGTAATAAAAAGAAAATACTCTATAAAGTACTAAATTTTATATTTATTATTAAAATGTCAGTCTGAAATATCATCCCATATTCAAACTTATTCCTATTCAGTTGACTATTAGACTTCTCATGTCGTGACGAATCTAGTCAGACGTGGAACAGAAGGTCTATTCAATTAATAAGCTAAGAGGGAATAAAAATGAGCGCAAGTGACAATGACACGTATTTAGGCGATGCAGGTGTAAATAACCAATTTGCTGATTTCGATGGCGGCGATGATTTGTTTATCGGTTTTGGTGGTAATGACTCGTTTGTTGGCGGTGGCGGTAATGATTATGTGATCGGCGGCGACGGCGACGATCGCCTAACTGGTGGTGCTGGAGATGACATCCTTAGGGCTGGTACAGGAAACGACTACCTCGGCGGTGGTACCGGTAATGACTTGCTGTTGGGTTTGTTGGGTGACAATAAATTAAATGGTGGTGTCGGTGAAGATATTCTTGTTGCTGGTTCTGGTGACAACGTTTTAGTTGGCGGCAGCAATGGCGATAAGTTTGTGTTCACGGATAAGTTTGGTGGCCATGGCGAAGCCAAAGTTGTTGATTTCACCATTGGTGAAGACTCTTTGCACATCATTAGCGACTCTGTCACTGACTTTGGTGATTTAAGCTTTAGCTACGATGCAGTTGGGAATGCAGTGTTTACCGATGGGGCTGATCTAACAGTGAAACTTATTGGCGTGACTGAAACTGACATCAACACCTATGGTGCAGATCTGTTCGTAATCTAAACGACTGAAAATAACTCTGGATGGGAATTAGTTTGCGTGGCTCTGCCATGCTGAGGTGCACTAATCGGACACTCTAGAGCGATTTGAGGTTACCTTAAGCTAGGCGCTAGTATTTCTGGCGCCTACAATTTTCACGTTAAACGGAAGTAGTCGTGCAAAAAACGGTTTTCAAAGAAGTGAAACAAAAACTATGCACGCTTGCGGGCTTGCTGATCGTTTTTAGCCTTTTTATCAACTTATTGGTTCTCTCGATTCCGTTGTACATGCTTCAAGTGTACAACCGAGTGATATCTTCCTACTCAACCGATACTTTATTCTTGCTCACTGTCATCGTAATTGTTGCGCTGTTAACCATGTCCATTATCGACATTGCACGAGCACAAATGAGTAAATCTTTTGGTTATTGGATGGACACAAAACTCTCCGCTTTCATGCTCAAGCGCACGATTCAATATCAATCACATACTGGGAAGAGTTATACCTCGCAAACTCTGAGAGACATTCAGAACATCAAAAGCTTTTTGAGCAGTCAAGCACCTTATCCACTGTTGGATGCGCCCTGGACACCGCTATTTATTTTATTTGTGTATTTATTGCACCCGATACTAGGTCACATCGCGTTACTTGGATCTATCGTATTGTTTAGCCTAGGTCTACTTAATGAGCTAATGACGCGTAAAACAATGCAAGAGAGCGAAGTCAGAGCGATTTCTCATATCAACAACGCAGAATTAGCCACGCAAAACTCCAATTCAATTCTCGCAATGGGGATGATGAATGCATTTTTAGAGAAGTGGCAGTCGCGCGTGAGCGAAGTGAATGTGCTTGAAGAGCGAGTTGCAGGTAAGTCTATCTACATGGCTAACTTTTCTAAGTTTGTGCGTGGCTCATTACAGATATTTTTACTGGGAGGTGGTGCATGGTTAGTTATCCAACATGAGATAACGGCAGGGGCGATGATCGCGAGCTCCATATTAATGAGTCGGGCATTATCGCCGATGGAGCAGGCGATAGGCACGTGGCGAAGCGCGATGTCTGCTAAAGGCGCCTATAAAAGGTTGAAAGAAATCGATGCGATCGTGCGCCAAGATGAATCAGATATGCCACTGCCTAAACCAAAAGGACACTATGAGCTTACCGGACTGGCCTATCGCCATCCTGGAGCAACCGAACCAGTGCTCTCATCGATCAGCTTATCGATTCCTCCGGGTGTTGCTGTTGGGGTGATTGGCCCTTCTGGTACGGGTAAATCGACGTTTGCTCGGCTGTTATTAGGTACGGTTAAGCCATTAGCGGGTAAAGTGACTCTTGATGGAATGGAAGTCTCCGTATGGGCATCTGAAGATCGCGGCGTGCATTTTGGGTATCTCGCTCAAGAGGTGGAGTTATTTCCTGGCACAATTCGAGAGAACATCGCGCGCTTTAAAGAAGAAGACCCCGCTAAAGTCATCAAGGCGGCGCAACTAGCAGGATGTCATGAATTAATACTCAAGAAAAACAAAGGCTATGATTGCATTATTGGTGAAAATGGCCGTGGTTTATCTGGGGGGGAAAGGCAGAGAATCGCTCTTGCAAGAGCCGTTTATGGCGACCCACCTATTGTGATTTTCGATGAAGCGAATGCCAACCTCGATGGTGAGGGAGAGGCTGCGTATCAACGTTTGATTGCCCATTTAAAAGCACAGAGTACAACGATTATCGTCATTGCCCACAATCCGAGTACGTTACGACAAATGGATAGGCTGTTGTATTTGGCTGACGGCCGAGTCAAGTTATACGGCGCTAAAGATGAAGTATTAAAACGTTTGATGGGCGAAGAAAGAACAGATATCCCAAGGGTAAGAAATGAGCAATCAACTGCCAACCGTTAATCAGAGTTCTACCGAGATCGTATACCGTTTTAGCCCCAAAGCGAGACTAAGCTTTCGAAAACCAATTTTACTTGGTGTGGTGACCTTAAGTGTTTTTCTTGGAGGCCTTGGCTACTGGGCTGCAACAGCCAAATTAGAAAGTGCAGCGATTGCTTATGGTGATTTGTCTGTTCTCACTAAGCGACAAGAAATTCAGCATTTAGAAGGCGGTATTATTGAAAAGCTATATGTACAGGAAGGGGATTTAGTCGAAAAAGGTCAGTTATTAATTCAACTTTCTAAGCGTCAAGCTATGGCTAAGTTGGATTCGTTAAGTGGTCGTTTTATCCATACTCTAGCAAAGGAAAACCGTTTAAGTGCGGAGCTTGATGAGCTTCCAACGATTGTATGGTCTGATGATCTTGAAAGCATTCCCCGTGTCGATATCGTACAAGAAGCACAACTGGTTCAAAACAAGATCTTTGAAGCGAGAAAGCGATTCTTTGATAGTAAACTGAGTATCATTGAGCAGAGTATTTCTGGAGCAAACTTAGAGCTTGAAAACCTTCAGCAAACCAAAGTGATTGAGACGGAACGGCTCAACTTTATTGCTGAAGAAATAGACAGCAACCAAGCCTTGGTGCAAAAAGGTTTCTCGGGAAAATCTACTTTACTTCAACTCAAGCGCTTAGCAGCGGAGGTGAGAAGTACCTTAAGCCAGTTAGATAGGCAGTCGCTCACCGTTAGAAAAAGGTTAGATGAGAACCTAGCGCAAATTGAAGAGTTGAAGCTTGAAAGGCTGAATGAGATTGTCGAGGAACTACGAAATACCAAAACGGAAATTGTCGCAATTCGGGAAGAATATCGCTCCGCTCAAGATATTGTCGCAAGAACAACGATCAACGCACCTATTTCTGGTCGCGTAGTCAACATGCAAGTGTTTACCGAAAAAGGTGTGATTGGCTCGGGTGAAACGTTACTAGAACTGGTCCCGCAAGACGATAAGTTGTTAGTCGAGGCTCGTGTTAATCCTCAGGATATTGATTTAGTGAATCCAGGCCAGCAAGCGCATGTTCGTCTGACCGCTCTGAATGCACGGACGTTGGCACCTTTAGACGGTACTGTGCTGACGATTTCTGCCGATAAGCTCTCGCAAGAAAACCAAGAAGATTTTTATCTCGCTAGAATTGCAATTTCACCGGAAGATGTGACAAAACATCGTTTAACCTCAGGCATGAATGCCGAAGTGCTTATTTTATCTGAGCCACGAACGCCATTGAGCTACCTAATAAAGCCAATTACAGAAAGCATGAATCGCGCCTTCAGAGAGGAGTAATTTCAAAAAGACTTGAGTGAGCACGGACAACAGACAAAATAATTTGTTATCGTTAGCTGTTACTGGGCCGTATTTTTATTCGAGGGAGCCGTGGAATGGAGAAAGTGCAGTTAGTTGTCGATTTTCTTCTCACTCATAAATTGATTTTTACCGCACTGATCTTTGCGATTATGTGGTTAATTCGTCGTGCAATTTTATCGATGATTCGTGGTGATCACGCTTTTCTCTCAGAAGATCAGCGTAGTTGGATGTCCAGAACTAAAAATGGCACCTTTGCTGTTACATTACTGATTTTATTTATTTTATGGCAATCAGAAATTAACGAGTTTGCTCTGAGTGTAACGGCGATTGCCGTTGCCATTGTAGTGGCATCCAAAGAAATCATTTTGTGTTTTACGGGTTCGATTCAAAGAGCAAGTTCACGTTCTTTTCGCGTTGGGGACTGGATTGAGGTCGGGAAGTTATGCGGTGAAGTGATTGAGCACAATATGATGGCGACGGTGATTCAAGAGATCGACCTGCATCACGGGCAATATCATTACACCGGCAAAACAGCGACATTGCCTAATAGTATGTTCTTTACCTATCCAGTAAAGAACCTCAACTTCATGAAGCGGTACGTTTACCACAACTTTTCTGTAGTGGTGAAAGACTTCGTCAATTTGTATCCACTGTTACCGATTTTAACTGATAAAATTGAAGAACATTGCAGTTACTTTGCTGATGTTGCACATCGTTACAATGCGATGATTGAAAAACATGCTGGTGTTGACCTTCCTGGTTCTGAGCCACATATGCATATTTCTAGTAACATTAATGGCGAACAAATTCTGCACGTGATGATTTTCTGCCCAACCGATAAAGCGAACCACTTAGAGCATTTAATTCGTAAGGACTTTATGGAACTTTATGAGCAACGTTTTCCTGTAGTGCGAGAAGAATAGAGCATCGTACTTCGCCTTTAATTTCAAACCCCGCTATCAAAATAGCGGGGTTTGTGTTTCTTAGCGTATTTTTAGGCAGTCAAAATATTCCCAACTTAGCTGAATTTACTCTTCAGCATTAAAAATAGGAAGTAAGTGCTGCCTATAATAGCGACCAACGTGCCAGCTGCGACCTGACTTGGATAAATAGCGATTTGTCCTAGCCAATCTGCCCACAACATTAGGGTTGCGCCAATTAAGGCTCCGACACACAGTTGCTCTTTCACTTTTCTTGCTCCTAACATCATCGCCATATGGGGAGCGATCAAGCCAACAAAAGATATTGGTCCAACTGTAGCGGTAGAAAAGGCGCATAACAAAGCAACGATGGTGAGCATAAGCGTATTGGCTACGGTAGGGTTAAGCCCTCGTGCATTTGAGAATTGTCGCCCGATGGAAATTAGTGTTAGCCAACGAGAAATCGAGAATACAGCGGCAAGCAGAACTATTATGGCCAAACATAACATCAGTGCGGTGTCGGCTGTGACTCGATAAATAGAACCAGTTAGCCACAATAAAATTTTGTAACTGTCACCTGAGCCTTGAGCTAGCGAAAATTGAACGAGGGCTTCTAATAGTGCCGTTAGTGCGATGCCGGACAACACGAAGTTAGATGGATTAAAATGGCTTCGTTTACCGATAACCAGCAATAACATCAATACGGACATACTTCCGAAAAAAGCGATACCCCAGCTAAATGCGGAGAGAAGCGACCCAGCGATGACTCCTGTCGTAATAATGGCAAACGTGGCTCCGGAAGACACACCGAGAATATCGGGACTTGCCAGAGGGTTGTAAACTATGCGTTGCAAAATGATTCCGGCAACGGATAGCGCAATACCGACAGAAAGTGCGGTTAACATGCGCGGCCAGCGCAATTGCCATTGGAACTCACCTGGCACAGACCATTGAATTCCGTTTATACCATGGGTAACGAATGAGTAAGCTAGAATCCCAACCAGACTGAATAGCGCAATGCTGCATACCGCGCGTTTAGAAAGCGCCGTTTTTCCTTGGCTCATTGAAAGGTTAAGTTGATCGGTTGCCGTCAGTTTTTTACGAGTAAACCAAATTAAAGCGGGAGCGCCAATAGCTGCAGCCGCTACGCCGCTAGGAATGGTTTCCTCTAACCATAAGCTCAGCGAGATAGCGGCAGAGTCTGTGATGATTAGTAGCATTGCGCCCAAAAGCATGCTGCTGATCAATTCGTCGCGCGGTGTTCTTGCCCCCATCGCTCTGGCAATATTGGGTGTCAGTAATCCGATGAAGCTGATAATACCAACTGCGGTGATGGAGGCAGATACCAGCCAAATACCCATCACCATTAACGCACCAAACGCGGGTAATACCGCTAAGCCTCGGGCTGCTGCGCCTTCTTGTCCTAGTTTCATTAAGGTCAGAATACGTGGTGCGACGATCAAAATTACGATTGCGATAGCGCAGCGAGGCAATAACCACTCAAACCAATCCCAGCTGTATTGAGAGAGGTCTCCTGCTCCCCACATAAAAATATTCTGTGCGAACTGGGCGTTTAAAATAATAATGGCTGTGGCGATAGAACCGAGCAAGATATTGATCACCATCCCCGAAACGACCAACGGCAAACCTGTCATATTACGCACACCGGCAATTGATACGATCAGGCCAAACGCCACTAAAGCCCCAAACATTGCGGCTAATGCAGAGTAATCGGCGACCCAATCGACGAACCAAATGTTTACCACGACTAATGCAAGCCAAGCACCAGAAGAGGTGCCAAGAGTCAACGGCGAGGTGAGGTTATTCTGCGTTAATTGCTGCATTAAGCTGCCGGTGAGACCAAGCATGGCACCAACAAGCAGGGTCATACTTAACCTAGGAAGCTGCGCTTGCGTAAAGAATACGTCACGAAACTCGGTTGCTACCTCTGGTTTTGTTAATAATTGCCATTGTTCGAAAAGTGATAAATTAGTATCAATTTGTAGGCTAAAGACGCTAAGTAATGTAATCAGCGCCAGATAACCAATATAATGTTTCGTTCTCATTGTTCTGGTGCCAACTCTATTAGACTGTCGGTAATCGCTTCAGCGGTGTATTGCAAAGACATGGCACCGCCATACGCCCACACTGCTCTGACTGAATTTACCCGCTGCTTTTTCACAAACGGCATCGCTTGCCAAAGTGGCGACTCTTTCAGTTTTCGTTCTTCTGGGAAAGGTTGTACGTAGAGAACGTAGCTGTTTTGAAGGCTCTGAAGCCGATTGATTCGATCTTGCTTTACTCCCCACGCACGTGGGTCCTCTTTAATTGGAGCCTGTAATCCCAGTTTTCTAACCACGTAGTCAGTGGTGGAGTTTTCGGTTGCAAGTAATACAGTATTCGGGGTTGAAAATCGCATCACAAGAACGCTGAGTGGAGCAGAGTAATAGTGGCGAATTCGCTGGCGCATCTGCGCAAATGAAGCATCTAATTCTGCCAGTTTCTGTTCAGCAAGTGCCTCTTTATTGAATAGCTTGCTGAGTGTACGAAAGTGACGAATGGCCGTTTCAGCTGCGGCCTCATTTTCAGAAAAATTAGGTAAATAGATTACCGGAGCAATTTGTTTGAGTAACGGAATCAAGTCTTGCTGTGGAGACGCAGCAAGGATGACATCTGGTTTCAAACTGGCTATTTTTTCTAAGTTGGGCTCTGCTCGGGTTCCAATATCTTCAATTGACTCTGGTGCTGTTGGATTGACGACCCATTGGCGGTAGCCTGGTAAATTTGGGGCTGCGATTGGTTCTACGTTTAGCGCCAAAACTTGTTCTAAGATGTCCCAGTTTAAGGCAACAACGCGTTGAGGCGCTTGCTCAAAACTATGCTCACCATATTCATCGGTAACGGTGATGACTGCATGTGCATTGGTCATAAAAAATACGAGGAGAAAAGCAGATTGTGTAACCACAGTAAGTAAACGAGCCATTATGCGCATACAACAGCCACCTTTTGGCTCGCTAATGTGTTAGCCGGGCTTGGGTGCTCAATCAGCTTAATTGGTGACTCATATAGTTTAGAAAGGCGTGCCTCGTCTAACAACATGTCGGCGTTGCCTTCAAAGGCAATTTTACCTTTTTTGAGCGCAACAATGTGGGTGGCGTAGCGCAGGGCTAAGTTCAGATCGTGCAGGATCACGATAATGCCTACGTTCTCGGTTCGATTCAGTTCTGCCAGCAGCGCCATTAGTTGAAACTGATGGTGAACATCGAGCGCCGAGGTTGGCTCATCGAGAATTAAAATTGGCGATTGTTGAGCCAGTAGCATAGACACCCAAGCGCGTTGGCGCTCGCCGCCCGATAAGTCATCCGCCAAAGCTTGAGCAAAAGGTGTAACCCCTGTTCGTTCCATAGCCTGCGTGATGATCTGTTTGTCTTCAGCTTTCCAACGACCAAGTGCCCCACGCCACGGAAAGCGACCTAAGCGCACTAGCTCTTCTACCGTTAAACCAGCCGAAGAGGGCAGCTTTTGTGGCAAATAGGCGATCTGTTTTGCCAACTCTTTGGTTTTGAGTGATGAAAGGGAAGTATCGTTTAGTGTTACCGTGCCTTTATCTGGTGGCATTTGACCAGAAAGCAGGTTCACCAGTGTCGACTTACCTGAACCGTTATGGCCTAAAACGACCGTTAGCTCATTTGTTGGGATGTTAAGTTGTTCGATGCCGAGGATCTGACGTCCACCTCGCACGATCTCAATATTAGACAGTTGAAACATGGATGGCTCTTAGGAGAAAACTCCCCTCAATAGAGGGGAGTAGAAGTACAATTACCAGCGGTAGTTTGCGTTTAGCATAACAGAGCGAGACTGGCCGTAGTAACACCAGTAATCGCAACCTGAAACAAACTCTTTATCTAGGATGTTGTTCACGTTTAGCTGTGCTTGCCACTGTGAAGTGATGTCGTAAGTGACTGACGCATCCCAAAGAGTGACAGAAGGAACCGTTAGGTTCGAGCTCTTAGGGTTATCTTTTGACTCACCTACGTAGCGCACACCAGTACCGATATTGAGGCCTGGAATCAGGCTGTAGGCGCTGTAGTCTACCCATGCAGACGCTTGATGCTCAGGAATAAGTGCGGCTTGTTTTTTACCTTGGCCAAAGCTCTCATCTGTTTTCGCTTTAGTGTAGGTGTAGCTTGCCATCAGTTTTAGATCGTCGGTTAGCTGCGCCGTGCTTTCTAGCTCAATACCTTGAGATGTCACTTCACCTGTTTGTGTCGCAATCCATGTTGATGGGTTAGTGACCAACGCGTTCTTTTGCGTGATGTCGAACCATGCAAGGTTGATAAAGCCATCCATAAAGCTTGGCTCATACTTTACACCCACTTCTACTTGCTCGCCTTCCAGCGGTTTGTAAAGTTCATTGGTTGCCGCATCAATAGTGCTGATCACTTCAAACGACTGAGAGTAGTTTGCGTAAGGTGACAGGCCATTGTTTGCAAGGTACATCACACCCGCACTTAGAGAGAGCTGACCATCATCACGAGATTCACTTTGATCAACGGTAGCGCCTTTGCCAGAGTTTTCTGTTTTCACCCAGTCGTAACGAGCACCTATGTTACCAACCCACTGTTCATGCAGTTTCAATTGGTATTGTGAATAGAGACTTGCTTGAGATTTCTCAATCTCACGTTTCACGTTGTTGGCAGGATCAAGAGGGGTGAAGTTGCCGTAAACTGGGTTCCACGGGTTGATAGTGCCAAATGCATAGTTGTCTTGCTCGTCGCCATCGGTTTTGTGGAATTGCAGATCCATACCGATAAGCACTGTGTGCTCTGCGTTGTCTGTCATCCAGTTGCCGACAGCATTGTTATCGAACGTGATGCTCTGGTTTTTTCCGTCACGGAATACGATGCCTTGCGTTAACTCTTCTTTCGCTGGATCGTTGTTTGAGAACGCGTAAGAGCTGCGCAAGTACAACTCATTCGAACCGTAATTGAGGTTTTGCGAGAGTGACCACATGTCATTGATGTCGTGCTCTAGTAAGTAACCTAGAGAAAACTGCGTGCGTTCGTATTTATCGTAGTTTGGCTGACCAAGGTTAGTCGAAGGATCGATTTTGCCAAAGTTAGAACCAATCAGAGTACCTGCTGCCGGGAAGAATGGGTTAGTTGGTACACCGTCATCATGAAGGTAAGTTGCCAAAACGGTCAGCATTGTACGGTCAGAAATGTCGAACTCGACACTTGGCGCTAGGTAGAAACGCTCGTTATTTGTGCCGTCCAGTTCACCATCTTGGCTTGTCATCAAGCCAACCAAACGATAGCGCACAGTGCCTGCGTCGTTTGCTTCGTCAGCAATGTCAAAACCTACGGATTGGTGTTGGTTGTTGCCAACTTCGACTTTTACTTCGCCTTGAGGCGTAAACGTTGGTTTTTTCTGAACAGCATTCACGATACCGCCTGGTGCCGATTCACCAAACAGAATAGCCGATGGACCTTTAACGACTTCTACACTTTCTAGGCCGTAAGGTTCGACCAACCATGTGTAGTAACCATCGCGGAATAGGCGGTTGCCGTTTAGGTAAGTCGCTGCATCAAATCCACGAACTTTGAACCAATCAGTGTCGTTGTCTGCGCCATAAGGCTGAGCGGTTACACCAGACGTGTAGCGTAATGCTTCATCTAGCTTTTTCGGTGCACGAACACGAAGTTCATCTTCAGAAATGATAGATACGCTGCGCGGCGTTTCTGCTGCCGGGGTTTCTACTTTAAGTGCTTGCGCGGTGACCGTTATGGTCTCCATGGCAATCACGTCATCTTGTACGACGTCTTCTTGAGCTTGTGCTGTGAATGCAACCACTGCTGTAGGTGCTAAAGCACAAACCAACGCGTTGCGGATAGCGATGGTCAGTGAGTTATTCTTTTGCATAAATCTATTCCCGATAATTATGATTAACGCTAAGCTTAATTGTAATTATTATCATTTGAGCTTTTGTTTCGGTATTTTACTGACTTTTGTATCAAAAGATAGTAAAACGTTCGCAAATTCATTCGCGGTACCTAAAGTCATTGTTATGTTCAATTGGTTTGAAAAGCTGACCCAACCCTTTCCCCAGATGGAAACCGAAAAGCCACCGAAGACGCTATTTGGCTTTTGTCGTTTTTACACTCGTGGCTTTGAAGCCCCTTTACTCGTTATGGCTGTGTTCAGTGCGCTTATTGCCATTACTGAGGTGACGCTGTTGCGTTATATGGGCGAGCTCGTCGATATTCTCTCTAATCAAGATCGCGCAACATTCTGGCAAGACCAGGGTGATCGCATGCTAATGATGCTGTTCTTAGTGGCGGTTGTGATGCCAGCTCTCGGTTTTGTCCACTCAATGGTGATGCACCAAACGTTATTGGGTAACTACCCGATGTCTATCCGTTGGTTGATTCACCGTTACTTGCTAAAACAAGCGGTTGGATTTTTCCAGCGTGACTTTGCAGGCCGAGTTGCGACCAAAGTGATGCAAAGTGCGTTAGCGGTACGAGAAACGGTCATGAAGCTGGTGGATGTACTGGTTTATATCAGCGTTTATTTTCTTTCGATGCTTTGGATGATGGGCGAAGCCGATGGTTTGCTAATGCTACCTATTGTGATTTGGATAGGAATGTACGCGGTTATCCAGTTCTACTTTATCCCTAAAATGAAACAAGTAGCGACAGAGCAAGCGGATGCTCGTTCTGTAATGACTGGGCGCATTGTCGATTCTTACACCAACATATCTACCGTAAAGCTATTCGCGCACTCGCAACGAGAGTTGGAATACGCAGAAAGCAGCATGAAGCAATTTTTGGTGACGGTTTACCGCCAAATGCGCATGGTGACTTGTTTACTGTTTAGTGTGGATGCCATCAACTATTTGCTGCTGATGTCTATTAGTGCCATTTCGGTTTATCTATGGCTAGATCACGCTGTAACAATTGGTGCTATTGCGATTGCCATCAGTATTGCATTGCGCGTACAAGGTATGTCGAAGTGGATCATGTGGGAAGTTAGCGCACTGTTTGAAAACATCGGTACAGTAGTAGACGGTATTAATACGATTTCAAACGATGTTGAAGTGAAAGACGTACCAAATGCTAAGCCTTTGCAAATCTCCCAAGGTGAGATCTGCTTTGATCACGTAGGTTTTAACTACAGTGACGAGAAGGCGGTATTTGAGAACTTGAACCTGACTATCAAACCGGGCGAAAAAGTCGGCATTGTCGGTCGTTCTGGGGCAGGTAAATCCACGTTGGTCAACTTGTTGCTGCGTTTTTACGACGTAAATACCGGTAAGATTTGTATTGATGGACAGGACATTTCTCAAGTCGAACAAGAGTCGCTTCGCCAACACATCGGTATGATCACGCAAGACACCTCTTTGCTGCATCGTTCAATTAAAGAGAACATTCTTTACGGTGATCCAGATGCTTCAATGGATGCCGTTATCGCAGCTGCTGAGAAAGCACATGCTCATGATTTCATTCAATCTCTACGAGACGAGCAAGGTAACGTTGGCTATGACGTTGAAGTGGGTGAACGCGGTGTGAAGCTGTCTGGTGGTCAGCGTCAACGTGTGGCGATTGCTCGCGTTCTGCTGAAAAACGCGCCAATTTTGATCATGGATGAAGCAACGTCTGCACTTGATTCAGAAGTAGAATCGGCAATTCAAGAAAACCTTGAAGTTCTGATGGAAGGAAAAACAGTGATTGCGATTGCTCACCGTTTATCAACGATTGCCGCGATGGATCGTTTGATTGTAATGGATGACGGCAAAATCATTGAGCAAGGCTCGCATTACGAGCTGCTGCAATTGGGTGGTGTTTACGCTCAGTTGTGGAAGCATCAAACCGGCGGATTTTTGTCTGAGCAAGGTGATGCTCAACTGCAAGTCATCTAATATGACGCTACACGAAAGAGGAGCAAATGCTCCTCTTTTTTGTGTCTGTCGTTTATACCGAGTAAGTAGGCGTTAATGGGCAACGTTAACTTGTGATTATTCATTAAGTTAGGCCAACTTAATGATGATTATGTTTATAACTCACTGTCGTTATTGAATTTTTTACGCTTTTTTTACGCGAACTCCGAATGGGCTTTTGCTAAAGTTTTCTACATCGAATTTTGGTTGATGTATTTTATGTTTGTTCAATGGCGAGATAACACCTTTCTCTTTTCTACTACCGTGATTGTTGGCGCGGTTGTCGTCTCATGGTTGTTAGACCAACTGTTTGGCTCTACGGCTGCCGTCCTGCTGATTTTACAGTTAGCGGTCGTGGTAGTGGCGTTTCAATGCAACTCGCGATTCGCTTATGCGGCGGCGGTGATCGAAGCGCTGAGCTTCAACTTCTTTTTTACGACACCTCGTTACTCTTTGCAGATGTTTCGTCCGGAAGACATTTTTAATTTAGTCGTGTTTATGGTGGTGGCATTTATCACCAGCACCTTTGCGGATCTTTATCGTCGCCAGCAGGGCGAGTTAAAACAAACCAAGCTGCAAAACAGCATCCTGCTATCGGTGTCCCATGACTTACGCACGCCGCTGGCAACCATTATTGGAACATTGACCACACTCAACGAGTACATGCCCAAGCTCAATGACTTAGAGCGTAAAGAATTGCTCGACAGTGCGACTTCAGAAAGCCATCGCTTGCATCAATATATCGAGAACCTCTTACAGGCGACTAAGCTCCAGCACGGCACATTAAAAATTACCAAAAAAGATGAGTTGATTGCAGATATTGTTCGGGATGCGGTTTCTCGTTTGCCAAATTACACCGAGAAAGTGTCCATGAATATGGATGATTCCGTTGATTATTTGTCAGTAAGTCGTTCGCTCATCGAGCAAGCGATTTTTAATGTGTTGGATAATGCCATGCGATTTTCACCAGAGAATGAATCTGTCGAGGTTTCACTTTCTAAGCAGGGTTCGTCGTGCGTGATTGATGTTCGGGACATGGGGATTGGCATCAAAGCTGAAGATGCGGAAAAAATATTCAGCCTTTTCTATTCCGACGCGAACAACAAATCGGCCGATTCAGGCACCGGAATGGGACTCGCGGTTGCCAAAGGCATCATCATCGCACACCAAGGAGAGATTCAATCTATGCCAGTATCAGAAGGGACGCTGATCCGCATTCGACTTCCACTCAATCCAGGAGCAGAGCAGGCGTGAGTTACAAAGTTTTAGTCGTGGACGATGAGCCTCGCATTCATACCTTTATTCGAATTTCGCTGTCTGCTGAAGGGTTTGATTACATTGGCGCGAGTACCATTGCAGAAGCCAAAGCGTGTTTCGAAGCGCATTCGCCGCACGTCATTCTGCTAGATTTAGGCTTGCCCGACGGCGATGGGAAGGAGTTTCTCACTACGCTTCGTCAGACGTATAAAACGCCAGTGCTAGTGCTGACGGCTCGCGATCAAGAAGAGGAAAAAATCCGCCTTTTAGAAGCGGGCGCGAATGATTACTTGAGCAAGCCTTTTGGCGTAAAAGAGCTCATCGCGCGCATCAAAGTGCTGGTTCGAGATTTGGTGGATGAGAAATCCATCGCTGATGAGCTGGTGGCTGGCCGAGTCAAAATCATCAAAAGCACCCACCAATTTTGGTTGGATCAGAGGGAAATTCCACTCACCAAGAAAGAATTTTCTTTCATTGAACAGTTGATTCTCAAGCCGGGAAAACTCATTGAGCAAACTCATTTGCTAGCGGTGATTTGGGGAAAAAGTCATGTCGAAGATACTCACTACTTACGCGTGTTAGTGAGTCAACTACGCAAAAAACTGAACGATAGTGCTGACGAACAGCGACTTTTAAAAACCGAGCCGGGGCTGGGTTATCGTTTAGTGCTAGAGGCGTCCAAGCACCACTAAATTCCAAATTTAATCAACGTTAATGCCAAGGTTTAGTGCTGGTTATCGGCACTCGAACAGGATTCGTGTTGCCTATTTTCCGTGACGGAAAATCAGTCTAGCCCTTAACGCATTAGCATTTTCTATACATAAAACACAGTTAGGTATTGATATGGCTCACTTTACAGTAATTGGTCTAGGGCGATTTGGCGTTGCCGCCAGCTTAGAACTTATTCATCTTGGACACACCGTAACGGGGGTGGATAGCGCCCCGAAAATCGTCGAAAAATACGTCGAGGAGTTAACGCAAGCGGTCATATGTGACGCAACAGACGAAGGTGCACTCAGAGAGTTAGCGTTAGCAAACAGTGATGTGGTGTTGGTGGCGATTGGCGAAGACATGCAAGCCAGTTTGTTGTGTACTCTGGCGCTGAAAAATCTGGGTGTGAAATCCATTTGGGTCAAAGCGAGCACCAAAGCACACCACACCATAGTGTCTAAGCTTGGTGTACAACGCATTATTCATCCGGAAGAGGAGATGGGCGTAAGAGTCGCACAGGCACTCAACTATCCGATGGTGAACAACTATTTGGAAATGGGGCATGGCTTGTATGTGGTGGAAATCCACGTTAAATCCAATCTGCACGATACGCCGCTTTCTAAGTTGATCAGCCGAGGCAGTTACAACATTCAGCCGATCTTGGTGAAGCGCGAAGAAGCCATCTACACCAATATCAATGATGAGTTTGTGCTTAATGAGTTCGACACGCTGTTGCTTTGTGGTAGTCGCGCTGAGCTGAAATACGTCGCTCCAAGGTTGGTGTAACATGGTTTTGTGGCATCCCTCTATTATCCCAATCGAGCGAAAACCCAAAGCGGGCAAAAAATTGTTGGGCGCACCGCCATTAATACTTAGCCTCAGCTTTGCGTGCTTGATCATGCTCGGCACGGTCTTACTCAAACTGCCGATTGCCACCACAGAGCCCATCACTTGGATTCAAAGCCTGTTTACTGCGACATCGGCCATTACGGTGACGGGATTAGTTGTGGTAGACACGGGCACGGCGTTTACGCCTTTTGGGCAAGTGGTTATTGCTTTCCTGATTCAATGTGGTGGCCTAGGTTTAATGACGTTTGCCATCGTGACCTTGCTGGCTCTGGGCGGAAAAATTGGCTTTTTGGAGCGAGCCGTCGCGAGAGAGGCGTTCAACCAAACTGACTCATCGACACTCATTGCCACCGCTAAATCTGTATTGATGTTCGCTCTGCTCGTTGAACTTATTGGTTTCACTATTTTGAGCGTTTATTGGAGTGAAGAGCTGGGTTGGAAAACCAGTTTGTTCCATGGTTTCTTCTACACCATCAGTGCGTTTAACAATGCAGGTTTTGCGTTGAGTGCCGATAGCTTAATGCCTTACGTGGACGACCCGATCGTTAACTTCACCATTACCAGTTTGTTCATTATTGGTGGTTTAGGCTTCTCGGTTTGGATTGACTTAAAACGCAATCGCCGTTGGCACCGACTCACCGTTTACAGTCGAATGATGATCTTAGGCACGGTGATCATTAACGTGGTGGCACTTATCGCGATTTACCTGATTGAATATGAGAACCCCAACACGCTTGGCCCTTTGAGCGAAGCAGGGAAATGGTGGGCATCGTGGTTTCAAGCGGTGACGCCAAGAACGGCAGGGTTCAACACTTTAGCTATCGATCAGTTGGAAGATGCCACAACGGCGATCATTCTGGTGTTGATGTTTATCGGCGGTGGATCATTGAGTACGGCAAGTGGCATTAAAGTTGTGACATTTATGGTATTGGTCTTGGCAACTTACAGCTATTTGCGTCGCGATGAAGCAACCTATGCCTTTCAACGCGAGATTCCCAAAGAGACCATCAGCAAGGCATTGGCGCTGACTCTGATCTCGGTGGGGGTGACTTGGTTTGCCATATTCACGCTGTTACTGACAGAGAAAGCGTCTATGTTAGACATTATGTTCGAAGCAGTCTCGGCACTGGGTACGGTTGGTTTGTCGCGAGGCTTAACGGGCAGTTTATCCGAACCGGGTGAGTTAGTGATCATCTTCATGATGTTTATGGGACGATTAGGCCCCCTTACTTTGGCGTACTTCTTAGCCAGTCCAAGAAAGAAAAAAGCGCGTTACGCGAGCACTAAATTGGCAATAGGGTAAATGGGCTAACTCGAAGAAAGTGAGCAAAAGGCTAGGCAAAAGAGGAGTAACTGCTCCTCTTTTTGTGCTCGTTGTAGCCACGAAACTGTATACGGCAGTCTCTCTCACAACAATTTATGATTCATCTCTATTTTTTATCATTTATAAATTGTCGTTTTTGGGGTGTTGTCCAGAATGGCATTATCCACGTGCAACATAAGATTGCCGGGAATAAAAATAATTACAATACTGCCTTACTGGAAGATACATGAAAATCAAACCCCTCCCACCTTTAAATAGCCTCGTTGCGTTTGAAGCGTCGGCGCGGCACTTGAGTTTTACATTAGCCGCTGACGAGCTAAACGTGACCCAAGGTGCTATCAGTCGTCAAATTAGACAATTAGAAGAATACTTAGGCAAGGCTATGTTCACGCGAGCCAATCGAAGCATTAATTTAACGCCTACAGGTCTTCAATATTATCAAGCTGTCAGCCAATCTTTGCTCGATATTGCTCAAATCACGGGTGAAGTGAAGAAATGGCAGGGCGAACAAAAGATCACGGTTGCGACGACAAATGCAATGGCAGCCTTGTGGTTGTTGCCTAAGGTTGCTCAATTTCAAAATGAACATGATGACATCGATATAAGGATATTGGCCTCAGATAATGTGTTGGACTTACGCCGATTAGATTGCGATCTCGCCTTGTTTTATTGTCGCACTCCACCTGCGGAAATGGATGTGACAACGCTATTTTCAGAAGAAGTATTCCCTGTGTGTAGCCCGCTTTATTTAGAGAAAATCGGCCAGCCTAGTGAGCCAGAAGAAATCTTCAATAAAACGTTACTCTATCTGGAAGAGTCTCAAAGAGATTGGGTGAATTGGGAGCAGTGGTTTGCAAGTGTGGGGTTGCCAAATATTTCGCCTCGTAATCGCATGAACATCAATAACTATCCAATGCTGTTACAAGCGGCAATTAATGGTCAGGGAATCGCGTTAGCCTGGGGGTCATTAGTGGACGACTATTTACAAAGCGGCGCTTTGGTTAGGCCAGTCGAACACGTGCTTTCAACACCTTCCAATTTTTCTATGCTTGAACCTAAAAATAGAGGTTTAATCCCAGCCAGCGTCAAACGTTTTAGAGAATGGCTTTTGCATCAGTTGCCAGATGAGGTAGGTGATCGAGGCTTAGCTTAAATCAATAAGCAGAGAAAATAACAGAGTTTGGTCATGTTAAAAAAGCGGGAATATCAGTTCCCGCTTTTTTAATTGATTGATGAAACGACGCACTAACTTAGTACTGGTCCCTGATTAAGTGTGGAATCATCTTCCAGCGAGGATCTTGAAGCGATAGGCTCGGAAGCCACAGTTTTGTTTTCAACAAGCGGTTCAACAGGACCATCAAGTTTCTCTTGCTCTGGGTGAACATGTTCAGGAAGCATTGCCCATGGCTTAGGTTCGCGTCGAATACTATGGAACAGCGTTAAGCTCATCACCGCGATAAAAATCGCGATAGGGAAACCGGCAATAATGGAGGCCGTTTGCATTGCTTTTAACCCTCCTGCATATAGAAGCACTCCCGCAATGGCAGCGATCATGATTCCCCACAATACGCGTATAGACGTAGGAGGCTCACTGTGTCCAGCGGCATCGAGGGTACATAGAACTAAGGTACCTGAGTCAGCGGAGGTAATGAAATAAGTACCGAGTAATAAACACGCAAGCACGCTAAGTAGTTTACCAAACATACCTGTATCTAGATTGTCGAATAGCGTAAACAAAGCGCGTGTCGTATCAGCTTTAGTCGCTTCAAGAATCGGGCCGCCAGAAAAAGCCGCAGGTGGTGTTTGTTTGGCTTCTTGTGCCGCAGTGACTTGCTCTTGATGAGCAACACGAGCGTCTTGCTCTACCTTCAACGCTGCACCACCAAATACTGAAATCCATAAAAACGTGATTAGCGTGGGTACGATGAGAGCACCGCCGATAAGTTCACGTATTGTGCGTCCTTTAGAGATACGAGCCACAAACATGCCAACGAAAGGCGCCCAAGTCATCCACCAAGGCCAGTAATAAGCCGTCCACCAGTTTTGCCAGCCAGAGTCATTCTGTGCATCGCTCCATAAGCTCATACCGACAATGTTTTGTGCATAAAGCCCCGTACTTTCGAGTAGCGTATTTAAGATATAGCGAGTTGGACCAATGTAAAGT
The DNA here is from genome assembly GCF_033344345.1 of Vibrio sp. 1978. Lineage (NCBI taxonomy): Bacteria > Pseudomonadati > Pseudomonadota > Gammaproteobacteria > Vibrionales > Vibrionaceae > Vibrio > Vibrio sp. 1978. The sequence goes on from NZ_JAWPOP010000001.1 coordinate 19,683, forward strand.
ACGACTAGCACGAGTGCGAGTGAGAGCAGCATATTCCATTCTGATAAACGGCGAATACCTTTTCCTACACCAGATAGCACCGACGCAACCGCACAAGTACAAAGGGAAACGATAATAAAGAGTTGAATCCCCAAACTAATATCTAGACCAAAGGCTTGATTCAAACCAGAGTTTATTTGGATAACTCCCATCCCCAAGGTTTGAGAGATACCGAAAGCAGTCACCGCGACTGTTAGGATATCAACCGTGTGTCCGATAGGCCCATAAATACGATCACCAATCAAAGGGTACAAGATAGAGCGTAGGGTAAAAGGCAGATCTTTACGGTAGGAAAAGTAGGCTAATGCGAGTGCAACAATAATAAAGACAGACCAAGGATGTAGACCCCAGTGAAAGAATGTCAGTTTCATTGATGTTGTTGCGGCTTCATTGGTCAGGCCTTGAGTAAATGGGTTGTCAGCGTAATGCCACATCGGTTCGGCGACCGACCAGAAAATCAAGCCTATCCCCATGCCTCCGGAAAAAAGCATGGATACCCAAGACAAATAACTAAACTCTGGTTTTTCGTCATCTTTACTCAAACGAATATGCCCATATCGACTAACCATAAGGTAAAGAAGAAAACCGACAACGAGTGAAACAAGTCCGATGTAAAACCACTTCATATTCTGTAGCAAAATGCCGGAAATCGTTTCGAAGTATTGGCCCGCTTGATTGGCGAGAATGGCGCAGAAAAGTACAAAACCGATAACGACGATCTTTGATGCGATTGTCACAGTCGGATTGAGTCCTTTCAATATCCCAGATGTTGCTCTCATAAGCATCCCTCACAGTGCGTTTGTTTTAACGTTATTGTTTGTTGCGTTATTGTTAATTTTTGAAAGAGAGTAGAGAGAGGGCTTTTGTGTTTCAACTGATTAATACTCATCGGTTAATGAGTATTAATCATGACAAGAAGATCATTGTTAATTAAGAGGTTATTTTTTTGTTCGAGATCAATGCATGAATGACAAAAACTCATCCAAGCCCGGCGAAAAAGTCGTTTGTTTGTTGCCGGGTTGTTAATCAAAATTATCTCCACTAACACAACACGATGTTGTACGCACTGGATGCAACTCGACTCTCGGAGATAAGAATATGAGCAATGTCAACCAAACCATTATTCCTGTTGAACTTGTTGATAATGTACTGAACCCAATCAGTGAAGCAACAGGAATGCCGAATCAGGCCTACACCAGCGAAGAGTATTTTACTTTTGAGCGTGATCAGGTGTTTGGTAACACTTGGGTATGTATTGGTTTTGCATCAGACCTGCTTAGAAATGGTTATGTAATGCCACTTGATTTCATGAATCTTCCACTACTCATGATGAGAAATCGTCAAGGTGAAGTCCAAGTCTTCCACAACGTGTGTAGCCACCGAGGTATGAAGCTGGTTCATGAGGCAGGCGAAGTTCAAGGCATGATTCGCTGTCCTTACCATTCATGGACGTACGATCTTGACGGCAATCTAAAAGGCACACCACACATCGGTGGTATCGCAAAACACAAAGATGACCGATTTAAGTGTGAAAAGCACGGCCTTAAGCCACTTCGTTCAGCCGTTTGGATGGACATGGTATTCGTCAACTTATCGGGCAATGCAGAAAGCTTTGAAGAGCATATCGCGCCGCTAGAGCAACGTTGGCAGCAATTCTTAGGTGAAGAAGGATTAGGGCTTCTTCGCCGCGTGAACATGGGTGGCAACTTAGAGATAGAAGTGAAAAGTAACTGGAAGCTTGCCGTAGAAAACTACTGTGAAGCTTACCACTTACCTTGGGTGCATCCGAGTTTGAACAGTTATTCTCGCCTAGAGGATCACTACAACATCATGTTTGCAGAGCGTTTTGCTGGCCAAGGTAGTCTCGCATACAACCTCTCTGATACTGCAGGAACACACTTACCTAAATTTCCAAGCTGGCCAGAAGATAAACTGCGTCATGCAGAATATGTTGCACTCTTTCCAAACGTGTTGCTTGGTATTCAAGCCGATCATGCCTTTGCAATGATGATTGAACCAATCACTGCGAATAAAAGTGTTGAGCACCTACGTGTTTTCTATGTGGGTGATGAAGCAACGAAAGATGAGTTCGCTGCGTGCCGTACTGCTACCGTTGAGTCATGGCGAGTCGTATTCGGCGAAGATATTGGAGCGGTCGAGGGCATGCAGGAAGGTCGTTACTCACCTGGCTTTGGTGGTGGTGTGTTCTCACCAGAAATGGATGTTCCGACGCATTTCTTTCAAACCTGGTTGGCAAAGCAAGTGAAAGCGGCACTGGAGCAGTAATATGATGCATTACCTTAATTATATTGATGGTGAGTGGTGCGATTCAGATCAAGCGCTGACCGTCATTAACCCTGGCACAGCCGAAGCGTATGCGACGATTGCAGAAGCCACTATCACCGATGCCGACCGCGCAATGGCAGCGGCACGTCGAGTGGTCAATCAAGGCCTTCTTTCGGACGTTCGTCCAGCCGTCAGAACCGAGTGGATGTTAAAAGCCGCCGCAGCTATTCGTGAAATGGTTGATGAGGGTGGGTTAGTTGCCTGTCGTGAAAATGGGAAATCTTTGCAAGATGCCAAAGATGAGTTTTTAGAGTCGGCACGTTACTTTGAATACTACGCAGGCATGGCCGACAAGCTGGAAGGCACGTCAATTCCGTTGGGTAAAGACTATGTCGACTTCACTCAATATGTGCCGTTTGGCGTGTCGGTGCAGATTGTGCCGTGGAATTTCCCTGTCTCTATTTGTGCACGCTCATTGGCACCTGCATTAGCCGCAGGTAACGCAGTGGTGATCAAATCGCCAGAGATTTCCCCACTTGCCATGACTCTGTTGATTCAAGCGATTGAAAAAGCGGGCTTCCCGAAAGGTACGATTAACCTTCTATGCGGTAAAGGCTCAGTCGTTGGCAGTCATTTGGTGCAGCACCAAGAGGTCGATCAAATTGTCTTTACGGGTTCCGTTCCAACCGGCCAACACATCCTGCAAGATTCAGCGCAACGCGCTACTCCATCGGTGATGGAGCTGGGTGGTAAATCGGCTGCTATCGCGCTGAAAGATGCGAACCTCGAAACACTTTTGAAAAGCGTTCAGGTCGGTATTTTCTTTAACGCTGGTCAAGTGTGTTCGGCAATGTCTCGTTTGCTGATTCAAAAAGAGCGTTATGAAGAAGTACAAGCGGCAGTAGTGGAAATGGCAAAAAGCCTAACCATTGGCCAAGGCGAAAGCCAGCCGGACATCACACCGTTGGTATCTGCTGATCAACAAGCACGCGTGCTTGAAATGATAGAACAAGCAAAAGCCGACGGCGCGAATATCCTAACGGGTGGCTACGCACCTGATCTATCGGGTTACTTTGTGGCACCAACAGTGATTGAAGCCACGCCAGATATGCGCATTGCACAAGAAGAAGTGTTTGGTCCTGTATTGGTGATTACACCGTTTGAAACTGAGCAAGAAGCAATCGAGATCGCGAATGGCACCGATTTTGGCCTGGTCGCTGGTGTTTTTGGTGAAAGCCTAAACCAAACATTACATGTGGCACAGCAACTGCGTGGTGGACAAGTGTTCATCAATGAATGGTTTGCTGGTGGCATCGAAACACCATTTGGTGGCGTGGGCTTGTCCGGTTTTGGGCGAGAAAAAGGACAAGAAGCGATTTATAGCTATGTCCAGACACGCAATATTGCCATTCGTTTGCAGCAAGACAGCAACGTATAGCTACCGTGTAACTGTATTTTCATCACCTCGTACCGGCTTGGATTTCAGACCACAAGCTAGGGCGAGGTTGATGGAATCACAACAAATCTGACAGCGGTTTGTAAACACGGAAATTCTGAACAAGGTAGTTGGAGTATAAGTGATGAGAAAGTGGCTCTGTATTATTTGCGGCTTAATCTATGATGAAGCACAAGGTTGGCCATCCGATGGCATTGCACCAGGAACAGCATGGGAAGATGTGCCGGATGATTGGTTATGCCCCGATTGTTTAGTGGGTAAGGCCGATTTTGAAATGATCGAAATCACCGACGATGCGCCAGTAGAAGAGGTCGTGGCAGTGTCTTCGGTATCGGTAGGATCGTCTGTTCAGCCAAATACGGCTCAGCCACTTCCATCTGAAGTCACTCAACCTATATTTTCAGCTGACCCTATCGTTATCATCGGCAGTGGCCACAGTGGTTACCAGTTGGCAGCGGCACTTAGAGCACAATCTGAAACGGTTCCGATCACTGTCTTTACCGCTGATGATGGCGCACTGTACAGCAAGCCTGCCTTGTCTAATGCACTGGTCATGAATAAAGACGGCGACGCGCTACAAAGTGAGAGCGCGTTGGAGTGGGAAAGCCGTCTCAACATCCGAGTTTACCCGCATACCCGTGTTGAACAGATCGATCGTGCCAATTCAACGTTACATACCTCCATCGGTAAATACGCCTACAGCCGCTTGGTACTGGCAACAGGTGCATCACCGATTGAAATCCCAATTGAGGGCGATCGCTCTTGGGTTATGAGTGTGAACGACTTAGTTGATTACCGCCGTTTCAGAGCGGAGCTGCAAGACAAAAAGCGCATCGCGATCCTAGGTGATGGCTTAATTGGCTGTGAGTTCGCAAATGATCTGATCGAAAGCGGTTATGAAGTAACAGTTATCGGGTTGGGTCAATGGCCAATGGAGCGTTTGATCCCGCAACAGTTGGGTGAATCATTACAAAGCGCACTTGCCGATCGAGGCGTGCAATGGGCTCTACAAGACAGTATCACCAGAATCGAGCCAAGGTCCGCATCCAGTGCGGTTTTACATCTGAACAGTGGCAAGCAGATTGAAGCAGATCTAGTGCTGAGCGCGGTTGGACTCAAGCCAAATGTTTCTCTGGCTGAGCGCGCGGGGCTTGAAGTTGGCCGGGGCATGAAAGTGAATCAATTCGGCCAGACGAGTGATGAGAATATTTACTCGCTAGGTGACTGTGTTGAAACTGAGCAAGGTTGGCAGCCCTATATTGCACCGATTAATCAAATGATCCCTTCTGTAGCGAAAAGCTTGCTAGGCGATGTCGCTCCTATCTCGTTAACACCAACTCCAGTGATTGTAAAAACGCCGATTCTTCCACTCACGATTTTCCCGGTAGCCGCTGAAGAACAGGGACAATGGTACATCGAGACCCAAGCAGATGAATTGACCGCTGCGTTTTATTCACCAGAAGGAGCAATGCTCGGTTTTGCGTTGCTAGGAAGAAAAGTACAGTCATTACGCGGCCCTTGGCTAGATCAATTGTCATTGAAACTGTCAGCAGCGTAGCGGAGAAAAAAGATGATTCATTTACCCAATGATGACGTGACGTGTGGTTGGTACCATGCGTTGCCAAGTATTCCAGAAAAATCGGCGTTAAAAGGTAAACAAAGTGCTGACTATGCCGTGTTAGGTGCCGGTTTCGCAGGCCTAGCTATGGCAAGACGTTTAGCTGAACTTATGCCTAATGCACGAATTATACTGATTGATGCGCAACGTATCGGCCAAGGGGCTTCAGGAAGAAATTCGGGCTTTGTTATCGATTTGCCTCATAAGTTTTCACTTGAGCATCCCGACCCTGAGCACAAACAAAAGTTATTGTCGCTCAACCGTTCTGCGATTGCTCAGCTAAACACTTTAGTGTCGAAGCACAGTATTTCTTGTCAGTGGTCAGCAAAGGGCAAATATCAAGGAGCCGTAGGGGCGCGCGGTGAAGCGTATCTCGATCACTTTGAGCACCTAATGAAAGACCTTGGCGAACCATACTTCCATGTTAATGGCAGTGAGCTGGCGAAAGTCTTGGGAACCAACTACTACAGCCGCGCAATTTACACGCCAGGTGGTTATTTAATGCAACCTGCTGCTTTGGTGCGTGGGCTAGGGGAAAGCCTTCCAGAGAACGTCGAGGTGTTAGAGAACTCGCCAATCCGCAAGCTCAGTAAAGAAAACGGTTGCTGGGTATTACATGGAGATAGTGGCTCTGTTGAAACCCCTGAACTGCTGCTTGGGACCAGCATTTTTACTCGGGAGTTTGGTTATCTTAAAAACAGACTACTTCCAGTGATGACGTTTGCAAGCTGGACGCGTCCATTAACCGACGCAGAAATGCAACGATACGGAGGTGAGCTGAATTGGGGGTTAACTCCAGCTGATCATGCGGGAACGACGTTACGTATGACCGCCGATCGACGTATTTTGATCCGCAATACTTACAAACACGTGCCGAAATATGGCTCAAGCATGAACGATAAAGTCAGAGAACAAATTCGCGACGATCATCGTCAGGTCTTTCTGGCGCGTTATCCCGAGCTGGCCGACGTACCATTTACTCACACATGGGGTGGGGTGTATGCAATCTCTCGTAACTTTACTAACTTTTTCGGTCAATTAGATGAAGGTGTTTATGCCAGCGCTTGTGACAATGGTGTTGGTGCTGCGTGGGGAACCATTTCTGGAACACTGTTAGCTGACTATGTCGTTGGTGCGACATCTAAATCATTGGATGACATACAGCAAGTGACAGGAATGCCTTGTTTGAATCCGCCAGAGCCTTTTTTAGGTTTGGGAGTAAAAACGCGTATCCAATTAGCAAAATGGCAAAGCCGGAGTGAATTATGAAGCCAGTCAAACTTGTTGATAGTAAAAGTCTAGATTTCAATGTTCGTGGTGATACGCCAGGAATGGCGTATGTTGCCAGGGCGTTAAGCCCAGAAATTTCACCAAACATAGGCGTAGGCTTTGCTAAATGGGAAGGCGCTAAAGTGGCTTGGACAGTGCTTTATGATGAGGTTATTTTCGTGATTGAAGGCTGTTTCGAGCTGACCGCAAATGGTGAAACACATTTTGTGCACCCAGGTCAGATGCTGTGGATACCGGAAGGGACTGAATTGGTTTATGGTGGGCATGCTCTGTTCGGCTATGTGGTTCATCCAGGAAACTGGAAAGAGTTACATGGTATTGAATGACTTTTATCATTTAGTTGTGTTTCGGAAAGGCAAAATAAAAATCTGATTTTTAACCATAACTTTTCGCAAAAGAACTTAATCTCAATGGAGCAAGGGTTTCATACTTGCTATGTTTCTTGGTCACGTTTCCAGACGTGTTAGACCTTTCTCAATTGCTATTTTATCTATCAAAAAGGGAAGCCTTGGCTTCCCTATAATGAGTCTTCTTTTGGCTTGGCTAAAGCTTTTATTTTAGCTCAAATTTACCCTGCATGATTGCCCAGTGACCCGGGAACGAACAGAAGAATGAATAGTCACCGCCGGCTTTCATTTTCTCAGTACTGAACGTAATGCTGGTGCTTTCACCGCCACCAATTACTTTTGTGTGAGCGTAGACGCGATCATCATTTGGTTTTACGTAGTTATTTTCTGCTCCAGCTGCCATGCCATCAGTACCGACTGCTTGTAGGTTGGCTGTGTCAGAGATGACCACGTTGTGACCCATCGATTGCGCTGGCATCTTACCTGTGTGATTCAGCGTTAGTTTTACCTCTTTACAAGTGGCTGGTACGCTCAATGTTTTAGTAGAAAACTGCATCATATCGTTAGCATCTAATGACACTTCACACTCGGCACTGGCTTGGGCACCAAAGCTCATTCCTACTAATGCGAAGGTTGTTGCTAATAAACGTAAAGACATATAACACTCTCCATTTTGTATTTTAGGCTGACTTGGATTGATCTTATCCAATAGTTCTCATTATCAGCCAATTTTCACTCCAAAAACGTGCTTCAATCGGTATATTGACGTTTTGTTGCAAGCTTGTACTGGTCAGTTCCGCTATTTGATCACTCAAATGCCTTATTTCATGCGATTGCGTGAGTTAAATCAAAAGTCGTGATTAGCCAGAGTTAAGGTGAAAATAATCTCTCTAAACGGGTGGCAGAATTGTTTGGTTTTACGGTATTGGAGAGGTTTCAAGAAAGAAGCTCAGCTAAATTGCTGAGCTTCTAGAGAACAGACGACAAGTAGGCCTAGCGAGTTTGCTTTAACGTGTGCAACACATCATGCAGTGAAGGTGCGAGAGTATGGCCTAATTGCTTTATTTCGTCACAAGGCTCAACCAAATCAGGAATTTGATAAGTGATCATGTTCGCTGCTACCGCAGCACGTACGCCATTATTTGAATCTTCAAAAGCGAGACATTTGGTTGGATCTACGCTTAGACGACTTGCTGCAAGCAGGTAGATCTCTGGATCAGGTTTGCCGTGTGACACTTCACAGCCTGTCGTTAAGTTGTCGAAATACTTGCTTAGGCCCGCTAACTCCAACTTCTTCTGTGCCACTTCTTTTGCTGTAGAAGTGGCGACTGCAATTGGCAACCCTTGGCCTTTCAACCACTCAAGCAGCTCAATCACCCCTTCTTTTACCGGTATCGCTTGGTGCTTAACCACAGCGTCGTAACGGTCGCGCCACTCTTGGTGTAAGCGGTCAAGATCATCCCCATAAGCTTTACGAAAAATCACTTCAATGCCCGCTGCATTGCGACCAATGATTGAAAGGTAAACATCTTTATAGAAGGGTAGGTTCTGGGCTTCACATGCTTCTTGGAAAATATGCATACAGACGCGCTCAGTATCAAGGAGCAAACCATCCATATCAAAAATAGCAGCTTGGTAGTTCATTACATTAAGACTTTTTGGTTGGGATGGCGCATTTTGACACAAGCAGATCGTTTTTTCTTCTAAAAATTAGAACTTGATTTTGATCCTATGAGTTCACATTGCCTCTGAACACACTATACACAGAGTCTATAAATTAGGTGTGAAATATAATATTTTTAAAATTATAAAAATTTCAGTTAAATAGATAAAACTCTATCTTAATATAAGCTAGAGTTTTATTAATATTCTATTGTTATTTTAACTATTGGATAATTTATTAATAGTTAAAATTAATAATAAAATAATACCAAGTCACGATTGTTTACGACTGCATGAGTGTACCAGCTCTTGACTTCAGATATTTGTTGCTCTGATAAGCCTCCGAAGTCAACGTTATCTTGGTGAATATCTTGATTTTTTATCATAAAAACAACAGGGAAATCGTCAGGGAGTGGGAATTTTATGGGATAATCGGTATTAGTGAATGGAATATCGCAGAAATCGTTTACATCGCAAGGATACCAAGAGTTATTGGATAAGTAATAACCAGTGATCTTACATATAGCTTCAAGCAAGTAAGCATAGGCGTAACCCAAGTGACTGTATTTTATCTCTTCAGACAGCATCTGCATAAGAAGCTCTTCAGCTCGGATGCTTTCGCCACTACTTTCCAGCATTTCATTAATCACTTTAAAGGAGTCTTGACACCTTTCCATGATGGCTTTTTCTAGCTCTGGATTACGCTCATTCTTTAGTACGTTAAAAACCTTTTCAGTATCTAATGAATATACTGTCGCCCCATATCCCATATTTTATTCTCCTCACTTTTATACAGTTAAATTCATTTAAGTGTTTTTATCGAAGGGATTATATTTTGATGTTTTTTGAAGGTAAAGTGTATACATAGAGGTTGTATTTATTATGATGAACTTTGAAAGTTTAGATTCTTAAAATAAATACTATATATTTAATTTTATTAGATCTGGCTCATAAAAATACCTTAACTATTATTGTGTTTATTGTTAAGGGTTATTAAATCTGTGAGGTGGTTCAAGACAATAAAATTTAGAAGAAAATACCGTCAAACTTAGGTGGCTATTCTATCTGAGCACTCAGCTCACTACTTATAGTGGGCTGAGTGAGCGGTTGGGCATCGGCTCTTTATTTGGCGATGAATATGCCATATTAGGTGATATTCGTTAGTGTCTATTTTATCCCTATCCGTTTTGCTAATCGGTGCAAATTGCCGTTATCTAATTCAAGCTGACGTGCCGTTGCTGCCCAGTTACCTTGGTTCTCTTCCAGAACTCGAACAATCATCGCTTTTTGGAAGGCGTCTGTGGCAGGCTTTAATCCGCCTTCTGGTAGCTCAAGCCGAGATTTTTGTTCCGTTTCTTCAACGTTCTTGATGTTCTGATTCGGCGTTCGGATGTCAAAATCTTGCTCAACTAACTCAATGTCCATGGCGTGGGTACGCGCTTTTGCCAAAACACCAGCACGTTTAATGACATGTTCAAGCTCTCGCACGTTGCCTGGCCATGAATAGTCTTTGAGTGCCTGCACCAAAGTGGGGGACAAACGAATGCTGTTCAATCCCAATTTGCTTCTTAAACGTTCGGCAAAAAAGCCTGCGAGTAACACCACATCGTCTTCACGTTCACGAAGAGGTGGAACATGAAGCGGGAAGACGCTTAGGCGGTGATATAAGTCGGCTCGGAAGCGACCAGCAGTCACTTCTTCATGCAATATACGGTTGGTGGCGGCGACAATACGTGTATTGACTCGAATATGGCGGTCATCACCCACACGTTGAATGTCGCCGTATTGTAGGGCTCGAAGTAACTTGGCTTGCAGCTCTAACGACAGTTCGCCGACTTCATCTAAAAACAGTGTGCCGCCATCGGCTTGTTCGAACTTACCCTTGCGATTGCTGATTGCGCCTGTAAATGCGCCTTTGATATGGCCGAACAACTCGCTTTCCGCGACCGATTCGGGCAGCGCCGCACAGTTGAGGTAAACCAAGGTATTGTTAGAGCGGCTAGAGCGATGGTGAATAGCGCTGGCAACCAACTCTTTACCTACGCCCGTTTCTCCCATGACCAATACAGACAACTCCGTATCGGCGACTGCATCAATCTGCTCTTGAAGATTCTTCATACCCTGAGAGTTGCCAATGATTTCATTACTTAAGGTGCGCTTCTCGGCGTAAGAGTCACGTGGCAGGCTCGCTTGTGTCTCTAGTTGTTCTAGTAGGAGTGCAGTGTGTAGGCCACCTGCTGCCAACGCGCTGACAAAACGTAACTCTTGGTTGCGTAGCCCATCAAATTGGTTGGGGTCGAAGGCGTCAATCGTGATGGCACCAATCAGTTGATCGTCGATCAGCAGAGGTAAACCAATGCAGGAATGGACATGCAGTTTGTCATCGTGGTTTGGAATCAAGCCATCGTATGGATCAGGTAAGTCGCTGTCGGAGGGAAAGCGCACGATATCGCCTGCTCGGGCAATGGCTTCTAATCTTGGGTGCTGCTCAATGGAGAAACGGCGTCCAAGCACTTCTTTCGCCAATCCATTGATTGCTAAAGGTTTAAAGTGCTGGTCTTCATATAAAAGAAGGGCAGAAGAGTCACACTTCAATACCTCTCGAATCGTGGTTAATAACGTATCGAAGCGAGCCTGTTGAGTGAGCGCCGAGTTAAGGTCTTGCGTGATGTGTAGCCATTGCGCGATTAAAGAAGTCATAGCCAATACCAATTGTGTCAATATGACTATTGTAGTGTCTTAATGACAATTTTCAACTGTGTCTAAATGACATGTTTCAATGTTGGATTTTAATTAAGTTGTTGAAATATATAGAAATTAAAAGTTGGCACGCCCGGTGCAATACAAGAAGAAATTATTTTTGTTTATCCCGTCATTCAAGGTAGTAATTATGACAATTCACGTAAAAAACAACATTCACTGGGTAGGTCAACGCGATTGGGAAGTTCAAGACTTCCACGGTACAGAATACAAAATGACAAAAGGTACCAGCTACAACAGTTATCTAATTCGTGAAGAGAAAACCGTATTGATTGATACGGTCGATCATCGATTCAGTCAACAATTCATCCAAAATTTAGAGATGGAAATCGACCTTAAGTCTATCGACTTTATCGTGGTAAACCATGCAGAAGAAGATCACTCAGGTGCATTGTCGGCATTAATGGAGAAGATTCCGAACACGCCAATTTACTGTACAGAAGCGGCGATAGATTCGATTGTGGGTCATCACCACCATCCTGAGTGGAACTTCAAAACCGTAAAAACGGGCGATAGCATCGATATTGGTAACGGTAAGCAATTGGTCTTCGTGGAAGCACCGATGCTGCATTGGCCAGACAGCATGATGACTTACCTAACCGGCGATGCAGTGTTATTCAGCAATGACGCATTTGGTCAGCACTATTGCGATGAACGTCTGTTCAATGATGAAGTGGATCAAAATGAGTTGATGGAACAGTGTTTGCGTTACTACTCAAATATCTTAACGCCATTCAGCAGCTTGGTAACCGCAAAAATCAAAGAAGTGCTGAGCTTCAATTTGCCTGTCGACATGATCGCCACGTCACACGGTATTGTATGGCGCGATAATCCGGTTCAAATCATCGAGCAATACTTAGCATGGGCAGACAATTATCAAGAAGATCGCATTACGATTTTCTACGATTCAATGTCAAACAACACTCGAATGATGGCCGATGCAATCGCGCAAGGCATTCACGATGTCGATCCTGGCGTGGCGGTCAAAGTCTTTAATGTCTCTAAGCATGATAAGAATGAAATTCTCGCCAACGTATTCCGCTCAAAAGGCATCTTGGTTGGTTCTTCTACCATGAATAACGTCATGATGCCGAAGATCGCAGGCATGCTAGAAGAAATTACTGGTTTGCGCTTTAAAGCGAAGAAGGCCGCTGCATTCGGTAGTTACGGTTGGAATGGTGGCGCGGTGGATCGTATCCATGCTCGATTGACTGACGCAGGTTTTGAAACCGCAGTGAGCTTGAAAACCAAATGGCGACCAGATGGTAATGCGATGCGTGAGTGCCGTGAACATGGTCAGAACATCGCGAAGTTGTGGGCGAAGCATGACCTGACAAGTCCTGTTATTTCTCCGGCGATTGCTACGTCTGCACCACAAGTTCAATCACAACCCGCAGCACAAGTAGCAACACAAGCGGTAGTCGATGCTGCTCCTAGCAACCCTAGTGCCGAGGCGCATCCTGCAGATTGCCAATGCATGGTTTGCACCGTTTGTAATTGGGTATACGACCCAGCTAAAGGCGAGCCTAATCAAGGCGTTGAACCGGGTACTGCATGGTCTGAAGTGCCAGATTACTTCTTGTGCCCAGAATGTCACTTGGGTAAAGACGTTTTCGTTGAATACAACGGTTAGGAGGGAATATGCAAGCACCTATTGTGATTATTGGTAGCGGCTTTGCGGCTTACCAATTGGTGAAAACAGTGCGTCGAATGGACGCACATATTCCGCTGCAAGTGTTTACTGCTGATGATGGCGCGGAATACAACAAGCCCGATTTGAGTCATGTATTCAGTAACAAGCAAACTGCCCGAGACTTGGTAGTTAAAAGTGGTGAGGCGTTTGCACAGGAACACAACATCGAACTGTTCGCCCATACCAAGGTTGAGCATGTCGACGTGCAAGCTCAGCAAGTGGTCGCCAACGGCCAAACCTATCCTTATTCCAAACTGGTGTTTGCGACAGGCGCGAAAGCCTTTGTGCCGCCAATATCTGGTGGTGCAGCACCTGAGGTGATAACGCTGAACTCGCTACAAGAATATCAATTAGCGGAAGAGCAAATTAGCCGCGCGGAACGAATTCTAGTAATGGGTGGTGGTTTGATCGGCGTCGAGATCGCCATGGATCTCGCAACCAGTGGTAAAGCGGTTACGGTGGTTGAGCCAAATTCCCGTTTGCTCGCTAACTTGATTCCTGAATTCGTCGCATTGCCGCTCGAAAACCAACTTAAGCAGCAAGGTATTCAACTTGCCTTGGAGACTGGTGTAGTTGCGATCAATCGTTCAGATGATTCGCTGGTGGCAAGCTTGAGCAAAGGTAAAGCAATCGAAGCCGATGTAGTGATTTCAGCGGCGGGTTTACGTGCTAACACTTGGTTAGCGAAGGCTTGTGGGTTGAGTGTCAATAAAGGCATCGAGGTAGATGCCCGATTACAGACATCAGCAGCCAATGTATTTGCATTAGGCGATTGCGCCGAGATCCAAGGTCGAATGATGCCTTATCTCCAACCGATCGTGCTAAGTGCCAATGTTTTAGGGAAACAACTACTGGAGCAAGAAGCAGAGCTGAAACTACCGCCTATGATGGTAAAGGTCAAAACGCCGAGCTACCCAATTCAATTGGCAGGCGATTTTAGCTCGGTGACGAACTGGAGCGTGCAGATTTCTCAAACTGGCATTGCCGCGAAAGCAGAAGATGAAAATAGCCGACTCATGGGCTTCGTCGTGACGGGAGAACAAGTTACGCAAGCATTTCCACTACTCCGAGAGTTGTCTCAAGCCGCTCAGGCTTAACCGATTTTAACGAAAAGAATTGTAATTAGAGAGGGTATCATTATGTCGCATCTAAGAATTCCTAAAGACTGGACTGTTCAACGTTCAACGCCTTTCTTCACTAAAGACAATGTGCCACCAGCGCTACTGACTCATCATAATACCGCTGAGGGAGTGTTTGGACAGCTGTGCGTCATGGAAGGGCAAGTGACTTACTACGGCTTTGCTGATGAAAATGCCACAGAAGCAGAAGTTGTGGTGGTGATTAATGCAGGCCAGTTTGCTACAAGCCCACCGCAGTACTGGCACCGCATTGAGATGAGCGATGATGCTCAGTTCAACATCAATTTCTGGTCGAACAAGGACAAAAGTGGGCAAGCGATGTTCCACGCTAAGCAGTAGTGAATCTTTGTAAGTGCTTTGACTGTTACGCTAATCGTCAAGTAAAGGGGTGTAGAAGGCGCAATAAACGGACTGCAATGCAGGATCATCGAGACCGAGGAAAGAGAAATCACGAGTAATGATTTCAATTCTTTAGTAGCATGTTACGAAACATTTCAGTCAGGTGAACTAAGGGAAGCGTGCAATGGAAAAACAACGAGTAGCATTTATTGGTCTGGGTGTGATGGGATACCCAATGGCTGGTTACCTAAGTAAAGCGGGCTTTGAAACCAAAGTATACAACCGCACAAAAGCGAAAGCCGACAAATGGGCTGAAGAATACCAAGGCGTAGCTTGTGAAACACCACGTGAAGCGGCAGAAGGCTGTGACATCGTTTTTACCTGTGTGGGTAATGATGATGACGTTCGTAGCGTTGTTTACGGTGAAGAAGGCATTCTGGTCGGTTTGAAAGCAGATGCAGTGTTAGTCGATCACACGACGACTTCTGCAGACCTAGCGGTTGAGCTGGCTGAAGCGTGTGCTAAGTATGGTAATCACTTCATTGATGCGCCAGTTTCTGGTGGTCAAGCGGGCGCAGAAAATGGTGTTCTAACCATCATGTGTGGTGGTGAACAAAGCATTTTTGACCGTGTGTCTCCGGCGATGGATGTGTACGCGAAGCAGATGACGCTACTGGGTGAAAACGGTCAGGGTCAACGCTGTAAGATGGTAAACCAAATCTGTATTGGAGGCGTTTTACAAGGTCTGAGTGAAGCTTTGTTGCTGGCACAAAAATCAGGCTTGGACATCGCTCAAGTTGTAGAAACGCTTAAGCATGGCGCTGCAGGTTCTTGGCAGATGGAAAACCGCGCAAATACAATGGCTGAAGACAAGTTCGATTTTGGCTTCGCTATTGATTGGATGCGCAAAGACTTAGGTTTCTGTCTGCAAGAAGCTGAGCGAGTGGGTCTAGAACTTCCACTGACTAAGAAAGTGGATGAGCAATACGCAGACCTTCAACGTGATGGTTTAGGTCGCATGGATACATCAGTACTGATCAAAGCGGTAGCTAAAAATCAGTAGTTGATGAATCAGTAATAGATAAACAGTTCTTTGGTATCAAAGAGCTTAAAGAAATCTAAGTTAATCATAATGAATCTCCTTGAGCATGGTTTGTGACTTGTGATTAAGGATTAGTGATTTGAAATCAGGAGGTGCTGTAGAGCACCTCCTTTTTTCGTCTTTAAATCACGCAGTGTAATGATTGCAGCGTTCGCTTACTTGTTTAAGCCTAGTGCAATTTCAAGACCTTTGCCGTACGCTTCGTCCGCTTGGTATGCGTGTTGAACGTGGCGCTGTTGGATGAACTCTGGCACACCGTCCATTGCGCGAGCTGTGTTATCGAACAGAGTTTGACGTTGCTCTTCGCTCATCAGACGGAATAGGTCACCCGCTTGGCTGAAGTAGTCTTCGTCTACACGATGATCGTAGTGATCAGCGTTGCCATTGATGCGCAGAGGTGGCTCAGAGTAATCTGGTTGCTCTGCCCATTCTTGTTTGTAGTTTGGCTCGTAACCCAGTGTTGAACCAAAGTTGCCATCAACGCGCATTGCGCCATCACGGTGGTAGCTGTGAACAGGGCAACGAGGTGCGTTCACTGGGATTTGATGGTGGTTCACACCTAGACGGTAACGCTGAGCATCGCCGTAAGCGAACAGACGACCTTGTAGCATCTTATCTGGAGAGAAGCCGATACCAGGTACAACTGCTGCTGGGTTAAACGCTGATTGCTCAACTTCTGCGTAGAAGTTTTCTGGGTTACGGTTCAGTTCGAACTCACCAACTGGGATCAGTGGGTAGTCTTTTTGAGACCATACACGTGTTAGGTCGAATGGGTTGAAGTTGACTTCATCCGCTTCTAGCTCAGGCATGATCTGTACGTACATCTTCCATTTAGGGAAGTCTTGACGCTCAATCGCTTCGTAAAGGTCACGGTGATGGCTTTCGCGGTCTTTACCTACGATTGCTTCTGCTTCTTGGTCAGTTAGGTTTTTGATGCCTTGCTGAGTTTTGAAGTGGAATTTCACCCAGTAACGCTCGTTTTCTGCGTTGATGAAGCTGAATGTGTGGCTACCAAAACCATGCATATGACGGTAAGACGCTGGGATACCACGGTCACTCATTACGATAGTCACTTGGTGGAATGCTTCTGGTAGTGATGTCCAGAAATCCCAGTTGTTGGTAGAGCTACGCATGTTAGTGCGAGGGTCGCGTTTTACTGCGTGGTTTAGGTCTGGGAATTTTAGTGGGTCACGTAGGAAGAATACTGGTGTGTTGTTACCAACCAAGTCCCAGTTACCTTCTTCAGTGTAGAATTTAAGTGCGAAACCACGGATGTCGCGTTCTGCGTCTGCTGCACCGCGCTCACCAGCTACAGTAGTGAAGCGAGCGAATAGTTCTGTTTTTTTGCCGATGTCAGAGAAGATCTTAGCGCGAGTGTATTTTGTGATGTCGTGCGTTACTGTGAACGTACCGTAAGCACCTGAACCTTTTGCGTGCATACGACGCTCAGGGATCACTTCGCGGTCAAAGTGTGCCAATTTTTCAAGGAACCAAACGTCTTGTAATAGTTGAGGGCCACGAGGACCTGCAGTCATAACGTTTTGGTTATGTGCGACAGGGCAACCTGCTGCTGTAGTCAATTTCTTGTTTGTCATTTTTCTTCCCCCTCCAGGGCTCAATACCTTAGAAACTGTAGAGGAGGTTATTACGGAAAAGCTGGAGGAGAAAACTGATATTGCTTATCAATTCAATAGATGGTGACTATGGTCGAAACTATATTAGAATCAGAAATTTACTACATTAGCTTGATTGACATAACAATCGACGTTCTCGAATACGATTGACTGGGGGGAGCGCTATCCAGTTAGCGTGTCTGCGATGCTAGTAATATCGCCCCTTAAATGAAGTTTTACGTGTCATCAAAGGGGCGAAAGGGGGAAGTAATTAAGAGTACTTCACTTCAAGTTGTTCAGCTTTTGCAAATGCTGGGTGTGTCGCGAGCTGTTTCCCATAACGTTCAATATTAGGGAAGTGATTAACTAAACCAAACTTTTGAACCAATTCGACAATGAAAGACATCATGATGTCAGCGCCAGTCAGACGCTCTTCTACTAGGTAAGTTTTGCCTTCTAAGGATTGCTCGAAGTAGCCTAGTACATTCATTGCTTCCTTGTCGGCATAGCCTGATAAAAACTGAGTTTCATTTGGCTCTTTGCTTACGAAGATTTTTAGCAGCATAGGTAAAATTGCAGAGCTTTCTGCAAAGTGCATCCATTGCAAATATTCTGTGTGTGCTTTTGTACCACGCTCAGGAGCAAAGGCTCCGTCACTGTATTTCTCAATCAAATATTCGGTCATTGCACCTGACTCAATGATAATCTCGCCGTTATCTTCAAGAACAGGTGACTTTCCTAATGGGTGAACACTTTTTAGTTCTGGCGGTGCCATGAAGGTCACGGAATCACGGACATAGGGTACAATCTCGTAATTTACATCTAGCTCTTCAAGTAACCAAATGATGCGCTTTGAACGAGACTGATTGAGGTGGTGAAGTTTAATCATTTACATATCCCTTTTTATAATGGGTCGTTAATCTGTACTACAAGCTTGCCGAAATTCTTACCTTCCAACAGACCGATGAATGCTTCTGGCGCATTATCCAGTCCTTGTACTAGATGTTCGCGGTATTGGATCTTTCCTTCTGCCAACCATTGATTAATATCTTGCGCAAATTCACCGTAACGATGTCCGTAATCATCAAAAATGATGAAGCCCTGCACCTTGATTCGTTTGGTCAGGAGCTTACCCATTAGTAATGGAAGATGGTCGGTACCTTCAGGCAGCTCTGTCGCGTTGTACTGAGAAATCAAACCACAAAGTGGGATACGCGCATTTGTATTCAGAAGTGGCAATACAGCCTCGAATACTTTGCCACCTACGTTTTCGAAGTAAACATCGATACCTTTGTCACAGGCATTTTTCAGTTGTTCTGCAAAGTCTTCAGCTTTGTGATCAATACACTCATCGAAACCAAGCACCTCTTTAGCGTAACGGCATTTTTCTTCTCCGCCTGCTATACCAACAACTCGGCAACCTTTGATTTTACCAATTTGACCAACTGTTGCGCCTACAGGCCCCGTAGCAGCTGCTACTACGATGGTTTCCCCTGGTTTTGGCTGACCAATGTCGAGTAAACCCATGTACGCGGTAAATCCTGGCATACCTGCAACGCCTAGCGCGTAAGAAGGATTTTGCGGTTTTTTACCAAGTTTAATGACCATCTCACCAGTTGAGATAGCGTAGTCTTGCCAGCCAACGGTGTAGGCAAGAACCCATTCACCCGCTTCGTAATCTGGGTGGTTTGATGTTTCTACCTGACAAACTGTACCACCGACCATTACGTCATCAATTGCAACAGGGTCAGCGTATGATTCGGCATCACTCATGCGACCACGCATGTATGGATCTAGAGATAAATAAACCGTTCTCAATAGCATTTCACCCTCTTTCGGAGTCGGTTTCGTTACCTCTTCTAAACGAAAGTTTTCTTGTGTCGGTGCACCATGGGGACGTGACGCGAGTACGATTCTGCGATTTGTTGCGTTAGTCATATCTATCTCACTTGTTGATTAGACCGGTCGTCTAGTATTTATTTCAAAATATCCCGCTTATTTAAAGCGGGAAGGTTTACTGTGTTAACACTGACGCTTTTTCTGACAGTGAAACGTGTGTAGGGTGTTCATTCTGCTTCCACGCCGCCCGTTATGGGCAAGTGCGCGTATTCTGCAGTAAGTGTTGAGTATAGGTCAGACTTTGCGTCAATGCTGCCTGATCTTGATAAAGTTTGTTCAGCAAGCTAGCGCCATTCCAAAGGTAGTATATCTGCCTTGCTAATAACGCACCGTCACCATTGGGGATTGAGCCATCTTGAATGCCGATGTCAATGCAATCCGCTATCGCTTGAATGGTTTTGTCTGCTCCTTGGCGTAATGCCAAGCGCATTGACTCAGAGAGATCGGAGACTTCTGCACTTAACTTAACCAATAAACATTTGTTCGCATTACACACGTCGTCTTCTACTTTGACCATTTCTTCGAAATAGCTCATTAGGCGTTGGTAGCCACTCAGTTCAGTATTGGTAAAGCGTGCGTTTAAACGCTCAAAATACTTAGTAAAGTAGTCTTGAATCATCGCTTCACCAAATTGTTCTTTGGATTTGAAGTAATGATAAAACGAGCCTTTTGGCACTGCGGCCTTTTTTAATAGCTCTGAAAGACCAACACTCGTGAACCCTCGGTTTACGATTAACTCGTATCCGACGTCGAGAATATGTTGGCGTGTGTCATTCGTCTTTGCGTTCATGAAGTGTACTATAGAATGAATTAGACCAGTCGTCTAGTCTTTGTTGTGGGTTATTTAATCAGCTCATACTCAATAACAAATAGCGTGTCGGTATTTGGGTAGATTTCTCGAATTAACTGCTTGAGTTTTGGTAGTTCGATGGCTTCTTGTTCTGCATGAAACTCATTAATATCTTCAAAGTGAAGTGGTTCTACAGAACGTATCTTGATATCGCAGACTTTACGATCCGTTTCTAAGGTAAAAACTTCGACTTCTGTATTGGGAACGTAATGGCTTTCTGATTCATCTCGAATCGTTATCGTCTTTTTGCCTGACGTGATCAACGGAGTTAAGAATTCAAAAAAAGTAATCTTGGTTGGATGAGATGGCATGATGTACTCGTTAGTCTGGTTGTTTGGCGTAATTATATACCCAAATCCCTCAGAGATTCCTGTATTACTAGAACGATCGAGCGCGGATGAAGCGAATTAACTTGGCACTAAAGTAACCTGAGATAACACCTATCCAGTTGGTGCTGAGATCATCAAAACTAAATGATCGATTTGGAATAAAAAGTTGGCTTATTTCTTCCATTGAAACGATAGCCAACAGCAGTAGCAAAAGACGAATCCCAAAAATGTCGGTTTTATTCGAGCTCACCAGAGAAGGGAACGTGAAAACCGATAAAAAGCCGATCAATAAACTGAAAGTAAAGTGAAGCGTACTCGATCCGCCTAAGTAGGTTTCCATTTGCAGGTAAGCAGTATGGTGTAGGTCAGAGCTTTTCCACAAAGAGAGTGAAGCGGTTAGCATCAGGACTAAAACAAAACTCGTGCGTGCCAGTATTAAAGCCATAATTAACCTATTGGAAAGAAGCCTAAGTAACGTTTTACAAAGTACAGTGCAGCTAAATTCTGGATAGCCATGCCAATTGCCATTGCCCACGCTGCACCAATCACCCCAAACATTTGGCAAAGCGTAACAAGTAGGCAGATAGACACCGTACCGGAGGAAATTGTAATGTATTTCATGGTTCTCTCATGACCGCTCATTAATAATAAAAACCCTACTGAACCAGTCGCAACATTGACTAACTGCCCCAGAGAAAGGACGACTAATAGTGGCGCCGCGGCGAGAAACTCCTCACCAAAAAACTGCATTACAAACTCGGGGAAGAGGGTGCAAATAATTACGGGTACAATCGCTAAACCAACATTGGCTCGGCACGCCAAGCGGCTCAGGTTCTGCAGTTTGAGCATTTGACGCTCTTTGTAGAGAGAGGCAAACATCGGGGCGACCACAAAGTTAATGGTAATCAGCACAAAGCCAATCAGTAGTGATGTGCGTTGGGCTGCGGCTAACAAACCGATTTCCGCTGTTGAGATAAAAAAGCCCGCAATAACAAGGCTTCCCCATTGAAGAACATTCGTGAAGATACTGCCAACCCAGACTTGCTTGGCAGAAGCGACCATTTTTTTGTTTGGTACGAAAGCCGATGTTTGATATTGATCTGAGCCAAGCCAATTGGCACTAGATATGACCGCGACACCTATGCTCGCTAAAAGCAGTGCGGTCATTAGATTGTTGATATTTTGCTGACCGATATAGTCTAGGGCAAAGACAAAAATGACCATCAACATGCTTACCCCAAGCTGCAACGCAAACAGAGATGATACAACTTTTCTACATGCTTGAAGCACCCGACTGTTGGTTTGCGCAAGCACCAAGAAAGGTATGCAAAGCAAGCATAAAGTAATCGCATACATTGGTGATTGAGTCTGGTTTAGCTGTTCTGGAAACAGATTAAACGCTGCCAACAAAACGCCTATGGCGAGCAAGCAAAATGCCATACTTCGATAAAGTGCGGTTTTATAGTTTTGGCTTTGTTCAAGCTTCGCTTTGTTATTAAAAGCGATCGCATTGTAACGAACTAACGAGACATCAAAACCTAGCTGAGAAACGATAGCGAGTAGCGAGACTAGGTTGAATAAAAAGAAAAATTGACCGGCCGTCGAAGCGTCACTGGTCTTCGATACAATCAGAGTCAGTAAAAAAGCAAATAGCGCACTCAACACACGCGTGATTGCGGTTTTTAATCCAGTAGATAACAAGCTTTTTTTACCGCTGGGCATCAACAGTAATTTTTGTTGAACAGTGTGAAACATAGGGGCATTTAACCGTAAATATTATTGAGTGCGAGGCGCTGTTTTTCTTCACTGAAGGCATCGTTTAATTCTGCTGTATATTGGCGAAAACCGATCTCTTCATAATGATTGACACAATGCGCGATCTGCTTGGCCATTTCTTCAGGTGTGAGCGCTAAAAACGGGTAGTTGAGATCTTTGGTTGCGCCGATGCTCCGAATAACCATAGGAAGATGTAACTTGGATGCTTCTAGAATGGTTAACGGCATCCCTTCCCATGCTGCAGTGTGTAGATAAAGGTCTGAACCCTTGAGCTTTTCAACTACCTCATCGCGAGGCAGCATACCCGTTACATCCACATTTTCAGTACGTAATTTCTGTTCGAGTACGTGGTCACCGCCACCTATCCATGTGATCTCTATCGGGCGGTTAAGCGCATACCGATTAAGGAACTGCAATGTGCTGATAAGAAACTGAGGATCTTTTTGGGGCGCGACACGACCAAGTACAACGAGCTTCAGCGCTTCTTGCTTGTTTCGCTCTATACGATCTTCACTTTGATAAGACACGTAGTTGTTGAGCAGTTCGGCACGTTTCGCACCAATGCTAATGGCTAGGTCACACTCTCGTTGGCTACAGCCTGCAACCACATCAATTTTGCTCAGTTTTACTTTCTCTAGTGCTTTATAGATCTGGCGTGCAAGCTCTGAGATATCTTCACGTTCGAAGGCATAACAGTGCGGTGTGTAAACCAAGCGTGCCTTGCCAAGCTTTAGAAATCGGCCGAGAAATCCCGCTTTACTCGAGTGCAAATGCACGACGTCGGGAGCAAGTGATGCAATCATGTGGTTTGCATCGCGAATAAATTGAAGCAAGCCGCCTTCTACCCACTTTGTCTGTACGAAAATGTGGTGGTTGTTCTCATTGGTCAAGTCGTTTTCTCGGGCTCTGGCTAGCAAGAAATGCTGATAAGGCTCGTCTCTGGATGAGTGAACATAACTATAGAGGGCGGTTTGAACGCCACCTCCAAATGCTTCTGTAACATGGAGCACTTTCTTCATGATGATTTTGTCCCTGGTGTTTGCATCCATTTGTGTTTAAAAGCATCACGCTCTTGCTCTGAATAAACGTGGCGATACAAGGGAAGATCGTACATATAGAACAGTTTTGAGAAGTCGTAGTGATTCTTAAAGTGTTGGTGGATATTGGAGTACCACTTGTTTTTCGCTTCGTTGCTGTTTTTCAGCACGAAGTCTTGCAACTCAAGAAACTCACCGATTTCTTTATCAAGAGAACTGAGCTGTTCGCATTTGATTAGCATGACGTTGGCCTGATCGTTCTGGAATGTGAAGAAAGGTTGAGTGTTGTCCAGCTCTTGGCGCATCACATCGATATTGAAATTACGCTTTAACTCGTTGTCGAACCAGTCCGCAAAATAGTTGAGATTGATATAGTTATCAAAGCAATGCTCGAGGTGCTGATACGTGACTTCCATATCTCGGTGAATTGCATCGTTCTTTTTGCCTTCGATAAATTGCAAATGGAGATCTTGAAAGAAGCGAGAAAAGACAGTTGCGATTGGATCGCGGACCAGCGTAACGATTTTAATCTGCTCGCGTTTTTGTAAGATACGTTTTCGCTGCTTGAGCACTAAGCGATAGAGTGCGCGGTTTCGGAAGTCGAAGAATTTACTCACGTCTTTTTTATTGTGATACATGTGAAATTCTTCGTGATCATCAAAGGTGTGGATGTGATAGCTCGGGATATTTTTCTCCCCTAGCGTGTGCTCAATTGATGAGGAGCCAACTTTGCCCATTTGGTAAACTAAAACAAAATTATCAGCTTGGAGTTCTCGGTTCTTTTCAAATTGTCGAGAGATTGAATACTTCATCTATCCTATCCTTGATTATTCATATTCGTGGTGATGGTTTACCGGAAAAGTATGAGCAATGGCCCTTGAGTCGTTGCTCATGCTGATCATGACGGGTAATAAGAGTATTAAAATTATGGTGGTGTTTACCGCAACGAAAAACACCATGATGAGGGCGTATATCGCAAGTAATAGGCTTTTTCTGTTTTCATTAAGACTACGGAAGCAAAAGCGAATAAAAAGAAAATAACCACCAAACAGCAGACCGATACCAAGCAATCCGTATTCAATTGCGGTATCTAACACAAAGTTGTGGGTGTAGATCGCCAGCTCATCATAATTAAAGTAACTGATCATAAAGTTGGGTAACATTTTCGCGCCGACACCTAACACCGGGTGTTGAAATAAAATATCTAGCCCATTGGCAAGTAAAAGTTTTCTATGAAGATTCGATACCCATCGGGCTTCACTTTGGTTGGCAAATAAGACGTCTTCTTGGGTTATTTCCAATGTGTCTGCTAGCGTTTCAAACCCAACGTAGAGTGTGGTTGTGACGGCAGTAAACACAATGAAGCTTAAGGCTAATAAAATCGTCCACGTGTACGTTTCGCTGAGCGATTTTCTCATTAAGTTTTTTACGAGCAGTTGGTCAAAGAAGAAAAGCAGACAAAAACCAAGTAGCGCTTTTCTTTCTTGTGATAACACCAGTAATACTAAAGCTACGAGCATCAAAAGGTGGAAAGCGCGAATTTTATCTCGATAAAGGTACAGTAGTGAGCACAGTACACCGAACCCGTATTTACTTACCCCGAGTAACTTAAACCCGCTTTGATAGCCCTGAGCAAAGTGCCATAAGGCAACGAGCGTACAGATGAAAAACAACAAATACGTGAAATAAACCATTACCCGTTCGTCATCAAACACGCCATAGGCGTACATTAGGCTCAGTAGGCACAAAATCGCTAACCATTGCACAGTTTCTATAACTAGCGGCATTAAAGGGACGCGATTTAGCAGACCATTTATGAACACATACCCAGTGAACAATACGAGGAACCCCATACAGGGATGCATGAGTTTTTCAGCTTTTCCTTCCAATACCACTAATGCAGTAAAACCAATGGACAAAAGGCTTGCGATGTCAGATGGGGCTAGCGCTATTCCTCCAGCACGAAACTTCATAGGAATAAAGAACAATGCTAATAGGCATGCTGCAAGCAATGAGGCGCGATGGCTCGATGGCGCGGAACTATTTGTTGGCGCAAAGCTGCTGGTAGATTCCATAGTAACCTTCACGAAATTTATCGATGGTGTAGAGAGAGGCCCTATTGACTGAGTATTGACTTGCAGCGTCATACCGCTCAACACTTTCACACAGCTGGAGAACTTTTTGGCTCAGTTCAGTGGCGTTACCAACTTGAAATAAATATTCGGCACGTCCGGTGACGTCATCCAAACCAGGTACGTCCGACGATAGTACGGGTAAGCCTGCTGCCATCGCCTCAACCGCCGCCAAACCAAAGCCTTCGACGTGCGACGATTGCACGTAAATATCCATGTCGTTCAAAAAGGCTGGAACGTCAGAAACTACGCCATGAAAGTGAACACGTTGCGCGACGTTGATTTTTGTTGCTAATGCTTGCAGTGACGATTTTTTTTCTCCATCTCCCGCAAGGTGGAGTTCGTATCGTCTTGGTAAATGGATAAGTGCTTGGATAAGCGTTTCATGGTCTTTATGTTGGTGAAGTCGGCCCACCATTCCAATCTTGATAACTGGTTTGTCGATTAGGTGGCTGGCGAATCTTGGCGTCATAGAAAACCTTTTTAAATCAACGCCATTGTGCACCACGTGATATTTATGTTGATAGCGAGGCATGAACTTCACGAGTTCATCTTGTACTTTTTCACTAATACTGACTGTCAAGTCGTGGCCCCAATATAAGATGTATTCCATGAACTTAAACAGCGGATAGTCACGTCGACGGTTATAAGAACAGTGCTCAGTCTGGATTCGTTTTTTACCTACCGCCAATAGCGCTAGGTAAATGGAAGGGTAGAGGTGCCCGTGAACGACATCCGGCCAACGCAGCAAAGAGAATTTCTCACTCAATGGCAATGTGCGCCAGTTAAAACACTCTATGCCTTGGGCGGATAGCATTGGTAAGTAATCATTTTCATCACACAAGACCAAAATTTTGATTTCGTATTCAGGCTTATGTTCTAAAACAAGGTCGACTAAGAACTTCTGAGCACCGCCGTTCAGAGAAAGATCATTGATAATATGTAGAATCTTGGTTTTCATGATTAATTGGTCAGATATTGCTGTTTAAGGTCGGTGATTTCTGCATTTGAGAAAAAGTGCTTCGTCAATTTAGAATTCAGCATTTCTTCAACGTACTCGGGTGTAGGTTGAAATTGCGTTTTGAATTCTTTCATTAGTGGCGAGTACCATTTGTTGTCTGATTGATTTTCATAAACAACATCCACGGGGTAACCTAAAAAGTCTTCAACTGCGGAGTTAGCCTGCGTTAGCTTGTCACTTCGAATGACCAACAGTGAGAAGTTATTGTTATGGTATGTTTGATAGCCTACTTCGTGATTAAAAGACTCGTTAAACACATCAATCCCTGTTAGTTGTTTGATCTCGTTGTCAAACCACTGCAGCGCATATTGATGATTCATGTGCTTATCAAATGCTTCTTGGAGTAATTGCGGTCGTTCGGTACGTATTGCGCTGTCATCCTTTAGATATTTGTCCGCCATCCAAAAAGGAAGTGCTTGAAAGAACATTGAGACATTTCGTCCGATCGGTTCTCGCACCAGCGAGATAATTCGAACTTTTTTCTTGCGCTTTAACATATGGCTCATCGTTATACGCTTTAGTCGTCGCTTTAACGCATTGATCTGAGGCTTATGCAATTGCGCTCTAACGGGGGATATTTGTTTTTGCGCATCGACGGTCATAAGGTCGTGCAAGTGAATCGAGTTAGGAATGGAATGCTCTAATGCACTCGAACCTACTTTGCCCATTTGATAGATCAATACTGGCTGTTCTTGGCTTTTCAACGTTTGGTACCAAGATAGGTTTACGTTAGTAGGCGTATTTCTGGACATAAAGCGTCTCTCCTTCCTTGGCCTTGGCTTGTGTGATTAAGACGCCAAGAGATGGAACTGAGTGTTGTATTTGTTTAGATAACGCAAGGTTAACCAGTGATGATTTTGTCGATTCTGAGCGAATGACGGTAATCAGACCATTGGCATACTGACCAAGAATAAGTGCGTCACTCACTGACAGTAGTGGAGGTGTATCGATAATGATCCGGTCATACTTATTTTGAAAATGTTCGAGCAACTTTTTAAAGCGATCAGAAGCCAGTAATTCCTGTGGGTTTGGCGGAATTAGGCCCGCCGGTAATACATCTAAGTTGGCTTCTTTTATATGTGTAACACAATCTTTGATTGGCGTATCCATCGTCAGGATATGCGTTAAGCCAGGGCTTGATTCAGCAATACCGAATCGCTTTGCGATGGAAGGTCGACGTAAATCGCAGTCGATGATCAACACCTTTTCCATTTTTGAAAACGACACCGCCATATTGATACTGGTCGATGTTTTTCCTTCTTCTGGAATAGCAGAGGTAAAGGGCAATATCTTTTGCTTCGTGTTGGTTAATCTGAGCAGAAGCGAGGTTCTGACCGAGCGGCAAGCTTCACTAAATAGTTTTTCTTCATCATCTAAATACGCGGTATAACTGACGCCGTTTTTACGCAAATTGCGTTTTTTGACCATAGGAATCACACCTAAACACGTAACACCAAGTTTTTCCTGCACATCGGCTGTGCTTCGGATAACTTCTCGCATCGTTTCTAAGATGATGACCAGAGCGCAAGCAATGGCAAAGCCAAAAAAGGTGGCAATTAGTACCAGTTTGATTCGTTGTGGTGCCACCGGGAATAGAGGGATGATGGCTTTATCAGTAAAGCGAGCAGTGACATTCTTGTAGTCGCTGGTGGCGTTGGTCTCTTTCTCACGATTTAAGAACGCTTCATAGAGTGCCTTATTGGATTCAACCTCGCGTTTTAACTGTTCGTAACGCGCTTTTTGTGACCCTAACGATTGGAAGTCTGACTTTTTGTTATCGAGTTCTGCTCGAAGCATGTCCTCTTGCGCTTTTGCAGCAAGAAGGTCTTGTTGCTTACTGAAGGAAATGTCCCGGATGAGTTGCTGGGTTCTTGATTGAATTTCAGCAAGCTGTGCTTTCGCCTGAATCATTCGATCATGCTTAGGTCCGTAGCGCTGTGCCAGTTCAGAGAGATTTTTGGCTGCCTGTGCTTCCGACAATTTTAGATCGCGGATTTGCGCTTGATTAGCGAATTCATCAATTGACAACAAGCTGTCTAAACTTTGCGAAGATTTACGTCGTAACAGTTGGATTAACGTCTGCGCTTCAATACGCTTATTAACAGCGATATTCAGCTTGCGAGTGAGTTCTTCTAGCTCATTTGCGTAAATTTCATCAATACCGTTTATATCGATCAACCCTTCTTTTAACAAGAATTCTTGCAGCGCTTGCTCCGAGTTACGTAATCGCTCCTCCAATTTTTGAGAGTTATTTGTCAACCAAGTAGCCGCATTTTGTGTAACGACCAATTTGGCTTCAAAATTTGCGTCAATATAGGCTTGGCCGACCGCGTTGGCGATTGTCGTAGCAAGCTTAGGATCGGTAGAACGAAAGCGAATTCTGACTAATTGGGTGTTACGTACTGGCTCAATATCGAGTTTACTTCTGAAAGCTTGAAGTGCCTGATAATAGGACTCTGAAAACTGCGCGGTTTCTTTTGGGCTTGGTGCCACATTCAGTAGGTCTTGAACAAAAGGAATCGACTTTATTTGGTCGATTTTTTTATTTAACCCCCCTGAGCTTGTGAATTCAGGTAATGGGGTGAGGTTCAGCTCTCTAATGACCTTATCTGCAATATGATTCGATTTTAAAATGGCGATTTGCGTTTGAAAGTACTCTTTTTTTGTCGTGTCGACGCCATATACTTCCTCGATTGAAAGGGCGCTTTTTTGCTCCTCTTGGATGAGTAGCGTAGCTGTAGCTTGGTATATCGATGCTTTGGAGTAGATATACCAAGTACAAGTTAATGAGAACAGAAGCGTGAATGCTGCGATGCTTAGCCAATTCTTTTTAATCGCTTTGAAGTGATGGCCAAAACGAATCAGTTCTACTTTGTTCATCTGGAGATTATTTGGATGAGTCCCGTTCATTTGATTCCCTGTCACTTAAAAGAAGCTCTGGTCAATAAATACAATGTCACCAGGTTCAACGTTGCGGTGCATACTGACTCCTTCCATCGTTTGACCCGTTTTATGCTTGGTGAGGTTAATGCCTTTGCGTGAGGCTCTGTCGGTCAAGCCACCTGCTAGAGCGATGGCCTTCTCTATGGTTAACCCTGGACGGTACTCAAATCCACCAGGTTTCCTGACTTCGCCATTAACGTAAAACAGACGAAAGTTATTGATGGTGACCATCACTTTTGGATTGATGAGATAATCGCCTTTTAAGCCCGTTTCTATTTCGTACTTGAGTTGTTTTGGTGTTTTTTTGATTGCTTTGATTCGGCCAAGGTAGGGGTAATCAAAATAGCCATCTGACGTTATTAGAATATTTTTAATCGTAAGATCTTCTTCACCATAGACCTGCACGGAAATGGTATCGCCAGTATCGAGTAAGTAATCTTCCTCGTTTGAGTCAGCGTTGACCAAAGTGCTAAATAGCAACAACGCTACACTCATGAATTTGATGAATGCCTTCATTAATAATCCTTTTTACAGAGAAAACTGTGCGCTTAAAGTCCAAATGTTTTGTTCGAAGCTATAACCCGATCGGCTAGAGTTTTTATCTTGGTATTGCCAATCGGCTTGCAGCTGTATCCAACGTTTGATCTGATAATCGATACCAAAAGATAGAGTGTACCGATCGTCGTTTCTGGAGATTCCCGTGTAATCATCTTGTTGATAAACAGCACCTAAGCGAGTTGCAAGGTAACTATTCCAATCGTGCTTCAGGTTCAGTCGGTAACGAGTTTGTAGGTTGTAATCGCCATCTTGATCGGGGTTAACCGCCGCTTGAGTGGTTTTCACGCTGACTAGAGTTTGTTCTTGAGGCAACCATTCAAAGCCGATATCCCAACTAAAGCCTTTAAATGTCTCTCGTTGAGCGCTGTCAAAATCTTTGATTTGATAACCGATTCGAGCGATGCCTTTGGTTTTTCCTGTGACTTCCCATTCGGCACCGGTGTAATAGAAACTGGTGTTGTTATCTTTCGATGGCTGCGCAGAATTTCGGTGCTGATACTCGGTTACGATTTGGTTTGTTCCGACTAACCAATAGGTTCTTGGCGTCGCTCTTAAATAGAACTCCAAATGTGCATTGGGAGCTCGAAAATCGTTGTATTTAGTTTTAGCGTTTGTGCGACCAGGCAAGCCGTCACGATAGTTTTGATAGGTTTTATCACTATAGCCTAAACCGAATTCGAGTCTGCCTTTGGCACCGTTAGATCCAAAGACATAATTGGTTTTTACATCGTTACGGTTGAACTCTATTGGTGAGTCGATTGCGCTACCATTACCTTCGGTAATATCTTCTCCTCGAACTTCATGCTGGACGCGAAAACGGTAATCAACCACTAAACGATGACGATGATTAAATTCGAAAAAGTTGGAAAACTGAAAAGTGTGGTCGTCGAAGTCGTTGCGATCGTCAGATGAAAAGCCCGCTTTTAACTTATATAAAATATCTGCGCGATAGCGATTCCGTTCTATACGTGCTAGTAAGCTTGGTTCTATACCCCAAATATTGACCGATTCTACATTGCCGGATTTTTCCGCTTTATTGATGTTGTCATCTCCCTCGTAGAAAGTTTTTACGAGGGGAATCAACTCTATACCAGACTCGGTTTGGTAAGCCATCGGTTCTGCGAGCAAGTCAGTAGAAAACAGACTCAATGCTATTGCCATTGTCAGTTTCTTCATAATCTTAACCTTAGTAAGCGTTAGCACCAGTGAAGCCTTTGAAAACGGTCATAAAGATGATTTTGATGTCCATCCAAACCGACCAGTGGTGGATGTAATCCAAATCAAATTCGACTCTCTTTTCCATTTTTTCTAAGGTGTCGGTTTCGCCGCGATAACCATTAATCTGCGCCCAGCCAGTAATGCCTGGTTTTACTTTGTGACGTAGCATGTAGCGATCCACGATCTGACGGTATTCTTCATTGTGTGCCACGGCATGAGGGCGTGGGCCGACAATAGACATGGTCCCTTGCAGTACATTGATAAATTGAGGTAGTTCGTCCAAAGAGGTGCGACGTAGAAATCCGCCAAAAGGCGTAATACGAGGATCGTTCTTTGTCGCCTGTTTCACGTTGGAACCTTGATCCATGGTTGTCATTGAACGGAACTTCCAGACTTCAATCTTGCGTCCATCAAGACCGTAACGATGTTGTTTAAAGATGACAGGGCCTTTAGAAGTTGCCTTAATGCCAATCGCAATGACGAATAGAATAGGGGCGATTAAGACCAAAATAATGCTCGAAAACAAGATGTCTTCAAACCGTTTTACCCAAGAAGAAATTCCAGCAAAAGGTGTATCAAAGACACTTAGTGTTTGAACTTGGCCGATCTGCGCCCAACGAGAATGTAAAAGGTTATAAGTGAAGAAGTCGGGAATCAGATACGTATTTGCGGTGGTATCTGAGAATTGGTTAAGAAGTGACGCAATGCGCTCTTTTGCGTGCATTGGCATCGCGATATAGACGTAATCTACTTCCCCTTTTTTAGCTCGCTCAAGGGCGTGGTCAACAGCTCCTTTAATAGGATAATCAGAATTTGGCAATCTGTCGGAAGATCGTTCGTCGTAAAAGCCATCAAAAAGCACGCCGTGTTCTGTGTGGTTTTGAATTTCGTTAGCTAGGGTAATGCCGTGAGGAGTTTGGCCGATGATGATCGCAGTGCGAGTGTTGAATCCTTTTTTTCTCAAATAGGCTAATCCGGTACGGAATGTTACTCGCCATGCTAAGAGCAGAGCGGGCGTAATCGCAAACCACAGCGCTAAAATTGTGTTATCAAATAAGGTATGGACTTCAGAAAAATACAGCACAATAAAGATAAGTGCAGAAGTCACCGCCCAAGCAACACAGACAATAAACATCTGCTCTTTAAACGAACTGGTTCGCCAAGAGCGATACAGATTGCCGCTTTCTGCCATAAATAGAAAGGAGATGCCTCCAACGAAAGCCAATATGACGTAATCTTTCCCCATCGCAGTATTCATGTCTTTGAACACTAAAAGCAGCATAAAAGAGACGATGACAGCAAGATCTGAGATGCGATATAAAAAAGCGAACTCCATCTCATGAGAGCGGATAAGTCCTTTTTGTTTCATGACTCAGTTTCCCTTCTGACACGCTACCGCCCTTGGGTGTCTTCCCCAATTGCCGTGTCGTGAACGTTATTAGTAGTTGGTGCACAGAGCATTCTGTTGAATGCTGCTGAGTTTTTTGTCACGTGTAATTTCGTTGATAAGTGTAAAAATTTGCGTTGTAGAGGTAAGTGGAAATAAGAATGATATTTGGCCCTTTGGCTAAGTTTGGCGGGTTAGGAAAAAGCTGGTACTTACTTATGAGGAATGAGGAAAAGTATTAAAAATGAAGTATCAGTACAAAGACAATGGTTTATGTGAGGGTAGAAGAAACGGGTGATTTGATTCGTTAACGATTAATGATTTAGTATCGAATTGCTGATATTTATTAAGATAAAAAATCCCTCTCAAGTGAGAGGGATTTTTTTGAGTAAGGACGAATGAACTATTCGACTTCTACGCCGTTTTCTTTGTATAGGCGGCGGCATGCGCGACCATCACTGTGGAACAGGTGACAACGATGAGCTGGAATACCGATCTCGATTTTATCGCCAGTGTCGACTGCAAGCGTGTCCGGCTGACGGAAAATAACGTCGGCGTCCGCGCCTTCTAGATTTAGGTATACTTGAGTTTCGTTACCTAGCTTCTCAACAATCATCACTTCACCGTGAATACTTGCATCAGCTTCAGAAGCGGATAATAGGTGCTCAGGGCGAATGCCTAAAGACATTCGGTCGCCGCGGTTAACTGTTGTACCATCCACCGGAATCCAGAAAGATACGCCGTTAGATAGTTGAACTTTGACGCGCTCTGCTTCTACTTCATCAATGAATACGCTCATGAAGTTCATTTTCGGAGAACCGATAAAGCCAGCTACAAAGCGGTTTTGTGGGTAATGGTAAAGTTCAAGCGGCTTACCAACTTGCGATACATAACCGCCGTCTAGTACAACGATTTTATCTGCCATTGTCATCGCTTCTACCTGATCGTGCGTTACGTAGATCATGGTACAACCAAGTTGGCGTTGTAGCTTAGTAATTTGTGCACGCATGTTTACACGCAGTGCCGCATCCAAGTTTGATAGTGGCTCGTCTAGAAGGAATACATTTGGCTGCGATACCAATGTTCGGCCAATCGCCACACGTTGACGCTGTCCACCAGAAAGTGCTTTTGGTTGGCGCTCAAGCAAGTGGCCTAGTTGTAGGATTTCTGCTGCTTGTTCAACACGCTTGTCGATTTCTGCCTTGTCTGCTTTTGCTAGTTTCAAGCCAAATGACATGTTGTCATATAAGTTAAGGTGCGGGTAAAGAGCGTAAGACTGGAATACCATACCAACACCACGTTTGGATGGTTCGACGTCATTCATGCGCTGGTCACCAATATACAAATCACCTGAAGTAATGTCTTCAAGACCGGCAATACAACGTAAAAGGGTAGATTTACCACAACCTGATGGACCTACGAAAACAACAAATTCACCTTCGTTGATTGTTAGGTCTACGTTCTTAGAAATCAGTACGTCGCCATACGCTTTACAAACATTTTTTAACGTGACACTCGCCATGTAGCTCGTCCTCGATCAATTTTTTATTATTCACCGCTCATCATTATATGAATTATCTAGCGAGCAGTAACAGTAGGAATCGGTAAGTTCTTGCGGTTGGTAAGAAAAGTAGGGTAGCACTTCAATAAAATGTCCTGAATAGAAGTGCTACCCATCATAGCCAAGTACGAGTTTCTCTCCCCCACATTATTCGTATTGTCTCCCCCGTGAAATAATTACCACAAACAACACTAATAATGACATTCCACTCGTCTGGCAATGCAAAACCAGCAAATCTTTTTCCTAATACGTAGGCACTGCTGGGAAAGGGTTCTTACCATCCACTCTTGGATGACTGCAGTTTCTAAGATTGTGCGTAGTGCGACATCCTCCTAATAGAAATAATTGTAGGGGGAGTAGAAAGGGAGGAGTAAAAAAGGAGGAGGAAGAAAGCAGTTGGTCGGAAATCACATTATTGCACCACCTAAAGTTGAAACCGATCACAGGAACTATCCATTTTGTGATTTGAGTCTCTTACCCTTGGCGATTTAGATCACGAAAATACGTCATAATTGTAAGGGCGTAGGGATTAGGAGGATGAGACATATTGGATTATTTCAGATGATATATGTCGAAATACGGCTGAACCTCAATGGACTAGCCCTACATCAAAAATATAAAAAGGATACGAACATGAAAAAGTTAAGCGCTGTAGCACTAGGTACTCTTGTTGCTTTGGGTTCTTTTGGTGCTAATGCTGCCATCGAAGAAGGACAACTTACTATCTGGATCAACGGTGATAAAGGCTACAACGGCCTTGCTGAAGTTGGTAAGAAATTTGAAGAAGACACAGGCATTAAAGTGACTGTGGCTCACCCAGATGGCCTTCAAGACAAATTCCCTCAAACTGCAGCGACTGGCGACGGTCCTGATATCGTATTCTGGGCTCACGACCGTTTCGGTGGTTACGCAGAAGCTGGCCTGCTAGCAGAAATTAAACCTTCTAAGAATATTCAAGAAGGTATCGTTGATTTCGCTTGGGATGCAGTACGTTACGACGGCAAATTGATCGGCTATCCAGTTGCGGTTGAGTCTCTATCTCTAATCTACAATAAAGACTTAGTTCCAAACCCACCAAAGTCTTGGGAAGAGGTTGCAGCATTAGATGCAAAACTTAAAAAAGACGGCAAGTCTGCAATCATGTGGAACCTAAAAGAACCGTACTTCACTTGGCCACTAATGGCGGCTGATGGCGGCTACGCGTTCAAATACACTTCTGAAGGTTACGATGTTAAAGACGCTGGTATCGCGAAAGAAGGCGTTAAAGACGCAATGAGCTTCGTAAAAGGCTTAGTTGATAAAGGCGTAATCTCTGCGGATATGGATTACTCCGTGTCTGAGTCTGCGTTCAACCAAGGCAAAACAGCGATGACGATCAACGGTCCATGGTCTTGGGGCAACATTGAGAAGTCAGGCGTTAACTACGGCGTGACTACGCTACCTAAGTTCCAAGGTCAATCTTCTAAGCCATTCGTTGGTGTTCTAACAGCTGGTATCAGCACTGCGTCTCCAAACAAAGACCTAGCAGTTGAGTTCATTGAGAACTACCTACTAACAAACGATGGCCTACGTATGGTTAACAACGATAAGCCTCTAGGTGCGGTAGCGCTTAACTCGTTCCAACGTGAGCTAGATTCAGATACTCGTATCGCTGCAACAATGGACAATGCGATGAACGGCGAAATCATGCCAAATATCCCTCAAATGAACGCATTCTGGGGTGCGGCTAAGAACGCAATCATCAACGTAGTTGACGGTCGTCAAACTGTCGATGCAGCTCTTGCAGATGCAGAAAAACAAATGACTAAATAATTAAGTAAGACCTTTTTAAGGAGGAGGCAACTCCTCCTTACTTTTCTATATTTATTCTATATTCGCTAGCAGGTTCCCTATGCAGTCAGTTCAAGGTACAAATGCTATGACAGCACCAGAAGCCAGCCTTCCGAGCAGCAAAAAAGTGTTCATGAAATGGTCACTTTTAGGCACAGTCGGCATCATCAATGGCTACGCAACAATCCTTATGTATTCTCGCGGTGAGATTGCGTTTGCACTACTTACGCTCATTCTTACCGCTTTAGCGTTGTTCATCTTTGGTAGTAAAAAGACGTACGCACACCGTTACATCTACCCTGGTATAGCAGGGATGATCCTTTTCATTCTTTTTCCTTTGGCGTACACCATAGGTTTGGCGTTTACCAACTATAGCGCGAAGAACCAACTCTCTTTTGATCGCGCTCAGAACGTACTTTTGGACCGAACTTACCAAAGTGGTGATAGCTACCCGTTCACTTTGTATAAAACGGAGCAAGGCCATCAACTTGTGGTTGAAAAAGATGGTGAGCTACTTGCAAGCCCGACTTTTCAGCTTGATAACCTTTCAGCATCGGAGTTTGATCTTTCACCAATTGAAGAAGTGACGGGTGAAAAAGAATCAATCAAGGCGATTGTTAAGAACCGCAGTGCGTTGAGCAGTGTCGATTTACATTTGCCAAGCGGTGATGATATCCGTATGAGTGGGCTGCGCAAATTTGCTGCAGTTGTGCCTTTGTACACATTACAAGAAGATGGTGAAACGCTTTACAACAACCGGACTGAAGAAACGCTACGTCCAAATATGGAAGTAGGTTACTACCAGCCTGTCGATGAAAACGGTCAATTTGTTGGCAGCACAGTGTCACCAGGTTTCGTGGTGAACATTGGTACCCACAACTTTGAGCGTGTTTGGAAAGATGATGGTATCAAAGAGCCGTTTATCAGTATCTTTATCTGGACCATTGTTTTCTCTGCGCTAACCGTATTGTTTACGCTTGTTATTGGTCTTGTCCTTGCCAGTGTGGTTCAGTGGGAAGCACTTAAAGGTCGCTCAGTTTACCGTTTGTTGCTAATCCTGCCTTATGCAGTTCCGGCGTTTATTTCTATCTTGATCTTTAAAGGTTTGTTTAACCAAAGCTTTGGTGAGATCAACATGTTGTTGGAAGGCTTATTCGGCATTAGCCCGGCTTGGTTCTCTGATCCGTTCATGGCGAAAACCATGATCTTAATTGTTAATACTTGGCTTGGTTTCCCTTACATGATGATTTTGTGTATGGGCTTACTAAAAGCGATTCCAGACGATTTATATGAAGCATCAGCCATTGATGGTGCGAACTTTGTCACGAACTTCACACGTATCACACTACCAATGATGTTGAAGCCGTTAACACCATTGTTGATCGCGAGTTTTGCATTTAACTTCAACAACTTCGTACTTATCCAGTTGTTGACTGGCGGTGGTCCAAACATGATTGGTACATCAGAGCCTGCGGGTTACACCGACCTGCTAGTAAGTTACACCTACCGAATCGCATTCGAAGGTGCTGGTGGTCAAGACTTCGGTCTAGCAAGTGCAGTAGCAACGCTTATCTTCCTATTGGTTGGCGCATTGGCACTTATCAACCTACGCGTAACTAAAGTAGCTCAGGACTAAGGAGAAATTACAATGGCAATGGTACAAGGTAAGTCATTAAAGTATCGTGTTTGGGCTACTCATATTGCAATGTGGGCATTCTTGGCACTGATTATTTTCCCTTTACTGATGATCATCGCGATTTCATTCCGTGAAGGTAACTTTGCAACGGGTAGCCTGATCCCAGACAACCCAACACTTGATCACTGGAAATTGGCATTAGGTTTCTCGGTGACTAATCCAGACGGTACAGTTACACCGCCACCATTCCCAGTAATGACATGGCTGTGGAACTCTGTAAAAGTGGGTGGTATTTCTGCAATCCTAATCGTGGCGCTATCAACCACATCGGCTTACGCGTTTGCTCGTATGAAGTTCAAAGGTAAGAACACCATTCTTAAAGCGATGATGATCTTCCAGATGTTCCCTGCGGTGTTGGCACTGGTTGCTCTGTACGCGTTGTTCGACAAACTGGGTCAGTACATTCCTTTCCTTGGCCTGAACACGCATGGCGGTCTGATCTTCGCTTACTTAGGTGGTATCGCACTGCACGTATGGACCATTAAAGGCTACTTCGAAAGTATTGACTCGTCTCTAGAAGAAGCGGCGGCTCTTGATGGTGCTACACCATGGCAAGCATTCCGTTTGGTATTGCTGCCACTGTCTGTGCCAATCCTAGCGGTAGTCTTCATCTTGTCGTTCATCATGGTAATTGGTGAAGTTCCTGTAGCGTCACTACTGCTTTCTGATGTAGACTCGTACACACTTGCAGTGGGTATGCAGCAATACCTATATCCACAAAACTACTTGTGGGGTGACTTTGCCGCAGCTGCTGTACTTTCAGCAGTGCCAATCACTGCCGTATTCTTACTTGCGCAGCGCTGGTTGGTTGGTGGTCTAACCGCTGGTGGTGTGAAAGGATAATCTCTTGTGGTCTGAGATTGATAAGAATAACTAGAAAAGGGCGACCACATGGTCGCCCTTATACTTAGCACGGATATTACAATTTTGGTTTGGCCGCCGATCAGTAATATCTTGGCTTTTATTGGCGTTACGCATAGCTGGCTGTTAGCTTAGTTCCTTACGATTCAATCACTAACAGTTTTTGTAACCATAACCTGAGTTTAGACTCAGGTTTTTTTATGCCTGTTAAAGGCAATTTTGCGATAAGTAGATAGAGATTAGCGGCTTTGCAATGGATTACACAGGGCTTGAATAATGCCCTGCGTAGCACTTCACATAAATAACTAGAGCTTAGTAAAAAGCTAAATTGAGGTAGGGAAGGAAGAGATTAAAACTCTCGGCTGGAAGGTGCGCATCCAACGTATTGAAGCAGCGTGTACAAACTTTCTTGCTGCAGTGCGACGCGACGAAATAGATTAGCAAAGGTAACGTCGCCGCCAAAGCAAGTTTGAATGTAATGATTAATTTCTGTTTCGTTATACCCCTCGACGTACATGGTTCTCACCCACTGGTACTCGACCGCTTTTAAATTGGTCAACGTCTCTTCACTTAAGGTCGTTTCTTTTAGTCTCAAGATCCAAACTCTATCCAACTCTAAAATAATGGATGGATTTAAGCAAAGCTAGGTGAAGGATTTATGACAGAGAAGGGCGAGCGTGAAACAAATGGCAAAACCATGATGTAGCTCCACACTCTGGGTCTAGGTAACGTTGAGGTACTTAATAGCGTTCTTAACGGATGCCAGTTACTTGAGATATTTAACGTGTGCTTCCATTTCTTCCCCAATCTCTTTACGCATGTTCATAAGACGGATAGCGGATTGCTCTAAGGCTTTGTCTTCATCTGACTCTGGAATCCATTTCGGTACATCGGTTGGTTTTCCGTTTTCATCTACAGCAACCATGATAACGATACAGTGAGTGGTGAGTCTGTTTTTCATTTGCTTTGGATCACTGGCTTGCACGTCAATCGCAATGTGCATTGAACTTCGTCCGGTATAAATGACTTTCGCGCTAACTTCGACTAAGTTGCCGACATGAATCGGCGCAACAAACCGAATGCCGCCAGCATATGCGGTAATGCAATATTTACCACTCCATGCTGCAGAGCAGGCGTACGCTGCCAAGTCGATCCATTTCATTACGGCGCCGCCGTGCACTTTTCCGCCAAAATTTACGTCGCTGGGTTCTGCTAAAAAGCGAAGGGTAATGTCTCTTTGACCACTGCTCATCTGTCTTTCCTTGATGGGTTATTGTTTTCCCAATTTAGCAGCAAGATGAATTTTCGGGAATAGCGAATGAAACAAAATATTAACTTTTATTCGAACGCTGGAAGTGACAAGCCACAGCGTAGTTCTGTGGCTTGAGGTGTAGATGTTAATTGGCGGTAGAGGCAATCTCAGAATTGGACAATGGTTTTCTCTGTCTTACTTTTATTTGCGACAGGATAACGCCAGAGATGACTAACAACCCACCAATAATGTGGTAAGCGTAAATTTTCTCACCAATTAGTGTTGAAGCAAGTATGACGGAAACCACAGGCATTAGGTTCATGAACATAGCGCTTGAATCAGCACCAATTGAATCAATCGCTTTTACCCACATCAGCGGCGCGAAAATGGAAGCAGCAATACCAGCATAAGCGATTAACGGTAGCGCATCTTGGCTTGGTAACAGTTGCTCACTAGAGAGCCAAAGTGGTGTGAGCATCAAAACAGAAAAGAAGCCCTGCATGTAAACCAGAGTCAGACTACTGAATGGCATTTTCCACCGTTTTAGCAGAACACAATAAGCCGCGTATACCATGGCAGCAACGAGCATTAAGCTGTCACCTTGCGTTAAGTCTTGATGTAAAAAGTAAGTGATATCACCGTGACCAAGCATAAATGCCAAGCCGCCGAGCGAAATGACACCACCGACGATACTTAACATTGATATAGATTTACCGAGCAATGGGACACTTAAAAACACACTGAGCAAAGGAACTAAAGAGGTGATCAGGGCCATATTAGAGGCCGTTGTTGTTAAACCGGCATAGTATCCAAGTGACTGGTTGAGAACCATACCAAGTAACGCAAGAAACGCCAACTTAGCTAAGTAAGGTCGAATAATGTGTCGTTGTTTGATGATTGCAGGCAGGCAAAATGGCGTTAGGAGTACCATTGCGACAAACCAACGGTAGAAACTCATCGCACTTGGTTCAATGGCGCTCGCAGCCATCTTGTTCACAATTGAGTTACCACCCCAAATCATAACGGTGAAAAACGGAAGTAAATAAATCATGAGAACCCTATAGCACATTTATTGATGGCGCTAGTCTGGCAGGTCTTTATAATAAAAAGTATCTCTTAAAAGACATCGTAAGCGATAGGAAGACAATTTTGAAAAAGAGCGCCAGAAATCTTCACCCCTCCTTATCAATCGATCGTGCGCCATCAGATGTATTTATGAATTTCGAAGCGTTTCTCTCTAATACAGAAACACGAATTCATAGCCACCCTTGGGGGCAAGTGCAACTGATCAGCGGTGGGATTCTGGAGATGGATGCAGAAGACACAAGATTTCTAGCACCTCCACATCTTGCTATTTGGGTTCCCGCCGGAGTTCGTCACACTAGCTACAACCGTAAGCCAATCGAATATTGTTCTTTGAACATTGCCCCTGAATTGACGGCGCATTTTCCAACTAAAACGAGCTTGATCAAAGTGACTCCAATCGTGTCATCTATTATTGAGGACTTTCGTCAGCGAGACATTAATGTGGCGCAAACTGATGAAGACAAGCGCTTGGTACAAGTGTTATTGGACCAGCTTGCAAAGCAAGAAGTCGAACATCACTTTTTACCGACTACCGACAATAAGTATCTTGAACCGATTTTAAAAGCAGTAGAAGAATCGCCGACGGATGAGATCAGTTTGGCGGAGTGGGCGGCAAAAGTGCATACCACAGAACGCACGTTAGCGAGACATTGCCAGAGTGAATTAGGAATGAGCTTTACTGAGTGGCGCTTACGTGTACGTTATTTGCATTCTATGGAGTTGCTGCGTAAAGGGCAGACCGTAAAAGAAGTCGCTCTGACGTTAGGTTATAACCAAGCTAGCCCTTTTATCGCGATGTTCAAGAAATACTCCGGCATGACACCGGAGCAATACAAGAATCGATTGTTGTAAAAGTGTAGAGTCTATTTTAAAAAAATTGACAATGCGCTGTATGATGACCGACTCGAAAAGCTGATGGTATTGGAAAGACTTACGTCTATCTTGTGTCAGATTGAGTCAGAATTATAACCTTGAGAATTCGCTTTATTATTATTGCTTTACAACATGCCTGTAAGATTCTTTAGATGATACAATGTGCTAAAGTGACAAAAAACTCAATTGACACCGCTTAGATTTAAGTATTGATTGTTATTAGTTTCTTCAGCCGCCAATTTGTCCCTACTTTTCAAGGAAGTAGAGTTGTACTGTGCAACTATAACTCTTCTACCCTCAATCGTGAGTTCCAATGTGGGTGACCATATATTCTGATCGCGATGCGTCACAATAATCACGGTCGAGTTCAATGTTTGAATATGTTGAGCAATACTTTTTTCGGTTGCTTCGTCTAATGCTGCCGTCGCTTCGTCGAAAATGAGGATTGGCGCCTTTTTAATGAGAGCTCGCGCAATTGCGACTCTCTGTCTTTCACCTCCTGACAACCCTGAGCCTCTTTGTCCTACTGTTTGATGTATTCCTTTAGGAGATGAGTCAATAAGTTTGTCCAATTGTGCGTGTCTTGCAAAGCTCTCAACTTCATAATCACTTGCATTGGGATTACCTAA
The DNA here is from genome assembly GCF_033344345.1 of Vibrio sp. 1978. NCBI lineage: Bacteria > Pseudomonadati > Pseudomonadota > Gammaproteobacteria > Vibrionales > Vibrionaceae > Vibrio > Vibrio sp. 1978. Next base: position 61,965 of record NZ_JAWPOP010000001.1, read on the forward strand.
CCGAATGTTATCCGCCAATGTGCCAGTAAAAATGACCGGTTCTTGAGCAACATAGGCTATATGCTGGGTGAGCACGTCATAAGGGATATTCTTTAGATCTATCCCTCCGAGCGAAATAAGACCTTGGTCAGGATCATCAAACCTTAGAAACAGGCCCAGTAAAGTGCTTTTGCCACTGCCACTGACTCCATTGATGACGACGGTATCACCTTGTTTGATCTCCGTGCTAGCATCTTCAAAGAGATCTAAATGGCCCACAAGGTTCAGTTCGAACTTATGGTTTTTGGGGGAGGTTGCAAATTGAGGATTAGGCTCAGGCAGAACAGGGACATTCGTTAACTGAGCGTAATTTTTAATTGAGGATTTTACGTCGTTAATCGCAAAGCCTGCCAACGCGAGTTCACCCAAAGGTGCAGCTGCACGGGTAATCAATATCAATAAAGCCAAGACTAATAAGGGTTGAGTAATCGGCTCTAAGACGAGATAGATGGCGATACCTGCAAGGGGTAAAATCGTTGCCAATCCTGATACTAAGGTTGCGATAGAAGCGTTACGATTAATAGTTGAATGAGCTTCTTCTTGTGCGTGCCAACTCTGTTCAATACGCTCGATTGAGCGCTCAGGCCCCGCTGTTGAGCGAAGTAACTCAAGGTGATCTATGAGCTCAAGTGTTGATTTAGTCGCTTGAAGCTCTGCGTCATGTCGGTCGCTATCTGAGCGACTTAGGTATCTTTGCGCCTTGTACTGAACGAGCAGTGCAACTAGTAACAATACGGCACTGAGTAGTGCAATTTCACCTCCTCCAACGACCCCAATACCGATAATTAAAAATATGGGTAACATTGGAGCGTGTAAAAATGTTTGTAGCTGATGAGCAGGAATGGCCATAAAGCCAGGTATTCCTCGTTCTGCTAGTTGAGTGAGCTGAGTTCTATGCTGATCATTAAACCAAGCTAACTTTGCTTTACTGAGCGAATGACCTACTGATGAATAAAGATCCCCAGCCAGTTTCGCACCAGAGAGAAATCCAGAACGAGTTACAATAACGGTAACTATCACAGTTAGAACAGCAGCTATTATGACGTTCAATGGTGAAGCTTGTTCGACAATAGATATTGCAAGAAATGTGTAAGCCGTTGCCTCAAATAATGCAACTAGTCCCCAACCTATAGCGACTCGATATAGACGGTGCTTTGCACTTTGTGGAATTGTCGAATTGGAATAGAGGGTATTGTGAGCCGTCATACTTCTTCATCCTGTCGTTGAGCCTTTCTGTTGAGCATCAATGTAGTGTCTGCAAGTTTCGCGAGTTCTGAGTCGTGAGTAATTATGATCAATATCTTGTCTTGTGTTTTCGCAAACTTCGCGAGATTTCTGATCACAGTGAAGGCCGTATTTTTATCGAGAGCACTGGTTGGTTCATCCAGTAATAGAACGTTGGCTTGAGTTAGAAATGTGTTAGCTATTGCGACACGTTGTTGCTCGCCTCCTGAAAGCACGCTTGCATCAGAATTGAGGTCAATCTTTAATTGAGCTTGTTGCAAAGCTTGGTTCAGCTCGTCGTCACTTGAACTTGGCGTTGATAGTTTCAAATTCTGCCTAATGGTAGTTTTGAGTACACCGATATCTTGGGGTACATAGCGTATGGCGGAGTATCGGGATATCTCAGAGAGTTTAGACAGTTGATTGCCTCCTAAGGTAACGAAGCCTGAAAGAGGTGTTTCTTGACCTGTTAATAGACGTAGTAACGTACTTTTGCCTGCTCCGCTAGGCCCCATGATGGCTGTAAATGAACCCCGTGGGAAGTAGTGGGAGAAGTTATCAATAATATTAACAGTTCCATTAGCCACTACGATATTTGATGCTTGTAGTGATAGCGGTTTTTCTCCCGCGCTCAAACTGCCACTTTCTATTTGTGGTTGCTGTAAAAAGTCGCTGATGTTCTTTGCAGCATTCTTTCCTGCGTTAACGTAGTCCAATCCATGGCCAAGCTTCAGTGCGGGTGATACGACGGCCAAACCAAAAAAGAATAGCGACGCCATTGCCACGGGACTTAATTCATAGCCAATGGTATAGGCCATTGCGAAAGTCGAAACCGCTTGAAGTAATGCGGTAGCAATTGCTGCTGGAAGGGCAACGCTACCAACCCATTTCACTATGCCGTGAGTAAAGCGTCTTGTGGCATCATTATAGCTGTCGAGTGCTCCTGCTTGCGTGCCGTAAATTCGATTTACTCGGATACCTCTTGTGTAGTCGTTTACTGCGGTAACGATATCACCCATTATTGTCATGCGCTCTTTGCCATGTTTAGCGGCGAACCTAGGTAAAAAGAGTAGGTAGTACAATGATGCAATTAGACCAGGGAGCAGAGTAAGCATCGCTACCGGACCTGTGAGATTCAACATGATAAAAATAGAAGTTGCGGGTACGACAATGAATGTCACGAGTTCTGAAGGCAAATGCGCAACCATGTGGTGAAGCGTGCTGATGTCTTCGGAAACTATGCGACGCAGTTGATTATCACCATATTGAGAGATGGTCTTGCTTGGCAAGCGCGTCAAGTGCTGAGCAACTTGGCGACGTAATCGAGTGGAAAACTGCGACTCGGCATCATGAACTAACCACGAGCCCACTGATGAGGCAAGTGCGCTAGCCGCCCAAAGTCCTATGGCACCGTAAATCCATTGGTTTGCAAATTTATCGATAAGGTTTATCAAGCATAGCAGTGCACCAACTTTTGCCACAGCGGCAAGTGCTTCACAAAACGTTCCCAAAGCAAGCTTCTTAATCGATGGCTTTAAGGCTGGCATTAAGCTAGGCGTAACGTAATGTTGGCTGATTTTACTTATCATATTGTCACCTTATCTAGCCTATCAAGCGAAAATAAGGAGAACGTGGTAGAGCATATTGAGCTCTTATCGTTTTTCATATAAAGCCTATGGAAGTGGACGTTGATGGATTATGTTTTGAATTAACTTTGGCCGTAGGTGTTGCGAGCTCTTTGTCTGCTTGAATGTTGAAGATGAGTACTTCCTTTGATTTGTTGTGAATTTTCATGAACAGCCAAATGGGAGTAAGTCCCCCCTTAGAAGGCAGGCTAAAGGGGAGGTGGAGGGATTAGAAATCCGCAGTAGCTGACAGCATCACTGTACGTGGTGCGCCAAGAGCTAGGTCCGCATAGTGGGTGGTTGTCCAGTAATCTTCATCCAGTACATTGTTTACGCTAAGGCGCCAAACCACGCTTGTTTCAGCAATTTTTGAGTTGTAGCGTGCGCCAAGATCAAGAATAGTCTGTGCAGGTAATGCCTGAGTGTTTTGTGCATCAATGTATTGTTCAGACATATAGTTCGCTTGGCCGATAAGCGTGAGATCACGCATCGCAGGGAGGTTCCATTCTAATGCGAGTTTAGCTTGTAAATCGGGTAGCTTAGTTGCTTGTTTCCCCTCCTCTGTCACATCTGTTGCTTTTGTAATCTCTGCATCTGTATAGGCGATACCACCGATGAGTGTATAGTCCTTTGATAGTGTGCCGTAGAACCCCCATTCAATACCGCGATTGCGCTGTTCACCACCGAAAGAAAAAATGTTGGTATCCGGATCTTGGTACCCATTTGGCTTTTTAATCTCAAATAAACTGAACGTATGAGCAAAGCCGTCCAGGTCAAGCTTCACGCCTGCTTCAGTCTGTTTGGTTTTTTGGGGTTCAAAAGCCTCTCCTGCGTTTGCAGCGCTAGAGCCTGCTGTTTTCCCATTCGTTAAGCCTTCGGTGTAGTTACCATAAAGCGAAACTGAGCTCGAAACTTTGTATAATGCTGCAAGTGCGGGAGTGTAAGTACTTTCCTTAAACTTGGTGGTAGGAAGCGACATTCCGTTCATTATTATTCCAGATTCATAATCAATGCTCTGGTAACGCAAGCCGAGCGTGATTTGGTATTTCCCATCAACAAAAGATAACGTATCGGCAATGCCATAGCTGACCTGAGTTGAATCGATAGGTAAACCATAGTAGTTGTCGTAAACTGAATTTTCTGGTCCCCAAACAGGATCATAAATATTCGAGTTCCAAGGGGCTGGATTATTATTACCTGTTGGAGAATCATTTTTATCTTCTCTAAAGTAAGTACTATTCAGTACAAGGTGGTGTTCTACTGGGCCAGTGTCAAAGTTGCTACGAACACCTATCTCACCTGAAGTCCGTTTGTTCTCAAGCTTAACTGATCCGAGAGATACCTCTAGGTTACCCTCGTTATCGATGATTTTGATTCGTTGCGGTACATTTGAATGAAAATCTGTACGGCTACCACCCAATGCGCTGTACACAGTTACAGAGTCACTAACGCTTAGCTCCCCGCGAATCATCATCCCTTTATCTTCGCTATCATTGTAGGCCCAACTTGGCGTCAATAATGTGTCAGATAGAGGAGGTGATGGGATTTTGAGACCAGAAGCGATGCTTAACCCACGGTTTGCACCTTCAACTCGCTCTGTACTGTAGTAAAAATCTGCTTCAAGGAAAGCAATGTCATTACGCCAATCAAGGCTTAATGATGCAAGTTGAGTTTTGTTGCTTTGGTTGTTTATCGCGGTGTCTCCATCTTTAAATGCACCGTTGAAACGAATACCAAATTCTTCATTTGTACCAAAGCGACGTCCAATATCGATATGTCCTCCGAATTGAGTGTCCGATAAGTAGCTGCCGGTGAAAGATGTGATTGGTGTTTCTTGTGCTCTTTTTGTCACTAAGTTGATGGTGCCACCAACAGATCCATTCGGTGGCATACCGTTGAGCAAAGAAGCAGGACCTTTAAGTACATCAATACGTTGATACATTTCAGGAGAGGTTCGGTAATAAGGAGCGATACCATACAATCCATTAAGCATAACGTCGCTAATGTCTGAGTTGAAACCTCTTATTTTGAAACTTTCTTTGTTTAAGCCGGTTTCACCGCTGGTGAAAACAGAGGGATCAGAAGCTGAGATTACATCTGAGATATCGCGTGCTTGTTGGTCTTGAATGTGTTTTTCTGTGTATCCAATCGTATTGAAAGGCGTTTCCATGAAGTTTTTGTCGCCAAGCATTCCTATATTACTCGCGTGAGAAACTTTGCCAGCGGCATAAACTCTGTTTGCTTCACCATAAACTGTCATTGATTCATCTACGACTTCTTCAGCTTGAGCGATACTAATTGGTACGACAAAAGTACTAAATTGAAGTGAAATAAAGAGGGCGATATGACATGGGCTTGGTTTGTTTTTCTGTGAAGAGTCCATCGCTATCTGATGATAGTCATGAGTCATTATAGATTCCTTTTCTTTGTTTGGGCTAGCTCACATCCGTTCTGACGTCGATTGAGTGTTGAATTACTTAAGATCCAACTCATTGTTATTAGATTTAGCTTTGGTAACCTTTTAGGATGTCTTCAATTATGATTTTCAGAGATGTGATGCTTGCTGAAGTGATGTACCAAGCATCGGCATCAACAAAAACGACGTTGTCGTTTTTCCATGCTTTGGTTTGACGGAGTAGTGGGTTTGCTAAGTGTTCCGCATCAATGACAGGCTTTCCTTCCATTACTGCTGTTCGATCAATGATGTAAAGAATGTCTGGATCAGCTTGGCTAATGAACTCGCTAGAAATTGGCTGACCATGCAAACCTGTCTCCACTTTTTCACTCGCTGGTTTTACCCCCAGAACATCGAAAACGAAGCCATAACGAGACTCAACGCCAAATGAGCTGAAAGCACCATTGTTATGCATGACAACCAAAGCTTTTTCAGAACGCTCTTTCGTAACAGCGCGCACTTCTGCGACTTTTGCATCGATTTCGGCAACTTTCTGTTGGGCTAGCTCCTGCTTTTCAAAGATCTCACCAAGCTCTACAAGGTGTTTCTTAATGGTATCGACGTGATGGTCACGACTATTACGGTAGTTGATGTCAAAATGTAAAGTCGGAGCGAGTTGAGAGAGTTCTTCATACTGATTAGCATGTAGCGGAGTCATCAATACGAGATCTGGTTTTAGGGCATAGATCTTTTCCATATTAGGCTGAACTATCGCACCAAGATCCGCTATCTCAGGTGTGTCTTTGTATTTCGCTAGAAAGTGAGGAACAAAGTCTTTCACCATTCCTGAGATTGGAACATTTAGCTGATCTAAAAAGTCCACTTCGTTCATATCTAATGCTGCCACTCGTTGAGGGCGATGAGAAATAGTAGTTGCTCCGAGATTGTGTTCAATCACGATGAGCTTTTCTAATGGCTGAGTATCTTCAATTTTAGTTATTTCCGGCTCGCAACCTGATAAGGTTCCTAGAGCGCAGCAAGCAAGCGCGATACTCAAACGTAGGGGGCTCTTAAACATGGGGTATTTCCTTTTTGTCAGTGAGTTGTCTTTAAACAGGCGAGTAACAGTTTTCATATTTGGCTTCTTGTTCTTATCGTGATGGCTAGGAAATATCCCCCACAAAGGACATTCACCAAAATAGAGACGGTGGTTTTAAAGTTAAATAAGTGCTCTACCAGAAGTTGACCAGACAAGAACATGACAATTGCAATAGCACAAGCAACGAGCAATATGTGTCTGTAGTTCGGTGCGCTAGTAACGGAATAAGCAATATTGGCAATAAAAATTCCCATAAAAGCCGTTGGGCCAATCAAGCTCGTCGAAATTGCTACTAAAATGGCGATTACAGCAAAGAACTTTGGTACATATTGCTTATCATTTAGTCCTAATGACATCGCTTGGTCTCGACCTAGACCTATCACATCTAGCTCGCGTGACCATCTGTTAGCAAAGAGTGCCAAAACGCTTAACGCAATACTGGAAAAAAGTAACGTAGAAGGTTTCGCTCGCTCAAACGAGGTATAGCTGAGCCCTTGAAGGATAGAGAATTCTCCAGGGCTTATTCTGAGCTGGATAAATTGAGCAAGAGTTGTCAGCACCATTGTCAAAACAAAGCCAATCAGCAGAACTTGGTGCATGTCATGTTTAAATCTATTGAGTACCCAAGATTGAATCGCTAAGGAATACAACAGAATGAGTATTGCAGAGACAGCGAAATTACCGACAACACCTAATGTAGCAATGCCAGAAGTGCCCCCTAGTAATAAGAGTAGGGTTTGCCAAACCAGATAAACCGACTCATATCCCATAATGGATGGCGTAAGAATACGATTACCAGCTAAAGCTTGGAAAATAACAGCAGAGATGGCCACGCAGCTGCCCCCAATAACTATGGCACCAAGTTTAATCAGCCTCTTAGGGATGACGTAATCAAAATCCCACCCAGAGCTTGTAAAGATAAAGGCGATAGACAGTATGCAAACGAGTATAATGCTCACTCGCATGTTTGAGTAATGTGATCTCATACTCGTGCTCCTTTCAAAAGAAACACAAGAAACATGACTCCCCCGATAGCACTGGCTGTTAATCCAATTGGGACTTCAAAAGGAAAGGCAACAACTCTGCCTATGACATCGCAAAAAATAAGTAACGAAGCGCCGCCTAGTGCAACGATTGGTAGGGTGTTTTTAAGGTGATCGCCATATTTTAGTGCGACTAGGTTAGGTATGACTAAACCGATAAAATGAATGGCACCTACGGTCACCACTGTTATAGCAACTGTCACGGAAACTAGCATTAGACCCAAGGCGGCAGTGAACGCAATATTAATTCCTAAGTTGGACGCAACATCTTCGCCCATTCCCATCACAGTAAACTTATGTGCATATAAGTAAGTCAGTAGGGTGATGGGTAAAATCAAGAAAATTATTTCATAGTGTTCTTGGACCACTTTGGAGAAATCTCCCATTAACCAACCGGACATACTCTGTAAGATGTTGTTTTGATAAGCATAAAACTCCGCTATAGCACTTAGTACACTACCAAACATAAGCCCAATCACAGGTATTAACGCAGAGTTACTGAATTTAATTTTTCGTACGATGGCAATGTAGATAAGGCCAGCGGCGAAGCAAAATAGTACGGCGAAGAGCATACGTTCAAGCTTGTCTGAGGATGGAAGCATGACGATAGATACCAAAATACCGAGCTTTGCCGCATCGATACCGCCTGTGGTGCCCGGCTCAACAAAACGATTTCTAACAATATGTTGAAGAATAACACCACATATTGCGAGACCAGATCCGGTAAGAATTAGTGCGATTAGCCTTGGTAATCTGCTAGCAGTAATCGGTAGCCAAGCTTTGTCATCCATGGTCAGCAATAACGACCAATCTAGTTGGTTTGCGCCGACGAAAATTGAAGTTAAGCACAGTATAAAAAACAGGCTTACTACGTGAATACTCATACAGAATCTGCCCCAAAATAAAGTGAGTTTCTCTTAACTTATGACTTGGGGATGGAATACGAATAATGAATATCTATTCGCATATAGGTTCTAAATTCCAACAAAACATAACCAAGTTATTTTTTATAAACATTAAGGTCACAATCCAGCCCTCAAAGTATCACTAGGCCATACCTAAAAATTCAACGTGCTGATTTAGCTTTAAAACTGGATTAACTAGCAAAAGAAAAGTGCCGCTTTCAATGCAAAGAGAAAGAGGTTCTCGATTTAAAATTAAAATACAAATGATAATTATTTTCATTATATCTTTGTTTTTTCGGTTAAGCAATGAGGTTCATATATGTTTCTCTAAAAAGATCAATCGCGTATAAAAAACAAGGCAATGGCTAATGCATGTGCTTTTGGGTAAGTGATTAAAAAATAAAGCCAAAGAGCATTAAGCTTTCTTATTGTTTAAGGATGTTTTTCGCTTCAGAAGCTCGTTGGTTGAGGTTTGATTTAAATGGTATGACGATAGTTTGTTCAGGAAGAGGAGTTAGTAGTGACGATGATGTCTAGATGTCGTTTGTATTTTAGGATTTATTAGATACCGCATTAAAATAGCGTCATAAAGTCGTGATGCTTCGCATCTTCAGTGTTAGCGATGTTAATGCGGTAATTTCTAATAAACTAGCGGATTAATGTCTCAACTTGCTTTTGGAGCAAAGTAAAGCTGATTCACAATTCAAAGACATCGTCAGTTGCTTTATTGTTAACCTGTGTTATTCGAGCTTACTTAGTACGTAATTCAAACCACCAACTACGGCTGCAACTTGCGCATCGTTGCATTCTTCGTCGGTCACCGTTGGGCTGTCTGGGTACACTTCCGTTGTCGTGCCGTAAACGCAATTTGTTACGCCGCCACACAGGCCCAGTTTTACCATTGGGTAGTTGATAACGCCAAACTGTACGACGGGTGAACCGATGATTTCGCCGTTTTCATCTGCTGGTGCAATGTGAGTCACTTTTGCAACTGACTCAATGACCGCTTTTTGGAAGTCAGGCTGAGGGTTTTCACTATCTCCCACCGTGTAAAAGCCATCTGGGATCATACCTTCAATGTACTCAATACCATCACGAGCAGCTAAGGCTGGACGGAACTCAGTTTCGTCAGAATCTGTCGTTTCATGTAGATCAATGTGCATTAACACATCGCCTAAAGTTGCAACTAGCTTTATGAGGTTAGCGGATTCTTCGGCAGGACTATCCTTATAGAAAGAGCGGTTTGGATCAATCGCGTTTGGATTCCAGCGGTTGATCACCTCGTAACCCCAAGGGCTTACGCAGGGGGCAACGACAATATTGAAATGCTCTGCATAGCGCTCTGCTTCCGTTTCTACAAACTTTAATGCGCCATGTACACCGCTGGTTTCGTAACCGTGCACGCCGCCTGTGACCAACACAACAGGTTTAGTTGAATCCCAATTGCGTGTTTTGATACAAAACAGAGGGAAGCGTGCCTCGTTGTATGAGAGCGCACCATATTGTTCAACATCAAAATGCCCGCGTAGGGCATCGATTTTACTGACGACTTCATCTTGGTAGCTACGTTTTACTTCTTGCGTTGCTAACCAAGCTTTACGTTCTTCTTCGGTCCAAGGTTGGCCAGGAGTACCGATCGGGTAAATGTATCCACTTTTCATCTATACTTTTTCTTTTGACTGCTGAAAGGTATCACAAGACTAGACCCGTCTTATCGTTACGGCAATATAAAACACCATTTGGGGTGGTATTCTTTGCAAAATCATCACTTTGATGAGTGATTCATTGGTGTTACATTTTGTTACTTACTCAATTTCATATAAGAGACCAAAAATGGCTGGAGCAAGTTTACTCACACTGTTGGACGATATTGCCACGGTGCTTGATGATGTCGCCTTAATGTCAAAAATGGCGGCAAAGAAAACCGCAGGTGTGTTGGGAGATGATCTAGCGTTAAACGCTCAACAAGTGTCTGGTGTTGCATCTGAGCGAGAGATTCCAGTAGTTTGGGCGGTTGCAAAAGGCTCATTCAAAAATAAATTGATTTTAGTTCCTTCAGCTTTACTTATTAGCGCGATTATTCCATGGCTTATCATGCCATTATTGCTAATTGGCGGCTTATTTCTCTGCTTTGAAGGGGCAGAGAAAGTACTTGAGAAAGTGTTTCCTCACTCGCATCCGCACGAAGGAAAAGAGGAGCTAGTTAATACTGGCGAGTCGATAGAAGAGTATGAAAGGCGTAAAGTTTCTGGTGCAATTCGAACAGACTTTATCCTTTCAGCAGAAATCATCGTGATTGCGTTAGGTACCGTGACAGGAGCCAGTCTTGTTACGCAAATTTTAGTTGTCAGTTTAATTGCAGTGATTATGACGGTTGGGGTTTATGGACTAGTCGCTGGGATTGTGAAGCTAGATGATTTAGGCCTTTACCTTGAAAGTCGCTCAAACGGTAAAGGTTGGGTGGCGAAAGTCGGAGGGGCCTTGGTCGCTTTTGCACCAAAGTTGATGAAGTTGTTAACCATTGTAGGAACTGCTGCGATGTTTTTGGTGGGTGGAGGAATTGTGGTGCACAACGTGCCAGCCATTCATCACTTTGTAGAGCCGATTATTATGAACTTTAGTGGCCATTCGGTTGCTACAGCCATTTTGCCTATTTTATTGAACGGTATTATCGGCTTTGTGGCAGGGTTAGTTGTGGTTGCGGTATGGACGATGGTTGAAAAGCTTCGTGGTCAATAATCACATCTAAAACATGAGACGATAGTAACAAGGGTCATGACTTCTTTTTACAAAAAGCATGACCCTGTTTTATAGGTGAAACGTCAGTAAAGTACTTACTTCACTTTCCACTCGATCTGTTCATTTGCTCGAATAGGCACAACGATATCATTGCCAAATGGCATCGTTTCTGGCACATCCCAAGCGGATTTTTCTAACGTTACCGTATCTGTGTTACGTGCAATGCCGTAAAAATCAGGACCGTTGAAGCTTGCGAAAGCTTCCAAGTTTTCCAACTTGCCTTCTTTTTCGAAGACTTCTGCATAAAGCTCTAGCGCTGCGTGTGCAGTGTAAGAACCAGCACAACCGCAAGCCGATTCTTTTGCCCCTTTCGCATGTGGCGCTGAGTCTGTACCTAGGAAAAACTTCTTGCTACCACTAGTTGCTGCTTCGATCAGCGCTTGCTGGTGGGTTCCGCGCTTAAGAATTGGCAAACAGTAGAAATGAGGTTTAATACCACCCACAAGCATGTGGTTACGGTTGAAAAGAAGGTGGTGGGCAGTGATGGTAGCCGCTACGTTGTCTGAGGCGTTGCTAACGAAGTTTGCTGCGTCGGCGGTGGTGATATGTTCTAGAACGATTTTAAGATTAGGGAAGTCATTGACGATAGGAGCGAGGACGGTATCAAGGAATTCTTTTTCTCGGTCGAATATATCAATATCGTGATGTGTTACCTCCCCATGAACCAAAAGTAACATTCCTACTTCTTCCATTGCTTCTAAAACGTGATAAATGTTTTTCGCATTGGTCACACCGGAATCTGAGTTTGTGGTAGCGCCTGCAGGATAAAGCTTGGCAGCAACAATGTTTCCGGTGGCTTTAGCCTTACGTACTTCGTCTGGTGTCGTGTTATCTGTAAGGTAAAGCGCCATTAAAGGCTCAAACTGCTCGCCATGTTGCTCTTTGAGAATTCGGTCACGGTAGGCTAGGGCGAGCTCAGTTGTAGTAACAGGTGGGACGGTATTTGGCATAATCAGCGCACGGCCATTGTAGCGGCTGATGTCGCGAACGGTGTCTTTAAGAACTTCCCCATCGCGTAAGTGAACGTGCCAGTCGTCAGGACGAGTGATAGTCAGTGTTGTCATTAATTGCTCCCACCATTGAAAAGTTGTCTGATTGGAGCCTAAGCGCCGTATTTGCTTTTGAGCAAACGCTTGCGCTTAGGCGACAGGATGATAGAGGAATTGCCCTCATATTTCATCCCATTTTTCAATTTTATAAAGAGTGAGAGTGTAAGTGGTTACTTCATTGTTAACCAAAGCGCGTGGATCGTACCTGGTAGAAAGAAGAAACACGTCAATATTAGATTAATCAAAAAGTCTTTATTTAGACCTTTCTCCATAAACACCGCGACAGGCGGAAGAAAGATACATAACAAAATCAGAACCAGTTTTCTTGTATCCATAATTAAGCTCCAAATCGATAAATGGGAGTAGTGATAACTTGGGTGAATTATGTGTGTCGTATCACACTTTATCAAACGGTATTTGGTCAGAACGGTGTTAAAAAACGCGAATGTTGAGTGTAGTAAATACTTGTCACTAAAACCAAATTTATAAGAATATGGTTTCGAGAAAGTTGCGATGGATGAAGAGGCAGTAGACTCTGCAACTTAATGTGATTTGAGTATACAATACCGCAACAAATAAAAAACACCCGTAGGAAGAAGGCAATGTCGCAACCCGTTTTATCCCAAATTAATGTTTTTCCGGTTAAGTCAGTTGGCGGATTATCGCTGTCGTCCGTATGGGTTGAGAAGCAAGGATTGAGCTTCGATCGTCGCTTTATGATTGCGAAAGCTGATGGCTCGATGATCACTGCGCGAAAGTATCCGCAAATGGTAACCATTAAGTCTGCCTTATTGTCCGATGGAGTGGTGTTTAGTAGTTTGGGTATGGAGCCACTTAAAATCCGTTACCAAGATTTCAAAATGCAGGAGACACCTGCAACGGTTTGGAAAGATACATTTACTGCCTATACCACGACAGATGATGCAGATGACTGGTTTAGTCGTGTTTTGGGGCAGCGCGTTGAGTTGTTATTTAGTGGTGAGCAATCGAATCGTGTCCGTGAAAAGCTAGGTCAAAACGTCAGTTTTGCTGATGGTTATCCGGTTTTAGTGATCAGCCAAGCTTCACTTGATGAGCTGAATCGAAGAAGTTCAGAGCTGCACTCAATGGATCAGTTTCGTACTAACTTAGTTGTCTCTGATACTAAGCCATTTGAAGAAGATTCATGGAAGCGCATACGAATCGGTGAGGTAGAGTTTGAGTCTCTCAAACCTTGCGAGCGCTGTATCCTGACTACGGTGAATACCCAAAGAGGCACATTCCGTGAGAGCAAAGAGCCGCTCAAAACCTTGCAACAGTTCCGTGCAAACGATGTCGGTGGTGTGTTCTTTGGCCAGAATCTTGTCGCGCGAAATGAAGGCATTATTCGTCAAGGCGATAAAGTTGAAGTATTGGAGTACAAAGAGCCGGAGTTTTACGCAGATAACTCGCCAGTGCGCATGAAGCTTACATGTGTTGAGCGTGAAGAAATTGCCCAAGACTTTGTGACCTTATGGTTAGAGCCAAACAAAGGTTCGTTGCCTAATTACTTGCCAGGACAACACCTGCCAATAGAGGTGAATATTGATAGTAAGAAAGTGGGTCGACGCTATACCTTATCATCCAGTCCTTCTCGTCCGGGTCGTTATGCTATTTCTGTAAAGCGTATCGCGGGCGGAAGAGTCTCTAACTCACTCTTAGACAACTTACAAGTCGGTGATGTTTTAGAGGCAGAACAACCTGACGGTCAGTTCCACCTTAAAACGCATGAAGCGCAGCCTCTGCTGTTACTCTCTGCGGGTAGCGGAGTAACACCAATGTTATCAATGGTGCGTTACTTAGCGGATCATAATCAGTTGGAGAACGTGGTTTTCTACCATCAATGTCGGACCGAAAATGATATTCCGTGTCGCTCAGAGTTGGAGCAGTTAAAGCGTGAGCACCCAGGGCTAGAAGTAAAAGTCTGTTTAACGCAGCCTGCCGTTGATTGGTTTGGGTTAAAAGGGCGTTTAAGTTTGTCACACATTAAGCAAATCAAAGATGTTGAACAGCGCCAAGTGTTTGTGTGTGGTCCTGATGGTTTTATGGAGAAAGCGAAAAATCTCCTGCTAAGAAAAGGGCTGCCAGAAGAAAACTACCATCAAGAAGCGTTTGGAGTTTCTTCTCTTACGTCAAAGCCAGAGAAAAGTCTCGCTATTGACTTTAATGGAACTAAAGTCGTAGGCAACAACCAAAAAACGTTGTTAGATCAGCTCGAGGATGCTGGGAAGGTTGTTAGCAATAGCTGTCGTGCTGGCTTATGCGGCGCGTGTAAGGTTCAGCTTACGTCGGGTCAAGTACATCATCCGGACGTGCCCGCGTTGACTGATGAGGAACGTGCAATGGGAACCGTATTGGCGTGTTGTGCTGTGCCAGAGACGGACGTAACAGTAACCAACTAGGCGAGAACGTCTTTGTCCTTCGACAAAAAAACGCTGCTATTTTTAGCAGCGTTTTGAGTTTTAAAGAGAGCTGAAAATATCGCTTAGTCGTAAATCGTCGGGATTGGCTGGCGTTTGTGCTGCGTTGCTTTGTAAATCGCTACCAGACGGTCACTTACTTGCTGTGGAACGGGTTTGCCCTCTAAGAAATCGTCGATTTGCTCGTAAGTTAAGCTTAGGGCATCTTCATCTGCTTTTTGTGGAGCAAGCTCTTCTAAGTCTGCTGTTGGCACTTTCTTCACTAGTTGCTCAGGTGCACCCAATGTAGCAGCCACTTCACGAACTTGGCGTTTACTTAATCCGAACAATGGTGCCATGTCACAAGCGCCATCACCAAATTTAGTGTAGAAACCAGTGATGTTTTCTGCTGAGTGATCAGTACCAAGAACAAGGCCGCCTACGTAGCCCGCGATCTCGTATTGAGCAACCATGCGAGCACGCGCTTTTACATTGCCTTTTACGAAGTCGACTTTTGCTGCATCAGTTGGTAGAAGGTCTGTGCCTTCTAATGCAACGTGAGAAGCCGAATGAAGCCCGTCAACACCTGCTTTGATGTTCACCGATACAGAATGGGTTGGCTGGATAAAAGACAGAGCGAGCTGAGCCTCATCTTCATCTTTTTGCTCCCCGTAAGGCAGACGAACTGCGATAAATTGGTAGCTATTGTTGCCCGCTTCTTCGTTTAGTTGGTCTACAGCCAACTGAGCTAAACGACCACATGTCGTTGAGTCAACGCCACCGCTGATGCCAAGAACAAGAGACTTACAGCCCGCTTCTTGCAATTTACGCTTAATAAAAGCGACACGGCGTTCAATTTCAAAATGCGGATCAATTGAAGGGAGTACGCGCATTTCGTCACGGATGGATTGTTCCATTTAGGGTTCCTTTTCCTGCAAATATTTCAGACTCTAAAGCGCATTTGCTCAAATGGTGATAAACCATACAGTTGAGGCTCATTAAACGCGACTTTAGGGTCAAAAGCTGTAAAGATTAGTAGTATCATACCGAAATCATCAGATTAGAAAACTCTCTTCAACCAGGTAATCACCGGATATGAAAAAAATCGCCATTTTTGGTAGTGCATTTAACCCACCTAGTTTAGGGCATAAAAGTGTTATTGAGTCTTTGAGCCACTTTGATCTCGTGCTACTTGAGCCAAGCATTGCACATGCTTGGGGCAAGAACATGCTTGATTACCCAACTCGGTGCAAAATGGTTGATGTGTTCATCAAGGATATGGGGCTTTCTAATGTTCAGCGTTCTGATGCGGAGCAAGCTTTATACCAACCTGGACAAAGTGTGACGACCTATGCGTTGTTAGAAAAAATTCAAGAAATCTACCCATCTGCCGATATAACTTTTGTCATTGGTCCTGATAATTTCTTCAAATTTGCTAAATTTAGTAGAGCTGAAGAGATTACGGAACGTTGGACTGTTATGGCATGTCCTGAAAAAGTAAAAGTCAGAAGCACAGATATTCGCAAAGCATTGGCCGAGGGTGAAGAGATCGGCGCCTATACAACACCTTCCGTAAGTGATTTATTACTTAGTAAAGGCTTATACAGAGAAACATTGTCTGGGAACTGAGAGGTCAGATTTTCATGGTCAGAGTCGTTTTATTTAGTGCATGTGCGCTGCTTGTGGTGACACAAGCTCATTCCGCGTGTAACTATTTTTCTGATCGTTCCGTGGTGTTTGAAGATAACACGCTTCCAATCTGTGAAGAAATTTTAGATTCCATCGGCGTGTTAAGTACTGAAGCATTGATTTGGTATGCAGCGGAAGCGAAGCTTGAAGGACCAACAGAAAACTATTGGGAGGAGTGGGCGATTAAGCCGGAAGACACCCCACTTCTAACTCAAAACTTAGAAAAGAATTACTTTGGTCTTGGTTTTTGGATGCCGGAAGAGCTCCGAGACGAAGAGAGTAAAATGGATACAGAAGAGTGGCTTCGTAGTCACGGGTTGATGTTCAGCGTCGGTTTTGGTGATAAATCAGACGGACAGCCAAGAATGCGGTTTGATTATCGTTGGCACGAATATTATGACGCTGACTGGATGATGCAGATAGAAGTACCTTTCTAGACATCTCAAGCAAATGAAAAAAGGGCGTACATTATCAATGTACGCCCTTTTTGTTTTTACTTGAATCTCTACTTTCTGTATCCGTAACTCTACGTAATGCTGAAAACGTAGCTTGTTAAAGAGCAAGTTATAGCGCTTCTCCAAAGACTAAAAAGCAAAGCTGTTCATATTCTTCGGTGTTACCAGCAAAAAGAGAGTCAACAATTTGCTCTTCCTTCTTCCCCGACAGTTTCATTTTTCTTGCTTCACGTAGTGTTAGTACCAAGCAAAGCTCTTTAGAAATATTCATGTCACAGCCAGGAGTCCATTGATTGATGGTTCTCGTTAACGTTGAGTGCGCTAGTTTAGGAGACAGCGTCAATACTTCATGTCTTACTACTGTCAGTAGATCGGTTTGCAGATCCGAGCGTTCGGCAGTTGTTGCTAGCTTCTCGACGAGCGCTTTTAGTAGCGGTGAAGGCTTCACAAAGCCCGCCTGTTGTGAGAAGTCGTCATTTAAACGCACAGAAAAATCACAACGATATACACGAGAATTAGGTAAAAAGGTGAGGGAGCTCAAACATCCTTGAGGAATCCAAAAATATTGGCCTGGTTCAATGGCATACTCCTGCTTACCCAATTTAATGACGGCTAACCCTTCGATGACAGACAGTAGACTGTGCTTCAATGCTTTTTTACGCGCAGCTACATCAAGAAAGGGGTATTTAGCGTCGTGAAATTCAATTGCGTAGTTCATTATGAGTACCAGTGTTTTTTGGCGCTAAGGGTAACGTTAAACCCATACGATTCCAACCTGCAGAGAGAATTTTTTAGCATGATAAATGGTGGCTTAACTGGTATGACCATGTTAAAAGTATGGGTTGAAATGCTGCTTGTCAGCAAAACTATGCGTAAAATGTGCCAGCTTTTTTTGATATGTAATGAACAATGACAGCCAATACCGATCCTTATATTGAAATTCGTCCTTACAACGACGAAGAAATTCCAGCAGCGCTGGATCGTCTAATCCAAGATGATGAATTTATCACTGCTATCCTAGAACATCGCTTTGCTAATAAAGCAGCGTGGTTCAAAACGCTAATGAGCCCGATCCTGCGCATCTACCTGAAAGCCAAGTGGAGCAAGCTTGATTCTGTCGAAGCAATTCAGATTGAAGTGAAGAAGTACCTGAAAGATACATTGAATAAGACAACGGATGGCGTCACTTTTTCTGGTTTGGATAAGCTGGATAAAAACACGTCATACCTATTCGTTTCTAACCACCGTGATATTGCGATGGACCCTGCGCTCGTAAATTATGGCTTGTACCAAAGTGGGCACCGTACAGTTCGTATAGCGATTGGCGATAACCTGCTGAAGAAGCCATGTGCGACAGAATTGATGCGACTCAATAAGAGCTTCATCGTTAAGCGCTCTGCTAAGGCGCCTAGAGAAATGATGAAAGCATTGGGACAACTGTCAAGCTATATCAAACATTCGCTTGATACTGGCAATTCAATTTGGATTGCCCAAAAGGAAGGTCGTGCTAAAGATGGAAACGACTTTACTGATCCTGCGATTTTAAAAATGTTCCATGTTGAAGGTCGTAAACAAAAGATCAGCTTTGGTGAGTACACGCGTTCTCTGAAAATCGTTCCTGTCTCGATTGCCTATGAAAATGATCCATGTGACATTGCCAAAGCAAAAGAGCTGTACGAAAAAGCAGAAAATGGCCGCTATGAAAAAGGCGAATTTGAAGATATCGAAAGCATCATTCAAGGTATCGTTGGCTATAAAGGCCGTGTACATGTTGCGTTTGGTGATGTGATTGAGCAAGAGTTTGAAACGCCGGAATCTCTTGCTGGTGAAATCGACCGCCAAATTCACAACAACTACAAATTGTACCCAATCAACTTGTTAGCTGCTGGGCATGAAGATTCGAGCATCATTACGGAAGCGGTTAAGCGTCATCTCGCGGATAAGTTGGATCAGCTACCTGAAGGCGCAAGACCTTATTTGGTGGCGAGCTATGCTAATCCTGTGAATAACCAAGAGTAATCTTCGTCACTGAACTCGTTGATTCAGAATGCCTTAAAGCCTCGGTCTGACGGGGCTTTTGTTTATCTGCTCTTTAAGGTGCGACGGCGCCACCAAGGGTTAAATTGCTAGGCCATTTGGTGATCCTGTTACCACCTAAATAGATATTCCTTTTCACCGTCATTGTGTCTGGAAATACTTTCAGCGCTGATCCTCCAATATAAAGATTACCATCAACCACCAATCCTTCAGGAAGTTCAGAAATGGGAGTGCGAATAACACTTAGATCACCTTTTACTCGAAGTTTAGCTGGAAGCGCTTTTAACGGTGTATCTGTCAGATTTAGGTAACCGCCTAGTTTGATGCCTTTAGGCCAGTTTTCGATCTTACTACCTAGTAGGTTTGCATAGCCTTTTATCTTTGTTCCTGAGCGAATAACTTTGAGTGCGCTGTTAGTTGCTTCCAGACTGCCTTCGACATCAAGCCCTTTAGGCAAGGTTTTGATAGGGGTTTGTGAGATGTTTAAGTTGCCCTTTACCACTAGGCCAGAGGGTAGTTGGGTGTAAGGCTTGTTTCTAAGATCAAGATTGCCGTAATTATCGATGTGACCAAACTTAGAATAGTAATCTAGCTCATATGCCAAAGGAGACGAGCAGAGTAGGATTGAAGTAAGGCATAGGGAAACAAAACGCATAGTCAAAGAGTTAGTTAAATACCGAGATCAACAGGTGCTTATCTTATACTTAAATAAACCTATTATGCATTTTTTGCTCACAGTTTTTGATTCATAACTTAAATATTCAAATTAGAGATACACGTTAAAAGTGCGCTTCTTTACTGAGCTAAGTAACTTCAAGCTTACTAAAATTAGATAAATTAAATGATTGAATGTGAAGCAGACCCAAGTGTAGAGGTGAGAAAAATATCAGTAGATATTTGAATAATATGAGATTCTTCCAAGAACTTCACAAGGGTCCTTGTTAGTATTATTGAGGTTTGAGGGAGATTTTCATGAAGTTAAAAAGTGTATCTATTTTTACCGCTGGTGTTTTTGCAGTACTGCTGTCGGGTTCCGTTTTTGCTAAATCATACAGTACACCAGAAAACAAAGCGCTAATAGTTGCTGACGGTAAGGTAGGTCAGCGTATCTGTTACTACGATGATAAAGCCTACACCACAGGGGCCGTGATTAATGTTGAAGGCGTATTACTGATGTGTACCGCTGAGAACGATTTTGAAACCAATGGCTCGTTAAAGTGGGCCGTGTTCAAAAAAGATAAATAAACGCGCCGAAGTTGTCTGTTTCATTTAGAGCGGTTTAAGATTAAGAGATTGGAAAAATAAAAAGCGAGCATCATGCTCGCTTTTTTCATTAACGCGCGAGTGAGCGAGTTTTTAATTCAAAGATAAGTTTTTCAGCACTTACTTCAAATTTGAATCGAGCCGTCGCTTGGTTAGATTCTTCGGTTATTTCTGAAACATTGTATTCAACATCAGCACATACTGATTTAGCGAGCTCGATGTATTTTTGTAGTTCAGACTCTAGCTCTGTTTTTGTCTGTGCGAAAACCGTTACGTCGGCAACTTCGTCACCTTCTTTGATGATAAAGCCTATCTCGCCAGCACAGCCGCAGGCCTCACATACTTGGTTTTTTTCTAATTCGACACTCATAACGAATCCTCTTGTAAATACTAAGGGTATTCTATCAGGTATTTGATCTGTATCTACAAAAATGACGACTTTTGCGTAAAAAAGGAACAGAGTAGGCACTTGTTAAGTAAGGGTTAAAGATTGGATTACTAAATCATCAAGAACGTTAATGTGATATATATCAACATTTAAAATCAATTAACGAACATAGTGACGAGATTTTGCTCAGTCCAGTTGAACTAATGGTTAATTTATAAGACTATTTCTTGATTGATTATTTTTAATAATTATCATTCTTGGTCTTTGAATAGTTTCGATGAATAATTGGCGCAAGGTTTTGATGAGACTAACTTTTCGCCTTATTTTGAGTAGCATGTATTGACAAAAACATAACTGAAAATTACACATTACGCAGTGTAAAGACGTTATGGTTTGGAACTCGACATGATATTAAATAGTCGCAATACATATACCCAAAGCGCTTTCAAGTGCAGTGCTTAGCAACCTGATTTCTAGGTTTTCGCTAATCGAACCGCATCGGCGAGCCGGGTATAATGCTAAGAATGATTTCATTCTGGCCTCATTTAATAGTGAGTTAGATGGATTTACAAAGAGAAGAGCTTAAAATATGCCAAAGCGTAGTAAAGAAGATACCGAAATCACTATCCAAAAGATCATGGATGCCGTTATTGATCAGCTACTCAGATTAGGTTACGACAAAATGTCGTACACGACGCTAAGCCAGCAGACAGGTATATCGCGTACCGGTATTAGCCATCACTTCCCTAAGAAAACGGACTTCACCGCCGCACTGGATGGCCGTATCTTTAAAATGTTTATTGAACACTTAGAGTTTGATAAAGGATTAAATGCATTTTCACAAAGTTGGATTAAAGCGCTGGAAGATGCTGAGTTTCTCGCGATTTTACGACTGCTATTCCATCACATTGTCACCGCTGAAAATGCGCAAGAATTTGCTGCTAATGGTATTGACCGCTTATACAAAATGGTTGAAAGCCAGTTTGGTGCGGGTGGTGACAAAGAGCTTGAGTGGTTGATTGGTCGATCATTGATCCAAATGAGCAAGTAATAGCCTTTAAAGCCCCAAATTCTGCCACTATCAAAGCAAAGGCCCGCAATTCTCATATTGCGGGCCTTTGTCGTATCAAAGTGTTTTAGAGACGGCTTAGAGGAGATACGCTTTATGCTGCGGCATGCACTTGAGGGAAGTCTAGCGTCGGATGTTTTGTCACAATAGATCGATAGCCATAAACTTGCTCAATGCGCTCTGACGTTAGTGCATTCCATGGCGTGTCATCACAAACTAGTTTCCCGTTATGCAAGAGTACAAGGCGGTCTGCGTACTGAGAGGCTAGATTCAAGTCATGTAACACCACAACCACCGCAGCGTTCTGTGCTTTTGCCGTTTCACGAGCAATTTTTAACGTGTTGTGTTGATGGGCGAGATCCAACGCTGAGGTAGGTTCATCAAGCATTAAGATTCGTTTTTCGCCAGATTGATGTAGTTGTGTCATCACTCGTGCTAGATGCAGTCGTTGCTTTTCTCCACCAGATAAAGACGGGTACAGGCTTTCTGCTAAATGCAATACGTCGGTTTGTTCCATGTAATGTAAAGCCAGTTTAGTGGTTTCTTTATTGGACAGTGATAGCGGTATTGCCCCCAGCTCTACTACTTCTCTGGCTAGAAATGGGAAGGTTAAGGTGCTGTGCTGCGGGAGCATTGCAATATGTTTGGCGCTTTTTTCAGGCTCCCAATCATGCTTTTGTTTACCGAAGTAGGTGATGTGATGATTCGAAGAGATCTCACCGCATAGAAGCTTGAGTAAAGTACTTTTACCTGCGCCATTGGGGCCGAGTAGGGCGGTCACTTCACCAGCTCGGATATCAATGTTGATGTCATCGAGCACCACACGGTTGCCATATGTCATCGAAATGTTTTTCCCCGATAAAACGATCTGGTTCATTACAAAATCTTCCCTTTTTGCTGGAACAATAAGTAGATGAAAAAGGGCGCGCCAATCAATGCGGTCACGATTCCAACTGGTAATTCAGCTGGTGCCACGGCAACACGAGCAAACATATCTGCGGCAGTAAGAAGCAGAGCTCCCATTAAGGCAGATATTGGTAATAGCGTTCGATGGTCAGGCCCAGCGAGCATGCGCCCTAAGTGTGGAATCACGAGCCCAATAAAGCCAATTGCACCACTGATGCTCACCGTAATACCAACACCCAGTGCAGAAAGTAAAATAAGCTGACGTTTGAGTTTTTGAACCGGAACTCCTAAGTGTCTTGCTTCTGATTCCCCTAACAACAGAGCATTCAGCGCCATCGACTTCTTCTGAAACCAGAGCAATAGGATGACGAGTGTTATAGCAGATAGAGCAATCCCTGACCAATTTGCACCAGCTAATGAGCCCATCGACCAAAGCGTCAAATCTCGCAGCATCTGATCATCTGCGATAAAGTTCATGTAGCCAATCGCAGCCCCCGAGAGCGCGCTGATGGCAACGCCGGCTAACAACATAATTGTAACTGAGGTACCAAACTTACTTGTGCCGAGTTTATAAACGAGAATAGTCGTTAGTGCACCGCCAAGGAAAGCAAAAAGAGGCAGAGCCGCTAAGTTCATTAGTTGCGGATAGTTTTGGCTAAATTCAGCAAATACAACAATAGCGAATGCACCACCAAGAGCAGCGCCAGCAGACACACCAATGATACCAGGCTCGGCTAATGGGTTACGGAACAAGCCCTGCATAACCACACCACAAATTGCTAAAATGGCGCCGATGAACATACACAAAATGGTGCGAGGCAATCGGATTTCGTTAATGACCAACTGAATGTGAGGAGCGAGATCAGAACTGCCTCCCGTTAGGCTACGCAAACTGTCAGCAAAGCTAATGTTCATTGGGCCAACGGTAATAGAGGCGATAGCAATAAATGCTAAAAATCCACTAAGCACTGATAACGTCGTTGAAAGGGGGATGCGTCTTAACAACATGTCATGTCTCTATGGGTAAAGCAGTGCATTCAAGCGTTTAGCTTCTGCAAGGCTTTTAAGGCCCAAACCACCTACCAGAGCATGACCATCAATCGTTATGATGTCTTTGTTCTTTCCAGCGGGTGTTGCAGCAAGAAGCGGCATTGCTTTTAAAATTGCATCGGCACCACCCAACGTTTCATAGCTGCGACCACTAACAAGAATCACGTCAGGCTGCATCTCTACCATCGCTTCTGTGGATAGAGGCTTGTAAGACGAGAGTTGTGTAGCGGCTGGGTTTTGTCCGCCGGCGAGTTGAATAATTGCATCGGGTGTCGTTTGTGAGCCCGCCACATTTGCAGGTCGCCCTTCATGGATCAGCAGAAAGAGCACTTTCTTTTTCTTTGCTTGATCAGGCTGGTTTGCATTGAGTGCTTGTACTTGCGCCTGGACATCTTGCTTTAAGCTTTCAGCTTGAGCTTTGCGATCCATAAGGTTCGCAATTTGATCAATACGTTGATAAAGGCCCTCGACATTTGCATCAGTATTAACGATTTCTACATCTACGCCAGCCGATTTCAATTGGCTCAATGTTGTTTTCGGCCCCATCTCATCAGAACCAATGACTTTTGTCGGACGTAAGGCGAGCAACCCCTCCGCTGAAAGACGACGATGGTAGCCCACTTTAGGCAGTTCCATTCCTTTTGGTAATTGACTGGTGACGTCGATAGCAACCAAGCTATCTTTAGCGTCGAGTTCAAGCAAGAGTTCAGTGACGGCGCTGCCTGCGCTAACAACGCGCTCTGAGGATGGCGTTTCATTGGCAAAAAGTTGACTACTCGCAAGTAGGGAAATAGCTGCCGTGACAACAGCATGAATAGTGATGCGTGTGTTCTTCATTTTGAAAGGATCTCTATCTTACTTATTTTTATGATGGCTCTTCAGTGAGTAACTGAGTAGCTTGAATTCCGTTTTCTTGTAAAAAGCCGAGAAGTTGTACTAGCGACTGAATATTCGCGGTTTTTTCTGCTCCAATTACAATTGGTTTATCGCTTGATTTACTCTCTTCTAACAGCGCGAGGGTAAAGTTGTCCCAATCGATGTATGTCTTGCCGTTAATAGCCCAGTAAGGCTCGTCTTTAAGAATATTTACCGTGATGGATTGCTTATCGACATCTGCAACAGCCTGAGATTCTGTGCTCGGTAAATTGACGTCTAATGAATCGAGTTTGACCGCTGCGGTTAACATCAGGAAAACCATGACGATAAAAATAATGTCTAACAGCGGTGTTAAATCGGGGGTTAAACCGTTACGACTATTTTCTTGTGGTGTTTTAATCATTGAGTTGCAGCCTCAATCTTCTCAGAAGAGCGAAGTGTTACTTTTGAGTGGTCTGGCGAGACATGCTGTAACGAGATACCTTCAAGCCATAAGTTGACGTAGTTTAAAGTGTGCTCAAGCTTGGCGATTACACGATCCGCCCACAAACCAATGATCTGCGCTCCTGAAATGGCAGGAAGTGCGATAATGAGACCCGCGGCAGTGGTGCGCATAGCAAGACCTAGGCCGTCAGCCAAATCATTCGGAGTGATATTCCCCGTTGAAACCGCGATGCCTTTAAACATGTCAATTAAGCCAAGTACCGTACCAAGCAAGCCAATTAAAGGACTGATGACACCAATCAGCGTCAGCAAACGAAGGCCGGAATGCAGCTGATGGCGTTTTTCTTGCAGCCAAATACCTGCGGCATCTTCTCTTAAAGATTTCGAGAAAGAATGATGAGCAAGCAACATCGCAACACCACGGTACAGAAGCGGCCGCTTATTCGACAACTCTTCAGCAAGTGCTTCAAGCTCGCTCCCATTTGTTCGGTCTAATCCTGTGAGCTTTTGGCGAATGGCTCGCTTTCCTACACCAAGGCTAATTAACACATGGAATAATCGCTCGGCGATGATCATCACGGTTAGAGCTGAGCAAATGATCAAAGGCCATGTCATCAGCCCAAATTGAGTTTGTAATTCTTGTAGTTGTTCCATTATCCATCCAACTTAAAACGAACAGGTACTTGTACTCGGTGAGCGACTTTTAGCCCACCTGAAATATGTGGTGTAAATTGCCACTGTTTGATCGCACGAAGTGCTGAGGCATCTAGCGACTCTGTGCCGGAAGACTCAATCAAAACCTGTTTAATCTGGTTACCATTCTCATCTAGCCATATCTCATACAAGGCTACACCTTCAATACCGCGTCTTTGTGCAGACCTTGGGTAACGGGGTTGTGTTGGTTGACTCACAAACGTTGGTTTGTCGACCAAGACAGGCTGAGACGTTGCCCCTTTGGATTGGCTCGCAGGTGCGGATTGTTGAGCTACCGTCTCTTTCTTCACCGGTTCCGTTTTTTTCTTTGGTTTCGCTTCGGGCTGAACCTTTTGCTTTGTTACGGTTTTGGTGGGCTCGACCGCTTTAGGTTTAGATTGTTTAACCGGTTCAGGTTTTTTCTCTACTACCTTCTTCTTAACAGCGTCTTTCTTGACGACCTGTTTTTTTACAATCTTCTTTTCTGGTTCAGGTTGGTCTTGAGGCTGCTGCTCTTTTGGTGGTGCTACATTTTCTGGTGTAGATTTTTCGACAGCTGGAGGAGCAGACACAAGATTTAGACTTACCGAACTTGCTGGGTTTCCAGCCGGCATCGCGAACACCTTTGTCTCTTGAGAAACAAAAAGAAGTGCGGCATGGATGGCAAGGGAAGCACCTCCTGCAATGACATATCTTTGTACGTTCACGGAATATCTCGGGAAACTATGAAAACTTGGGCAGATTATTACTTACAATGGAAATAAGATCAATTATCAATTGCATTATCATTACGCTCAAATTATGATTCTTGCAGAATTTTCAAGATCAGCTTCCATCCCTTACATGATGGGAGTTAAGCGAGTATATATGAGCGTCGATATCGATAAGCTTGATGAATCAGTGTTGGGCAGTGATAGTCCTGATCCATTGCGATTTGCTTTTGTTAAGAAGCATTCTGCACATGCCGGGGGAGCGAGCGTACCTGTGCCCTCGTCTCAACAACAGGCGATTTTTTCGAGTATTACGGCTAACTCAATTAAAGCGACCAATAAACGCTGTCTTTATATTCATGTTCCGTTTTGTCGCGTTCGTTGCACTTTTTGTAATTTCTTTCAAAATGCTGCAAGTCGCACACTGGTTGATGAGTACTTTGAAACATTAATGCAGGAGCTTAGAGAGAAAGCGGCATTACCTTGGACACAAAATGGTATTTTTCACGCCGTATATATCGGGGGCGGAACGCCAACGGATCTATCTCCAGTACAGGTTCGTGTGTTAGGCCAGGCTATCCGAGACCACTTTCCTTTGGCTGCAGACTGCGAAATCACCTTAGAAGGTCGCATCAATCGTTTTTCTGATGAGTTGTATCAAGGCGCTTTAGAGGGTGGGTTTAATCGTTTCTCTTTTGGTGTGCAAAGTTTTAATACACAAGTGCGCCGCAGCGCAAAACGTTTAGATGATAGGGAAGATGTCCTCAAACGAGTGAGCGAGATCGCCAAAGAAGACAAAATTCCGGTCATTATCGATTTACTCTATGGCTTACCTTATCAAACCAAAGAAGTGTTAGAGCAAGATTTAAATGATTTCCTCTCGACTGGCGCACACGGACTGGATTTGTATCAGTTAGTGGTTGGCGGGTCAGCTCCCATGCTCAACCTCGTAGAAAAGGGAAAAATCCCGCCACCTGCGACCACACCAGAAAAAGCGGGAATGTATGAGCTCGGTGTGAACTTTATGGCCAAACACCATATGAAGCAACTGAGTGTGAACCATTGGGCAATCGATAACCGCGAGCGTAGTTTATACAATAGTTTAGCCAAGACTTATGCAGAGGTATTGCCAATTGGCTGTGGTGCTGGAGGTAATATCGGTGGCTACGGGATGATGCAACACCGCACACTAGAGACCTATATTAAAGCGGTCAAAGAAGGTCAAAGCACCATCGCGATGATGATGAAGCAAAGCCCTCTAGAACCACTTTTTTCTGCACTCAAATCTGCGTTTGACCGTGGCATTGTTCAAGCAAATCAACTTCCATCATTTATGGGAGAGGACGCGTTCGGGTTTTTATTGCCTCTATTTAAAGTGTGGCAAGCGAAAGGCTTAGTACAACTACATGAACGTAGCGCAGTCCTTACTCTTGCAGGCAGCTTCTGGGCTGTGTCATTGGCTCAAAGTTGTATTCAGGTACTCACGTCAGAGATGAACGAAACCGTACCGAAAGCATCCAATAATTAATGAAAACAAATTGAACAAAAACGGAAGACACAATGGAATCAATCAAGCAACAAGTTGAAGTATTACTAGAGCAAGAACCACAATTATTGCCAGCTGCGATGGCAGAGCGTCTTGGCATTTCCGAGTTTGAGGTTGTTGCGGCTCTACCTCAGGAAATGGTGGCTATTGCACCAGGAGAGCAAGCGCAAAGCATCTTAGAAAGTTTGGTTGGTTTTGGCCCGGTGACGACCATCGTCCACTCTTTTGGTTCTATCTTTGAAGTTAAAGCGCCGTTTCCAAAAGGAAAAGTGGCGCGTGGCTATTACAATTTAATGGGTAGAGAAGGTGAACTGCACGGCCACCTTAAATTAGATAACGTTAAAAATGTCGCATTAGTCAGTAAACCGTTTATGGGTAGAGAGAGTCACTATTTTGGTTTTTTCTCAGAGTGCGGAAGCAATATTTTCAAGGTTTATTTAGGCCGTAACGAAAAGCGCGAGTTGATTGAAGATCAAGTCACCGCATTTCGCGCCCTACAAGCCGAATTAAAAAAGTAATCACAAACATAATCGAGGCTTAACTCGAATACTAATTAGTAAAGTCAGGTATCAATATGGATCAACAAGTTAAACAAGAGCGTTTGCAAGGTCGTTTAGGGCCAGAGATCAAAGAGTTTCGTCAGGAGCGCCGTACACTTCAGCTTGCAACTGTCGATGCAGAAGGTCGCCCGAATGTAAGCTACGCGCCTTATGTTCAAAACCAGGAAGGTTATTTCGTTCTCATTTCTAAAATCGCTCGTCATGCCCGTAACCTTTTAGAAAATCCAAATGTTTCATTGATGATGATCGAAGATGAAGAGTCTTCAAAGCAGTTGTTTGCTCGTAAGCGCTTAACTTTTGATGCGGTAGCAAATGTAGTTGAGCGAGACACAGAGATGTGGCAACAAGTTGTTGGACAAATGAAAGAGCGTTTTGGTGAGATTATTGATGGTCTAAGCCAGCTAGAGGATTTCGTTTTGTTCAACTTAAAGCCAGAATCGGGGCTATTTGTTAAAGGTTTTGGTCAGGCGTATCAAGTGTCTGGTGATGATTTAGTCGATTTTGTTCACCTTCAAGAAGGTCACAAGAAAGTCGAAAGTGCCTGATTGTAAACCGATCATATGAATGTCGATCATTTGGCATAATGAACGTTTAAAGGGAGTTAGGTTATACTGACTCCCTTTTTTATATTGGAACAAAAGCATGAAACCTGTAAGCAAGGAATTGAGCGAGATTTGCTATCCGTTTATTTACGAGGACAGTCCGGTTTGTGACTTTGAAATTACAGCAGATGAACTTTGTAGTCGTATTGGCCTTGTTCTCGCTATGGAGTTGGACGAGTTTAGCCGCGATATACTGACAAGAATGCAGCCTAATGTTTATCATCTAAATGGTTCGGTTCGCGGAAAATTAGCGATTACAGAGACGGAAGTTGAAGAGTTAAAGGCCGATTATGCTTTGCTCAAGCAACGTATTGATGGCGGCTTCAAAGGCTTTGTTCTACCCGGAGGGCACTCGGCAGCCAGTCAATTGCATTTGTGCCGTTGCCAAGCTAAAAAAACGGTACGAGCATTAGTTGCCGTTGAACATACAGGTAAGAAGCAGCCCGCACCTATTTTGTTTCGTTACGCGAACTTATTAGCGAATGTACTTTACAGCCTAGCTTCTTATATTAATCATACTCATCAAGTCAAAGAGACGGAATTCGTTTCTCGTAGTTACGCGATGCCAAAGAAGTGAGCTGAGAAATTAGCGGATGTGAGCATCAGGGATAGGACAAGCACTGCATTATATTCTCAAATCAAGTCGCCCAATAAGAGTTAAGAAGTCATAGCTTTGGCTTCTAGCTCTTTTGCTCCTCGAAGCATCGCTTCGATTAGTTCTCCTGCATTGAATTTCTCAAGTGCCTCATGCGCGCCAACTTGGTGAGCTCTGTCTACACAGATTTCGCTCGATAACGATGTGTGTAAAATGCGGTATGAATGGTTCAGAGAGGAATTATTCTGAACTTCAAATGCTAACTCATAACCGTCTAATCCGGGCATTTCAATATCGCTGACCAGAATATCAATTGGGCGATGAGCCGCAGCGTCACTTTTCATCAGTTCCAATGCATCTAAACCATTTTTACAGATTTGATACCCAATATTGATGCTATCGAGTGCGTCACACAGCTGTTTACGAGCGATGGAAGAGTCATCCACCAATAGAATACTGAGTGCTTTTAGGCGTTCTCGCTCAATATCTGTCAGCATTGGGATCTTTGAATTCTCGTACTGCGGATAAATTTTGGAAAGTAGCAGTTCCACATCCAGCATTTGAACAGTTTTATCCTCGTAGCGAGTAATTCCAGTCACGAAAATATTTTTTCCAGCGCTCGGAGGTGGCGTTTCAATAGCTTTCCAATCGCACTCAATGATCTTCTCTATACTACGAACCATAAAAGCTACCACGGTTCGCAAGCAATCTGTCACGATCAAGTAGCAGCTTTTATATTCTTCTTCACTTATAGGACGAAAGCCAACAGCCGCTGACATATCGATCACTGGTACTGTTAAGTTACGTATCGTAACGGTTCCAATGACATGATGATGCGAGTAAGGGATCTTCGTCGTTGGCATGTATGGGACGATTTCACGGACTTTTAGCGTACCGATAGCGAAACTCTGTTGCAGGGTGAGCTTAAACATCAACATGCCCTGAGACTGATTCGCTTTGCTAACGACTTTTGCCATGAAAATAACCTTATAAATACCACCGAATTGTGTCTAATCTAATCTTATCAGACGAAGGCTTCAACCATCGGAGAGACAAATGTGAGCTTTTTAGGCAATCTTTTAGAGAATAGTGATTAACTGAGCAAAACTTGTTTGTATTTTAAACTCATTATATAGACGATTTTATATTCCACGTGCATTTTGGCCTTTGCCACTGAGCTACTATTAAGAAATGTTTGGTCTGTTAAAAAGGATTGGGTACACTTGCGCGACCAGAATAGTGAGAGATAGATCAATGGCAAATACAGCAGCCGCATTACATATTCTTGTGAAGCACAAAGAGCAAGCGGAAGACATAATCAAGCAACTGAAAAAAGGCGCAAAGTTTCAGACATTAGCGAAGAAGTATTCAACTTGCCCGTCAGGCAAACGCGGTGGTGACCTTGGTGAATTCCGCCGTGGTCAAATGGTACCTCAATTCGACAAAGTGTGCTTTTCTGGCGAAGTGTTAACGCCGCATCTAGTTAAAACCAAGTTCGGTTGGCATGTTGTAAAGGTGCTTTACAGAACATAAGGCTTGGTATCGACCTAAACATTGTCAGATGAAACCCACAAGCATTAAATATCATCTGTACGGTCTCTTTTCACCAATCACTACCGTTATGACATGGCAGATACATTCTGATCTGCCATGCTCAACCAAACGCTAATCTTTCCAAACTAGAAACTCATTTATATGCAGTTAACTTGGCTTTTCTCATAAGTCGTTATCCTATTTCAAGCTTTGGTATGAGAATACGTTGGCTGGTTGTATCAATTATCAATGCTATTCCTTGCTGGCGAACTTTGGTTCATGTTCGGGCGCCATTCGCATATGATAGCGACCTTATAAAAATTAACCCCGTTCATAATTTAAGATGTCCCTGACTCATAAAGACTATTTTAAAATCGCATTTCCTTTCATTGTTTCTACTGTTACCCAACCATTGTTGGGGGCGGTGGACACCGCGGTGATCGGTAAACTCGGTGTGGCTGAGATGATTGGTGGTGTGGCGATCGGCACCGTCATCATGAACACCTTGTATTGGTTGTTTGGCTTTTTCCGCGTAAGTACTACGGGGCAAAGTGCAATCGCATTAGGTAAAAATAGCCCAGAAGATCAAGCGAGCAGCTTATTTCGTCCTTTCGTACTTTCGCTTTGCCTTGGCTTGATTTTCATTGCGTTGCAGTCCGTGATTTGGATGGGGGCAGAGCTGATTATCTCCCCTGATGCAGTCGTGGCCGAAAACGCGAAGATTTACTTCGATATCATGATCTTTGGTGCACCGTTTGTACTGCTGAACTACACCGTGATTGGTTGGCTGATGGGGCAGGCGAAAGCCAAAGAAACCTTGTTCACGCAAGTGTTTGGTAACGTGCTGAACATCGTGCTGGATATCGTCTTTGTGTTGTACTTCGATATGGGCATTGCTGGTGTTGCGGTGGCGACACTTATCGCGCAAATCTCGACGTTTGTTATTGGTGCGGTGCTGGTGTTGAAAACCTGTCGCTTCCCGCTGTTTGATCACATTCAGACCGCAAAAATGACGCGTAAAGATCTCAAAGTCATTGCGTCTTCCAATATGGATCTGCTGCTTCGTACTGTGTGTCTATTGGTGTTCTTCAACATGATGGCGCGTGTAGGCTCTCAGCTTGGTTCTGATGTGCTTGCTGCGAACGCAATCATGATGCAAGTGACCTTTATCGTCAGCTACATGTTCGACGGTGTAGCGAACGCGTCGAGCGTCTTTGCAGGTAAAGCGGTAGGGCAGAAGAATCCGACATTGCTTGATAACGTGATTAAGCTAAACACGCAATGGACCGCGGCGTTCGTTGTTGTCTTGACCTTGCTGTTAGTGCTGTTCAAACACCAAGTGGTGATGTTGTTTACCACCTTGCCAAATCTTGTTGAACTGTATCTAGACATGAGCCCTTGGTTATTGGCATTCCCGTTGGTTGCTGGTTTTGGTCTTACGTTTTACGGCATCTTTACCGGTACAGGGACGACGCGACCAGTGCGTAACTCTACCTTTCTAACCATGGTGTTGTTCTTAGTGACTCAATTGATTGCGGTGCAATATTGGGGCAACCACGGTTTATGGCTGGCATTCACTTTGTTCTACGTTGGGCGCTTTGTCTTCTTGTTTCGATACCTCGGTCAAGTTAAACAAAAGTGTCTTTAATTCACACTGTCACAAACGACCTAATTTAGATGTTCTTATAACAAGGGTGGAGCCATCTGCCCTTGTTGATAAATCTGAAAAAGGTGATGAAATAACCTTTCCGACTGGTTTCCTTGCTTTAACCCGCATGATATTATTTGTGATGTTATATTATTACATTTAGTTTATGCCGTGATTTCTCAACCAATACTCTCCGTTAATAATCTCAGCCTTACAGACTCAGAGCGCACACTCTTCAAAGACATTTCTTTTGAGCTGTTTCAAGGTGAAGTTCTTGCCATTATGGGACCTTCCGGCATTGGTAAATCCATGTTGTCGAAAGCCGTCGCAGGTTTTTTGCCGTCTGATATTTGGGTAGACGGAAGTATCCAGCTTAACAGCAGTGAAGTCGCACAAACTGCCATGCTGCAACGGAGTCAATCGCAGCGTCCTGCGGTCATTTTCCAAGATGCACTTAAAGCGCTGAATCCATTGGCCTCTGTCGAACAACAACTGTGTTTGGCATTGACGGGCAACAAAACGCGTTTGTCTTCAGCAAACCGAGACACGGTGACGACCTTGTTATCTCAACTTGGATTTGCGGATCCAAAAGCAGCATTAGCGCAGCATCCAAGCCAGCTATCTGGTGGTCAACGTCAGCGTATTTGTATTGCGATCGCGTTGCTTGGTAGTGCCAACTTGATCATCGCGGATGAGCCCACCAGTGCGCTCGATCCAATCACCGAAGCGGAGATCCTTGAGTTGTTTCGCAGTAGTGTTCAGCAACGCAACATCAGTGGTTTGTTGATCACGCACGATCTATCTGCGGCTTTGGCGTGTGACAAAGTCTTGGTGATTGCGGACAACACCATGGTGGCTTATGGCGCACCATGGCAAGCCATTCAGCAAAGTTCGCATCCTTTCTGCCAACAACTTGCGCAACTGCTGCCTTAACCTCATCTCTGGAGCCTATTTTGACTAAGCACAACTTGAGCGGGCACACGCAGCCTAAATCGGCGGAAGTTCGCTTTGAGCAAGCCAGTGTTCACTATTACTCCAAACCAAGTTGGTTAGGGGGCAAACCGTTTAAAGCGCTCGAACAATTGGATCTTGCCATCGACACAAAGAACATTGCGATTGTTGGTCCTTCTGGTGCGGGTAAATCGACCTTGATTGAACTTCTGTTTGGTCTTCGTAAACCCACATCTGGTGAAGTGTATGTGTGTGGCTATCCGCTATCGCGTAGCTCGGCTAAGCAGCGCCAAGAGTTGTGTCAGCACATTCAACTGATTCCGCAAGAGCCGCAATCGAGCTTGAATCCTTATTACACCGTTCGCCAGATCTTACTGGAGCCGCTAAGCAACATTGGTTTGATGCAAGAGCTCAACGAGAAGGTGGAAAAGGTCTTGGCGGATGTCGGTTTGGATCTCACATTGCTGGATCGTAACCCGCAGCAATTATCAGTTGGGCAAGCCCAACGTGTAGCTATCGCCAGAGCTTTGATTGTTGAGCCTTGTGTATTGGTTGCCGATGAGCCAACCAGCAGCTTAGACCCCGTCAGTCGTAAACAGACTCTCGACTTGTTGGCAGGCATTCAAAAGAGTCGTCAGATGCGCCTGATTTTGGTGACGCATGACCTCGATGCGGCACAAACCCTATGCGATGAAATCCTGGTGTTAGACAAAGGACGTGTTGTCGAGCACGGCACGGCACAAAACGTGACAAATAACCCATCGCACTTGATCACGAGAGCCTTGATGAGCGCTCAACACAAAAGTAATGAATTCACAAAAAACATTGGAGAGGTTTCTTATGCACCTTAGTACTCCCAAGTTAGCTTTGTCGCTGGCTTTAAGCGCACTGCTGACGGGTTGTTTTGACTCTGGCGAAAGCAAGCCAGATGCGGAAAAAGCAGCTGCACCGCAAGCAACGGAAATTCGCGTCGCCATGATGCAACCACCACGCACAGGTTTGTCGCCACTTTCAGATGACGCGTTCAAACTGTCACGTTGGAGCACAGCAGAGACGCTAGTAAACCTAAACGATCAGTCGGTAGCAGAGCCTATGCTGGCAACAGAGTGGGAACAAGTTGACCCGATGACGTGGCAATTTACGGTACGTAAGGGCGTGAAATTCCACGATGGTTCTGAGCTTGATGCAAACGCGGTCGTGAACTCTCTACAAAAAGCATTAGATGCCGCACCAAAGCCACGTATTTTGGATGGTATCGAATGGCAAGTTCGCGCATTGGACGACTTCACTGTTGAAATCAAAACGACCTTTAACGATCCATTGTTGCCAAGCCGTCTATCTAGCCCACAGTTAGCGATCCTTTCTGGTGCTGCATATCAAGAAAACGGTCGTGTTGTTCCAATCAATGCGGGTACGGGTCCATTCGTTCTGACAGAAATCAACGGGACAACCAGCGCAAAACTGAAGCGTTTTGACGGTTACTGGGGTGAAAAAGCAAAAGTAGACCGCATTTTTGCTGAATACGTACCAAACGGTTTTGCTCGTGCTGCGGCACTACGTACCGGTGAGGCGGATGTCGTTGAAGCGGTTCCTGTTTCGCAAATCGCGATGATGGAATCTTCACAGCTGCACGAAGTTGCAATGCCACGTACCAACACGCTTTACCTAAACAACAAATCAGATGTGTTTAGCCAGTTCGGTTTGCGTAAAGCAGCAGCTCAAGCGGTTAACCGTGAGCAAATCATCAAAACGGTTTACGAGAACCACGCCGATTCAGCGAAAGGTCTGTTAGGTCCAGCATTGGCATGGGCTCAACCAATTCGTGATGCGAACCCTCGTATGGAAACCATGGAAATGCGCCACGCGAATGGTGAGAAGATCACCATTGGTACGTTTACCGACCGTGCAGAGTTGCCAGAAGTGGCGGTGCTACTAAAGCAACAACTTGAAGCGGCTGGCTTTGTGGTTGAGCTAGACGTTCGTGAATACGCACAAATCGAAAACGATGCACTAGCAGGTAAGTTCGATGCGTTCTTGTTGTCACGTGCAACAGTGCTGGATTCTGGTGACCCAGTGGCGTACATGCAAAGTGACTTTAGCTGTAAAGGTTCTTACAACCTGGGTCAGTTCTGCTCTGAAGAAGTAGATGCTGCATTGAAACACGCTGATCGTCAGCCATTGGGTGAGAAACGCCAACAAGCGATCATCGAAGCAGAAAGCAAAATCCTTGAACAATACGCTGTGATTCCACTGCTTCACGAGCGTGTAATCCAAGGTGAGAGTGATCGTGTGAAGAATGCACAACGTGACCCACGTGAGCGTCGCCTGATCGACCAGTTTACTGAGGTGAACTAACTCGATGTCGTCTGTTGCCAACATGCGTTCTCGTTGGAGCGCTTGTATGCCTGAATGGTTTACGCGTTTTTTGTCGCGCTTCCTGTCACTCGGGGTAGTGGTTGTGCTGGTGGGTTTGATGCCGGATATTGCCGGTATCGACCCAAGCCAATCAATCCTCCGTGCTCGTGCGGGTGCTCAACAATTGCTGACGGCAGAAGCTCTGCAAGCAATTCGAGAAGATCTTCAACTTGACCGCAGCGCTGCTGAGCGACTGTGGGATTGGTTGACGCTTGCCATGCAAGGTGACTTAGGTGTCTCTTGGGTGAGCGGGGCGTCCGTCATGGAGAGCGTTCAACAAACCGCAAAAACGTCACTATTACTGATGCTTACAGCGTTAGGTATGGCATTTGTAATGTGCATGGCGAGCGTGCTTTACACCGTGCGTCGTTGGCAACAGAATCGTTTAGACAAGCATCATGACACGCTCAGTTCGATGTTGGTCTCATTGCCGGAATACGTGATTGCTTCATTGCTGATCATGGTATTTTCCATTTGGTTAGGTTGGTTCCCACCTTATGGTTGGCAAGGCGTGCAAAACCTCTGGCTACCCAGCTTGGCAATGGCATTGCCTGCTGCTGGTTTGTTCGGGCGCTTGCTCAATGACAGCCTCAAGCGAGTATTAGATGAGCCTTGGGTGATCACTTGGCTATCGGCAAACGTCAGTAAGTTTCAAATCTTACGCTTTGCCTTGTGGCGTGCCGTTAGTAACTTGATTCCTCAAATCGCAATGACGGTGATTGGTTTAACCGGCGGTGCGGTTGCTGTGGAGCAAGTGTTTTCCATTCCGGGTATCGGACGATTGATCTTAGGCGCGGCGAAGTCACAAGATCTGCCGATGCTGCAAGGTGGTTTGTTAGTGTTGCTGGTGTTATCGATGTTGATCAGCAGTGCGAGCATCTTATTGCAACGCTGGTTACTCGGGCACAGTGTCACGAGTGGCAAGTTGATCAGCAGTCACAGCACGTTTCGTTTTACCCAAAGCACCACCAAACGTGTTGTCAGTGCGACAATCTTTGCCTTGCTGATTGGTTGTGCGGGATGGGCCTTAATGCGCGATCCTTACACTATCCAATTTACCCGCCTTGAATCGCCAAGCTTAGCTGCCCCGTTTGGTGCCGATGCGGTTGGTCGAGATCTGCTTGCTCGTGTTGGCGGCGGTATGATGTCGACAATCAAAATGGGCATCATCGCAACCTTCCTAAGTTTGGTGATTGGTTTGCTGCTCGGCTTCGTGACTCGTTATAGCCAAGGCTTAATTGAGATCACCAAAGGTGTGCCATACATTGTGGCGGGTCTGCTGATTGCTGGTCTAACGGGGATGAACCCAAACAGCGCTTTGATTGCGATTGTTATGGTGTCATGGGCACCATTAGCGGCGCACTGTGCGAGCTTGTTGATGGAAGCCAAAGCGCAGCCTTACACGCATCTTGCGCCCATTTGGGGAACCAGTCAGTGGCGAGTACTCCGTTACTACTTGTTACCTTATGTGCTGCCGCCATTGATTCGTCACGCGTTTCTGCGTTTGCCATACATTACGCTCAGCCTGACGTCTCTGAGTTTTATCGGACTTGGCGTTAAGCCGCCAGAACCTGAGTGGGGCTTATTGATTGCGGAAAACTTGCCTTACATAGAGCGCTCACCATTAGGTGTCTTGCTGCCAATCTCAGGCTTAGTTTTGATGGCAATTGCGGTGAATTTGATTTTTGATGACAAGTGACGAGCAGCGATAAAGCGAAGTGAGCTTCCATATCCAGATGTAATCAGTAATTTGGTAATTTAGAAAACAAAAGGATGTGTTTTCTGCCAGAAAGTACACAGCACGGTCTATGTATATTGGAAGCACCTATAAATTAACGAGTATAAAAGTTACGCGAACTCAGATGTTTAGGTAGTGTTACTCTTTATACACACGTAATCCTTTATCCGTTAATTCTTGAGTGACCACTTCGGATAGGTTTCGATCGGTAATAATTCCGTCCAATTGCTCGATGTCTAATGCATGAAAGCTCGCTATCTGACCGTATTTAGTTGAGTCTGAGATCAGATAATTGGTTTGTGCCGCCTTGATGATTGCTTTTTTAACGAGAACTTTATTTTCATTAGGTGTTGATAAGCCTTTCAAGCTCCAAGATGAAGTCGAAATAAAGGCGATATCAATATTTAGCCCATTCAAGAACTCTGCGACTTTTCCTCCAATGGTGGATTGGTTCTCGCGGTCAATTTTTCCCCCAGTGTGGTAAAGCTCACATTCACTGTGCGTCATAAGGAAAGCAGCAATAGAGAAGTCATTGGTGATCACTAAAAGATCATTACGATTTGCTATTTGATGGGCGATTTCTAGAGAGGTTGTTCCCGCATCCAAGTAAATCGTAGCGTCTTGACCAATTAACGTAGCCGCCAGCTTACCAATTTGAATTTTTTCATCCGCTTGTTGCTCGACCTTCGCATCATGGGAAAGTTCGGAATGTAGAGCTTGAGCGAGTTGCACTCCACCAGAAACAGAAACGACTTTACCTGATGATTCAAGCTTCACGATATCACGACGAATGGTCATATGTGATACGCCAAGGTGGTCGGTTAAATCTGAAATGCTTAACACTTCTTGATGTGATAACAGGGATAATATGGTTCTTTGACGTTCTGCTGGGATCATAGTTTCACTTCTATATTCTTGTTTTTCAGTATCCTACCAATCTTTTCATTTGTTGTGAATATCTGTGAATTATGTTCTCAACGTTGTAAGAACAGCCTTCGCTTGTGTTAACTGCTCGGAATATCTCTGCCCATAAAGAGGTATATATCACGACATTGTTAATTTGTGTGAAAAAAATGTGATTCAAAGCGAGGTCTTAGTATTAATCTTCACATATAATCACATCAACCAAACAAGAATTAACAAAGTTTAATAGACCAGAAGGCATTGTTTTTAAGAGTGAAGTTCAATCTGTAGGTGTTATCGGTTTAGGCTCTATGGGAATGGGCGCCGCAAAGTCATGTGTGCGTGCAGGCCTAGATGTCTATGGTTTCGATTTAAATTCTCAAGCGCTTGAAGAGTTAGGTTCATTCGGTGCAAAAGCTGTTTCTACAAATGCAGTTGAGTTTGCAGATAAGCTTGATTCGGTTCTAGTTCTTGTTGTGAACGCAGCTCAAGTTAACACGGTCTTGTTCAAAACCGGTCTTGCTACAGCGCTTAAGCCGAATACGCCAGTAATGGTTTCAGCAACCATCTCAGCAGAAGACGCAAAACAAATTGAAGCGAAATTGGCAGAACACAATCTTGTGATGCTTGATGCACCGGTATCTGGTGGTGCTGCAAAAGCCGAATTAGGTGAGATGACTATTATGGCGTCGGGAGCGCAAAGCACATTTGATGCACTTGAACCAGTACTCAACGCAACGGCAGCTAAAGTCTACAACATCGGTGAAGCGATTGGCCTAGGCGCAACTGTGAAGATTATCCACCAATTGCTAGCAGGTGTTCATATCGCAGCTGGTGCTGAAGCAATGGCATTAGCGGCACGTGCAAACATTCCTCTTGACCTGATGTACGACGTGGTGACGAATGCAGCGGGTAACTCTTGGATGTTTGAGAACCGCATGAAGCATGTGGTTGATGGTGATTACTCCCCTAAATCTATGGTCGACATCTTTGTGAAAGATTTAAACCTCGTATCGGACACAGCAAAAGATCTCAAATTTCCACTTCCTCTATCAAGCACAGCACTAAACATGTTTTTGAGTGCAAGCAATGCTGGTTTTGGCCAGGAGGACGACAGTGCCGTTATCAAGATTTTTGATGGTATTGAGCTTCCAGGTGTAGAAAACAAACAGAAATAAGCGCACGTAAAACGGAGAAAAAATGATGTTATTAGGCGTTATCGCAGACGACTTTACTGGCGCAACAGACATCGCAGGTTTTCTTGTAGAAAACGGCATGCGCACAGTTCAGCTTAACGGTATTCCAAAAGAAGAGATTGATGTAAACGCAGATGCGGTCGTGATCAGTCTTAAATCTCGCTCTTGTCCTGTAGATGAGGCAATCGAGGATTCAGTAGCGGCGCTTAAGTGGCTGCAAGCAAATGGCTGTCAGCAGTTTTACTTCAAGTACTGCTCAACGTTTGACAGCACAGCAGAAGGTAACATTGGTCCTGTAACGGATGCACTGCTTGCAGAGCTAGGTGAAGCGTTCACCATTGTCTGCCCATCATTACCAGTGAATGGTCGCACAGTTTTCAACGGCCATCTATTTGTATTCCAAGACTTGCTAAGCGACTCAGGTATGCGTAATCACCCTGTGACACCAATGACTGATTCAAGCCTAGTTCGTATGATGGATGCTCAATCTCAAGGCAAATCTGGCCTGGTGAACTTCCAAATAATTGAACAAGGTCCAAAAGCGGTAATTGAGCGCTTTGAAGAGCTAAAAGTACAAGGCAACCGCTACGCAGTGGTTGATGCATTCAATGCAGAGCATCTTGTCACACTTGGCCAAGCGGCGAAGTCTCTAAAACTGGTAACTGGTGGTTCTGGTTTGGCTGCGGGTATTGCTAAGAACTGGATAGAGAGCCTTGAAGATCAAAGTGATGCGAAGCAAGAGGGGAACCCTAAAAAAGCACCAACCGTTGTGTTATCTGGATCTTGTTCTGTCATGACCAACCAACAGGTCGCTGTTTACAAAGAAAAAGCGCCACACTTTGCTATTGATGTGAAGGCGTGTCTGACGGAAGAAGACTACTCAAATCAAGTGTTTGATTGGGTCATGACCAACATCGAAAGCGAGTTCGCACCACTGGTTTACGCAACCGCAGATGCAGCGGCGTTAAAAGCGATTCAACAAGAGTTTGGCGCGCATGCTTCAAGCCACGCGGTTGAACAATTCTTTAGCCAACTTGCAATCAAACTTCAGCAGCACGGTGTGAAAAATTTCATCGTTGCGGGTGGGGAAACCTCAGGGGTTGTAACCCAAAGCCTAGCCGTAAAAGGTTTTCATATCGGTCCTCAAATCGCACCAGGTGTACCTTGGGTGAAGTCACTTGAAGGCGAGCTTTCTTTGGCTCTGAAATCGGGCAACTTCGGCGATGAACACTTCTTTGCCAAAGCACAGTCGTTTTTTGAATAGGTGAGGTTGTGATGAATAAAGAATTGATGACAGAACAACAACTGCGAGAGCAAATGGTCACTATGGCGCGCTCTATGTTTGAACGTGGCTATGCGACTGGCGGCGCTGGCAACCTTTCTCTAAAACTGCCTAATGGACACTTTCTGGCAACGCCAACTGGTTCTTCGTTCGGCCGCTTGATTGCTGAAGAGCTTTCGGTTGTGGATATTGATGGCAACCATATCTCTGGTGAAAAGCCATCAAAAGAAGTGGCTTTTCATCTGGCGATTTATCGAAATAACTCAAAGTGTAATGCGATTGTGCATCTGCATTCTACTTACTTGACGGCGCTTTCTTGTCTTGAAGGTCTAGATCGCGAGAATGCCATCAAAGCTTTTACACCTTACTTTGTAATGCGCATTGGCGAACTGCCAGTGATTCCGTACCTGCGCCCGGGCGACCCTCAGATTGCTGAAGAACTTGCGCAGCGGGCTAGTGACTACCGAGCTTTCCTCCTGGCGAACCATGGTCCAGTGATCACGGGTACGGACTTTGAAGATGCAGTGGATAACGCAGAAGAGCTAGAAGAGACAGCGAAGCTAGCGTTCATTCTTAAAGATAGCAACATCCGCTACTTAACGGATACTGAGATTCAAGACCTAAAAGGGAGAGGTAAGTAATGGCTAAATTCGCGGCAAATCTGACAATGTTATTCACAGAAGTTCCTTTTCTAGATCGTTTCGAAAAAGCACACCAAGCGGGCTTCAAAGCGGTGGAATACCTTTTTCCATACGCATTCGAAGCGCAAGAACTAGCAAGCAAGATACAGCAGTTTGGTTTTGAGCAAGCGTTATTCAACATGCCTCCAGGTGATTGGGATGCAGGTGAACGAGGTTTTGCAGCTATTCCGGGGCGTGAGGATGAATTTAAAACGAGCGTCGAGACTGCGCTGATGTACGCCAAGGCACTGAACTGTAAAAAGGTTCACGCTATGTCTGGCATTGTTGATTCACGCTTCACTCGTGATCAGCATATTGAAACCTTTATCTCAAACATTCGTTATGCAGCGGATAAGTTTGCCGAACAAGGTGTTGAGCTGATGATTGAGCCACTCAACAATCGCGATGTACCGAACTACTTTGTTGCACATCAACGTGAAGCGGTGGAACTCATCAAACAAGTGGCTCGTCCAAACGTGAAATTGCAGCTCGATCTCTATCACGCACAAATTATGGACGGTGATCTGAGTACGTTGATTCGCGATGTGGCGCCATACACAGGCCATATTCAAATTGCTTCTGTGCCTGAAAGGCACGAACCATCGGAAGGCGAACTGAATTACCCACACCTATTCAATGTTTTGGATGACTCTGGTTACCAAGGCTGGATCGGTTGTGAATACAACCCAAGGCATAGCACGCAGCTGGGCCTTAGTTGGGTTAAACCATACCTATAACAATTTTAATTTCTATCCATAAATAACTTGAAACCAATTACAAAAACAAAGGGTCGTGACTATGAATATTATCATAACTGGAGGGGCGGGTTTTCTCGGAACCCTACTTGCCAAATCACTACTAAAAGAAAACAAAGCTGAAAGTATTACTATTGTCGACATTCAAAAGTCGCGCTTAGAGGGCATTGATGACCGAGTCGTTTCTTTAGTCATGGATATGACAAAGCGAGAAAATATAGACCAAGTTATTACTGCCGAAACGACACACATTTTTCATTTAGCGGCAATTGTATCGAGCCATGCTGAGCAAGATTTTGATTTAGGCGTAGCTGTAAACCTGACGACCACACAGTTATTGCTTGAGCGTTGCCGTAAAGTAAACCCTAATATTCGTTTTACGTTTGCTTCATCTTTAGCTGTCTTTGGTGGTGATCTTCCGGAAACGATTACACCAATAACAGCACTTCATCCTCAGTCATCCTACGGGACGCAAAAAGCCATAGGTGAGTTATTGGTTAACGACTATGCCCGTAAAGGCTTTGTTAAAGCTGTATCCGTACGTTTACCGACTATTTGTATTCGCCCTGGGAAACCAAACCTTGCCGCTAGCTCTTTCGTAAGCGGAATTATTCGTGAGCCTTTGAATGCTCAAGAATCAAATTGTCCTGTAGACCCTACGCTAAAACTTTGGATATCGAGCCCGTCTAGAGTGGTGGACAATATTCAATATGCAGGGCTAATGCCTTATGAGCAGTTAAATAATCTGTCCTATAGAACGCTTAATTTACCTGGTATTCAAACTACACCAGCTGAGATGATTCAAACAATGGACACTCTAACGGGTAAACAACTTTCTAATTATATTACCTATGAGCATGATGCGGGTATTGATCGTATTGTGAGTAGTTGGCCACAAAAAATTGATTGTACTAAAGAACTGGAGCTTGGATTTAAAGCAGACAGTAATTTCAAGGATGTATTACAACAATTTATTTCTGTTAACAATATGGAGATTGTCTAATGTTACCAACCTCAGTAATTGGACTAATAGTAGCCGTATCAGTCCTTGTTTTTCTTGTGTTACGTACAAAAGTACATGTGTTAATTGCGATGTTAATTGCGGCATGTATCGCAGGTATTATTGGTGGGTTA
Source organism: Vibrio sp. 1978 (assembly GCF_033344345.1). NCBI lineage: Bacteria > Pseudomonadati > Pseudomonadota > Gammaproteobacteria > Vibrionales > Vibrionaceae > Vibrio > Vibrio sp. 1978. The sequence goes on from NZ_JAWPOP010000001.1 coordinate 105,678, forward strand.
AGTGTTGACGACACGATTGCGACCGTTAGCAAAGGATTTGGTGGAACATTAGGCGGTATAGGGATTGTCATCGGTCTCGGCGTTATGATGGGGGCTATTTTAGAGGCTTCTGGAGCAGGAGAAAGTATTGCCTATAATTTTATAAAGTGGTTAGGAAAAAAGAAAGAAGAGGCCGCTCTTGCTGTAACTGGCTATATTGTTAGCATCCCAATCTTTGTGGATAGCGCGCTTATCATTCTTTATCCAATAGCGAAGTCTTTGTCAAAAACGTCCAATCGCTCGATTTTAACGCTTACGGTTGCTCTGGCGGGCGGCTTGGTCGTAGCGCATCACGCTATTCCGCCGACTCCAGGGCCTTTGGGCGTTGCTGGTATCTTTGGTGTCGATCTTGCCAGCATGTTAGGTTTTGGTTTGATGATCGCAGCGCCTTGTGTCATGGGTATTGTTTGGTATGCAAGATGGTTAGAAAAGCAGTTTCCTGAATTCATTCCAACCGAACATTTCTCGAAGTCTAGTGAGCAACTGATTAATGATCACAAAGAGTACATTGCAAGTAAAGAAGCGAAAGACCTACCATCTTTAAGTAAATCTATCGCTCCAATTATTATCCCAATTTTACTTATACTTGCGAAATCAGTGATGGGTTTATTAGAGGGGACTTTCGGTTTCGAAGGGCTGACTGCAACAACATTTGGTCAATTTATCGCTTTTATCGGCAGCCCTACTATTGCACTATCAATAGCGACGTTACTAGCGGTTTACACATTGGGTAATAACCTTACCAAAGAAGAAGCGAATGAAAAGATGGAACAAGGAATCTCCACTTGTGGCATCATTTTGTTAGTAACAGGAGCTGGTGGCGCGTTAGGTGCCGTATTGCGTGAAACGGGTGCGGGCGCAGAGATTGCCAACCAAGTTGCAGGGCTTCCTATTTCTGCGGTTATGATTCCATTTATTATTGCGACGTTAGTTCGTATTATTCAGGGCTCTGGTACAGTCTCCATGATAACCGCTGCTTCTATATCTGCCCCAGTTTTAGTGAATATTCCTGACGTTAACCTTTTATTCGCAGCGACGGCAGCTACGATGGGATCTCTATTTGCTGGCTACTTTAATGACTCGCTATTCCATATTGTTAATCGATTAATGGGGGTGACTGAGGTTAAGAAACAACTCATTATTTGGACTATTCCAACAACAATTGCTTGGGCTATTGGTGGTTCATTAGTCATGATTCTTAACTTATTCTTCGGATCTCATGGTTCAATCTTTGATCCTGTGTTACCACTTGCTGTACTTTTGGGGTGTGTTGCATTTACAAAATCTTACAGCGCTAAGCACGTCGAATTACAAGAGGTATAAAGGTTTACTTGTACTCTTCCATAAAGTAAAAACCTATCACAATATGTATTTTTATCAGATAGTTTAGAGTTTTTTAATAATATGAACGGCCCTATGTTTGGGCCGTTTTAGTTCTTATAAATAAACTATTTAAATTGAACCGATATAGGTTCCGTTTTCAACTTAATCAATATGAAATGGAATTGTTATTTCCCGCTTAGTAAGAGATTACCTATAAAGGTTCTATTCGAGTTTAACTCTAGTGATTTTACTCTAGCGAAGTAGGGTTACTTTATATAAGAGTCCAGTACTTTTAATACGACTTCCATATCTTTTTCACGTTGAGTTTTGTCTTCCTCAAGTACGACGTGTTCAAGTAAGTGACCTTTAATTACTTCTCGCATCAAACCATTTACTGCTCCCCGAATAGCGGCAATCTGCTGCAACACATCTTGGCATTCATGCTCTTCTTCCAGCATTTTTTTAAGTCCATTTACCTGACCCTGTATTTTACTGACTCGAGTGTTGAGCTTCTTTTGATCTCTGGTTGTATGCGACATGTCTTATCTTCTTTAAGTTACGGGCCGAGTTATTCTAACTGATAATGTAGCACTCAATTTATACTGGGGGGTAGTATTTAATACTAGGGGGGAGTATAGTTTGCGATAAATTAGAATCAACAACAGAGAACAACAATGGATTTTGTCGCGTTACTACAACAAGGTAATGGGTGGTTCTTTATTCCCAGTGCCATTTTGCTTGGCGCCTTGCATGGTTTAGAACCTGGGCACTCTAAAACGATGATGGCGGCGTTCATTGTCGCGGTGAAAGGAACGGTCAAACAAGCCGTGATGCTGGGTTTAGCTGCCACACTTTCTCACACTATAATTGTATGGTTAATCGCTGTTGGCGGGATGTATATTAGCCAGAAATTCACCGCTGAAGCGGCTGAACCATGGATGCAACTTATCTCTGGGGTCATTATCGTGACAACCGGCGTATGGATGTTTTGGCGGACATGGAGCGATGAGCGAGCTTGGAACAAAGCTCAGGATCATGCTCGCGACTGGACGACGCAAGTTGTGGATACAGGACATGGGCATGTTTCGCTTTCGATTACACAGGAAGGGGAGCATCACCGTTTCCAATTGCGAACACTCAGCGGTAAACCTTTAACTGCTGAAGGTATCAAGGTTTCGGTATCGAGTGATGGTTATCAACCTGCTGATATCTATCACTTTATAGAGCGTGATGGATACTTGGAATCGGCGTCTTGCATTGAAGTCTCTAATGGACTTTCTGTCACTTTGATCATCGGGCACCATGATCATACCCATGACTTTGATGTACATTTCCGTTCTGGTTCTCATTTAGAAAGCGAAGATAAGGAATATCAAGATGCTCACGAACGCGCTCACGCTTTAGACATTCAAAAACGCTTTGAGAATCGAGACGTGACGAATGGGCAAATTCTGCTGTTTGGATTAACGGGCGGTTTGATTCCATGCCCTGCTGCGGTAACGGTTTTGCTTATCTGTTTGCAGCTTAAGGCAATGACTCTTGGTGCGACTTTAGTTGTGTCATTCAGTATTGGCTTAGCCTTGACTCTGGTTGCTGTTGGCGTTGTGGCAGCAGTGGGCGTGCAAAAAGCGACATCTAAATGGAGCGGTTTGAATGATGTTGCACGTCGAGCTCCTTACTTATCGGGCGTCTTGATCAGTGCAGTTGGTTTATACATGGGTATGCATGGATACATATCGCTGACAAGTTAAACTCTGTGGTAAAGATTTTTTTCCTTTCTTTTTTTATGGGCAATGGCTTCATGCCTTGGTTTGCCTATTTTGCTGCCGATTCTTGATTGAGAATCACTCGATCTGACATCGCTGCCATATCTACAAACCAAGTCATTCTCGCTTCACCAAGCATCTCGGATTACAACCGCTGCAATTGTGGCTCTAATATCTGAACCTGAGATACTAAATGATAAAACGGGAGCACTGACCACAGTGCTCCCGACGGTCAAAACGCTAATTAGAAGTCTTTTCTTTAATGTTCGATACCAATTTGGTCGCATAGTTAAATTTAACTATGCAAACGTTTCCTTTTGCGTACTCGTCCCTTCGCCAAACCTCGTAGAAATGTGACGTTTTGAAGACTTTTTTTCCTTCTGTCTAAAGTAATCGGGAACCAAGCAGATACATAGTTATAAAGTTATGTCTTGCTCTGCCAAACAGACCCAAAATGCAGTTTGGTTGGTTTTGGAGAAGAAAGGCTTAGCGCTCGATTAATGAGCATCAATTGAATTGTATTGAGACAATTATAATGAAAAGAATCATCTTATTAGCAGTCTGCGCCATGTTTGGTATTGCTGTCGTGGCGAGTATGGCATCAACGTACCTAATTTCGAGTCAGAAAATCGATGACATCATCTTAAACAAATCCCAAGTTCAAGCTGAGTTTCTAGCGGGAAATGCGAGTTATATTTTGGAGAACTCAGCTAATCCAATGCAAGATTTACAATCGCTTGTTGAGGGGCTGAAACAACGTTCAGACGTGAGCTATGCCGTTGTAATTGATCGTAACGTGACGGCAGTAGCCCACAGTGATAAGCACAAGTTGAACAAAACCTATAACGATGAATATACTGTTGAAGGCGCGACGAGAGGTGTTCAACAGTACTCAAAGTGGTATGCCGATGTCCAGAAAGTATGGGTGTTTGACATCATGGCACCAATTTATGTGGATGGTCAGTTATACGGTACTTTTGATATCGGTATTCCTATTACTGAAGTGAGCCAAGCGACGAATGGAATTATTACTTACCAGTTGATCTCTATGGTGGCGATCTTCGTTATGTGTGTTTTGATTCTGTCACTTCTGCTAAATAAACTGATGAGACCGCTTTCTGCGCTTAAAGACGCTCTACAAGACATCTCAAAAGGAGACGGAGACTTAACCGTTCGTTTGCCAGCGAAAGGTAATGACGAAGTCGCGCAAATTTCTTCTGCTTTCAACGTTTTTGTTGGGAAAGTACATGAGATTATTACACAAGTTGTAAATACTGGTGTGGAGCTTAATAGTTCAGCTGTCGCTTTGCGTGGGCAATCTCAACAAGCGCTCACAAGAGGGCAAGAGCAGAACGAGCAAACCATGCTGGTTGTCACATCCATGAACGAAATGATTGCGACGGTCAATGAAATTGCCTCCAATGCTGCCGGAGCGGCAAATGCTGCGAGTGCAGCAAGTAATGAAGCGCAAGATGGCTACACGACGCTAGAAAGAACCAAAACGGCGATGACTAATCTTGAAAACGAGATGAACAGCACTTCCAACATTATCGTGAGTCTTGCTGAAAATACTCAGTCGATTGGTAGTATTCTAGAGGTGATTAGAGGTATTTCGGAGCAAACCAATCTATTGGCTCTCAATGCGGCTATCGAAGCGGCACGCGCTGGTGATGCCGGCCGAGGTTTTGCAGTAGTCGCTGATGAAGTTCGCAACCTAGCGACTAAAACGGCTCATTCTACCGATGAAATTGACAATATGATTCACCAGCTACAAACTGAAGCTCAAAGTGCGGTGAATTCAATGAGTAATAGTAAGACTCTTATTGAAGAAGGAACGGCAGAAACTGAGTTAGCTCGACAGGCTTTAGAAGCAATAGCTGCACAAGTGACGACTATTTCAGATATCAATACTCAAGTAGCAACCGCAACAGAACAGCAATCAACGGTAGCAAACGAAATTAATATGAACATGGATACCGTCAGCCACTCAGTGAAAAGTGCGCTAACAGCGAGTGAGCAACTAGAAGAATCAAGTCAACAACTCGCGGAGCTATCGCGAACACTCGATCGTCACGTAGGAGCGTTTAGAATCTAAACGCCAACTGACCCTCTTTAATAAAAGCCAGTAAATGTTAATTGCTGGCTTTTTTATTTGAAAAAATCGAGTCTCAAATCGCTTAGCGGTGTTTGTCCTTTCTAGACGATAAAACAGAATACGATAAATTAGTTGAGTAAAGCTTAGCTAGGCGTTAAGTTTTGCGTTTTGCTTTAAATGTTCAACAAACATAGATATTTTCTTAGCTACATGTTTTCTTGACGAGTAAAAGGCGTAAAGCACTAAATCCTCAGGTTCGTACTCTAGAGTGACGATTTCTAGCTCACCATTTTTGATCTCATTTTGGCATGACTCAATTGGCAATATTGCGTATCCAAGCCCTAATAACGCGCCATATCTGGCGAGATGACCGCTGTTTACTTTGAATGAAGATTGCACAGTTTGAGTAATATGGCCCCCAACAGGGTTTCTGAATACCCATGGTGCACCATTTACTGCGGTAAGCGTCGTGATGCAGGGAACATGACTTAGATCCGTAATTTTGTAAGGGGTGGCGTATTTCTCAATTAATTGAGGCGCGGCTAAAATGGCACTGGGCCAGCGTTTTATCTCTCTCGCCACCCAGTTACTGTCTGACAAAGTCCCTCTATGAAAACTCAAAATGACATCAAAGCTGTCAATAACATCATCTTTAGGGTTTAGCGTTGTATCGCAAGACAAAGAGATTGACGGGTATTGCGTGCAAAAGGTGACAACCGCTTTGGCCAGTACAGGTGTGTCTGGCATAAGAATTCGCAGTTCCCCTGTTACCGTGTGCGAGTGGCGCGTTACCGTTTCTAGTGCGGCGTTGAGTTGCTCCAATAACGGACGAGTGCTGCTATAGAGCTCTTCTCCAGCCTCGGTAGGCGTCATTCGCCTTGTTGTTCTATTGAACAACCTAATGTTTAACTTTTCTTCAAGCAGGGCAATGTGTCGGCTGATATTTGATGTTGGTATATTCAAACACTCAGCGGCTCGCTTAAAGCTGTTGTTCTCATAAACACAGTGAAAACTTTTTAACCAGATTTGGTCAACGTTATCAAACATTTCATTATCCCACTTTATTGGATTATCAAGCCAGCATATCGCACTTTATCCCTGTACTAAGTTACATACAATTTTATTTACAAGTTTAAGCGAACAAACAACGAGATATCGCGCTAGAACGTAATCAATAGTGGTGAATTTATGAGCTGGTTAGAACGGTTATTTGAGAATAAAAATATAATAGGTTCGCGCAAAGCGTCTATCCCTGAGGGCGTTTGGACAAAGTGTCCTGAGTGTGAACAAATACTTTATCGTGCCGCGTTAAAAGAAAATTTGGAAGTATGCCCTAAATGCTCATATCACATGAGAATGGCTGCGCGTCAAAGGTTGATCTCTTTTCTGGACCATGGAACACAACAAGAGTTGGCAAGTGAGTTGGAGCCACAAGATATTTTGGGTTTTAAAGACTTAAAGCGATATAAAGAGCGAATTGCTTTAGCGCAGAAAACGACTGGAGAAAAAGATGCGTTGGTGGTGATGCAGGGCAAGTTATTGGGGCTGCCTGTTGTTGCGTGTGCATTCGAATTCTCTTTCATGGCAGGCTCGATGGGCGCAGTGGTTGGCGAGAAGTTTGTCCGAGCAATTGAAAGCGCAATTAATACAAAATCTGGGTTAGTATGTTTTAACGCTTGCGGAGGGGCGCGCATGCAAGAGTCTTTGGTGGCACTAATGCAAATGTCAAAAACCAGCGCCGCGTTAAACCACTTATCTGAGCACAGATTACCCTATATCTCAGTATTGACGGACCAAACTTATGGTGGCGTCTCGGCGAGTTTAGCCATGTTAGGAGACATCAATATTGGTGAACCTAAAGCAAGTATTGGCTTTGCGGGAAGACGTGTCATTGAGCAAACGGTACGTGAAAAGTTACCAGACGAGTTTCAGCGAAGTGAATTTTTACTAGCGCATGGTGCGCTAGATATGATTGTCGATAGACGTGAAATGCGCGATCGCGTTGGCCGCTTACTGGCTAAGTTAACCAACGCGAGGGTGGTCTCAGAATAGGTTGTATTAAAATTAGACTTAGTACTTGCGTTTATTGAGCCGTAATCATTACAAACCGTTCATTTTGCCCCCATCTTGGTTCCGCATTCATTAGGCTGAGATCCAACGCCGTTTGGTATGGGTCAACAGCAAAATGGTTGCTTACTAACCCCCAGAGCATCCAGTTGATTGCGGTTTCATTCTCGGTAAGCTCTTCGAGTGGCGCTTGGAGGAAAAAGTACTCATCTTCGCCATCGTAACCGAGCCGATCATAGATAATGTTGCGTAGCTCTCGATCCAAATCATGTTGGAGGTTGATTGAGTCGTACAGTTGCTCTTCTGTTGGGCCATTCTCATGGTGATAAACATTGCGTTTTGACTCTTTGTGTAAAGTACCTGCGCCAGTTTCAATGCTTACTTTCTTTTGCGAGTGTTGCTCAAGAACTTGAATGATTTCATCCTCTAGTTGATCGAGTTTACTCAGCAAAACTTGATTGTTTATGTCACCAGCGGGGGAGGCCATCGTTTGGAAGGCTTTCACTCTCTCGTAGACTGCTTTCCCGTGAGGAAGGGCTGCAAAACACTGTTCTTGGAGCGCTTCATTGGCTTGCCAAATGCCCGAGTAGAGCTCGTAATCATGTGTATATGGTGGAAGCTCTTCAGTATCTTCCCCTAATAATTCTCGCCAGTGCTTTTGCCACTGTTCTTCTTTTGCGTGTTTTACACGCGCGTATTGCTTAACCCAGCGGTTACGAAGTTTTACCCCAAAAATGGCAAGTCCCCATGGAGCGAGCAAATAAAAATAATAGTGAGAAGAGTTATCCCAAAAGTAACCGTAAACGTAAACACCAAAAGCAAGCACCCAAGTTCCAATAGTACAAGCAATAACCCCGGACATTATTGATGATTGGCGCTTTGTTTCTCTTAATGTATTACCTTCAGAACATAACCAAAAAATGCCGCCAAAAACAAAGGCAAACGTTGTCATGAAGTAGGCAATCCCCGCTCCCCAAAATCCCCAAAGTGACATGTATTATCCCTAGCCAAATATCTGCTTTATTCACTCATCAATGACTGGAGGAGTAAATGTGTTTGATTTGGCGGAGAATTTACCATTAATGCCAACCTTTTGATATGCACTCTATGACTTATTGGGTATGAGTCACAAATAAAAATAGATGGTATCAAGCATCAAAATTTAATTTAGAACCTTTGATTGTCGTGAACTCTATCTGGAAGAGTTAAGGGGGGCGTTTAAGGGCAATTTTCCTCATAAAGTCGTTATTTAGAAAAAGGTAAATTAATGTTTTTATTGATAATTGTGAGTTTTTTTGGAGTGGGATTGCTCCCATTTAATTAGAGTAAAAGACCTATTTTTGGGAGCGGTTTCATAAATTTTATGACACTGATTTCACTGTTTGAGCTGTAAAGAATATAAACCCCCACTCAATGTATGTTAATAATCAATGAGTGTTGTTATGTCTCATATCCGTTTTTTCCCGCGCCATCGTTTGGCGCTTGCTTGTATGCTAGCGAGTGTGTCTGGCTTCTCTTTTGCACAAAATCAGTGTGCTGTTGCTGATTTACAACAATCGCGAGATCTGGCTACTGCCGTTTCTGGTGCTGAGTATGATTGCTACCACGCATGGTTTTCAGCACCTTCAGAAACGCTGAATGATATCTATAGTGAAGCGAGCCTAAGCCGTATCCAAGTCGCGCTGGATCAAGAAATCGCTCGCTATCGTGGTGAAGCAGATCAAGCTCGTATTCTAGAGAACCTAGGCGAATTTATTCGAGCGGCCTACTACGTTCGCTACAACGCTGGTACTGGTACACCTGAGTTTTCGCAAGCGTTGAGTCAGCGTTTTGCTCAGTCGACGAACCTATTCCTAAACAACCCTCATGCTTTGGATCAAGGTCGTGAACAAGTTGGTGCAATGAAGAGCCTGACTTTGATGGTTGATAACGTTAAGCAGTTGCCGCTGACCATGGATAGCATGATGGCCGCGTTGATGCACTTTAATCGTGAAACCGCACAGGACACGCAATGGGTCGATGGTTTAAACAACTTGTTCCGCTCTATGGCAGGCCATGCGGCGAACGATGCGTTCTACCGATACATGGCAAACAATACACACCATATTGATACGTTGGTGAAATTCGCATCTGATAATGCTTGGGCATTAGATACGGATGCAAGCTTTATCGTTTTCAATGCATTACGTGAAACTGGTCGTTTGCTCGCGAGCCCAGATCAGGAGACCAAACGCAAAGCATTGGCAGTAATGCAACAGGTGATGCAGCGTTATCCACTGGGTAGTGAGCATGACAAACTATGGCTTGCTGCCGTTGAAATGATGAGCTACTACGCACCAGAAGGCCTAAATGGTCTGAATATTGAGCAAGTCAAGCAAGATTTAGCTGCACGTGTAATGCCAAATCGTTTTGAATGTCAGGGACCTGCCATTATTCGCTCTGAAGATCTGACCGATGCTCAAGCAGCGAAAGCGTGTGAAGTGCTAGCGGCAAAAGAAGCCGACTTCCATCGAGTTGCGAATACGGGTAATCAACCTGTCGCTGATGATTTGAATGATCGTGTTGAAGTGGCGGTATTCGCGAGTAACGCTAGTTACGTTGATTACTCTTCATTCCTATTTGGTAATACAACGGACAACGGTGGTCAGTACCTAGAAGGTGACCCTTCAAAAGCGGACAATACTGCGCGTTTCGTCGCTTATCGCTACGCGAATGGTGAAGATCTCTCTATCTTGAACCTAGAACATGAATACACGCACTATTTAGATGCACGATTTAACCAATACGGTTCGTTCAGCGATAACTTGGCTTATGGTCATATTGTTTGGTGGCTAGAAGGTTTTGCTGAATACATGCATTACAAGCAAGGTTACCAAGCTGCGATTGAGCTGATTGCAGATGGTAAACTGAGCCTTTCCACTGTGTTTGATACCACGTACTCTCACGATACCAATCGTATCTATCGTTGGGGTTATCTAGCTGTTCGATTCATGTTAGAAAATCATCCACAAGACGTCGAAAGCTTGTTGGCATTGTCGCGCTCTGGCCAGTTCGAACAATGGGCACAGCAGGTGACGTCTTTAGGTCAACAATACGATGCTGAGTTTGAACGTTGGTTGGACACATTAAAAGTGGAACCTGAGCAACCTGATACAGACCCAGAAGAACCAACAGAACCAACAAGCCCTGAAGCAAAAGTGACTGAATTGACGGCGAACCAAAGCCTTCAGCTCAGTGGCGAAGCATACAGCGAAAAACTGTTCTACGTTGATGTTCCAGCCAACACCGTTAACTTCAATGTATCTATTGAGGGTGCGGGTGATGCGGATCTTTACATGAGCTACAACAAAATCGCGCATTACTATGATTTCGAAATGAGTCAATATGCTGATGGCAGCAATGAAGAGATTGTGTTTGAACCAAAGCAAGATGGTTACGTTAAAGCGGGTCGTTACTACATCAGCTTAACTGGACGTGATAGCTATGACTCAGTGAATCTTGTGGCTGCGTTAGAAGTGGAAGCGCAAACACCGCCAACCCAAGTGCAAGATGATTTAGCACCTGTGGTATTAGAGTCTGGTGAAGCCAAAATGCTTACCGTTCACAAGCAGCGTTATGCAGCAGTTTATGTGCCTGAAGGTGTTGAAGAGGTTCGTGTATGGCTAACGGCTCACTCTCAAACTGGTAATGTCGATCTATACGCGAGTAGGGAACATTGGCCTACAGTAGAGCAGCACGAGTATGCGTCCAACTATGCAGGCAGCAATGAATACCTTGCGATTCCTGTTACTGAAGCAGGGTACGTGTACTTCGCTCTTCAGGCTCCAGAGCAAGGTGATGACGTTGAAATGCTAGTGCACTTCAACTAAACAGGTTCGATTAGCTAAAGTCGAGATAAAACGTCGCTGATACAGCGACGTTTTTGTTTATATCGGACACGATTATAAACAAACAGCGGCGAATGCTAGTTAATCGGCTGATCTATCGAGTTATCGGTTGCCCTTTTTCTAAACGGCTTTAGGTTTGTATTGCAATTTACCGCGCACATAAACTTTTTTAGCGACGCGTTCTGTGACCTAGCTTCTGATTTGTGATTCCCAAATGGATACAATATATATGCACCCCGTGCAATAAAGTGAAAAGGGAAAGACATGAAAACGCTTATTTATGAAACGTTGATTAGCCTTGCTAACCAAGAACCAGAACAACATGCAAGAATCCGACAAAATCTCTATGAACAGTTGGATCTGCCGTTCGATAAGCAGCTGGCTTTGTATTCTTGTGCCCTTGGTCCTGCAAGTTCAGGCAAGTTGGAGAGCAGTCAAGGCATTAACAACGCGGTAGATTGCGCGGTTAAACTGCTTGAAACTCCTGAGCGCTAATTCACTCGTTGTTTTAATCACGGCCCGAACCCCAAGGGCCGTTTTTAACTGCGGTTAAATTGATTTCAACGTTGTTATTACTCTGCTCTTTCCGCTAACACTTCTTTGAATGCAAACATGCCGTTTAATGCCGCGGGAAACCCTGCGTAGACGGACATCTGCAAAATGATCTCTTTAATCTCATCCTCGCTACAGCCTACATTCAGCGCTGCATTTAAGTGCACTTTTAGTTGCGGCGCGCAATTCCCCATAGCCGTTAGCGCGGCGACGGTTGCGATTTCTCTCGATTTTAGGTCTAAGCCCGGGCGAGCATAAATATCGCCAAACGGATACTCAATGGTGTACTGAGCTAAATCTGGACAAATATCTTGTAAGGTTTCGATGACATTATGACCAGCGTCGCCATCAATTTGAGAGAGTAGTTCTAATCCTTTGTTAAAGCGTGATTGTTCCATCGGTATGTTCCTAGTGAATAAACGTAAACACACCTTAATCGTTAGAGTTAACTCTAAGTCAACGAACTTTTCCGCTTTTATACAAGGCAATTTTTTCTTCTAGAGCCGATAAGTGCTTTTTCTGTTGCTCAATATGGCGTTTGAGGTTTTCTTGGTGTTGTTCTAACAGGGCTTGACGTTGTGGTACAGATTGAGAGCCGACTTCCCTTAATTTGGCATATTCTAGAATCTCTTCAAGTGGCATTGCAGTTTCTTTTAAACGTTTAACAAAGCTTATCCAGTTTAGATCTTTCGAACTATACATTCGATGTCCACTCGCGTTTCTATGGACATGTTTAAGTAAACCGATTTTTTCATAGTATCGAAGTGTATGAGCAGATAGCCCGACGAGGTCAGAAAATTCTTTGATATTCATTATTATCCTCCAAGGTAGAGCATACCCCATAGAGATAAGCTAAGTTTCGCATTTTGAAGTCATTTCGGGACAGATACAAACAGAAATCTTTAGTCTTTTAACGCTAGGTATGGTGATTTACTGGATTTTTGAAACGCGCCAAACGTGATCCACCTGCCAGTTTCGTTTTATTAACAATTGATTACTAAACGGGTTGGCTTGGCTATTTTTATCCTTTGGGCCTATTTTAGGGCGTACGTAGGTCTTATGTTGCATCTTTTTTGATTGATGTTTTTGCCAATAAAAACAATATTTTAGGTTTGTGTTGGGCTATTTGGGTTGTATGTTGTGTGCCCGTTATTCACTCAGAACGATTTATCGCTGTGCAATGGATGAGTTGCTACGCCTTCGATTTCAGCCTTGAGTTAGTGCTAAAAGGGTGAGTGCCTCTGATGAATAGCTTTTATAATTTCGATTATTGAATTCACTCACAAAAAAATGCAAACAAGTAATCGTGAGTGGAAACGAGCAGGAGAACAACATGAGTGGCTCACAGGAAACACAATCATTCGGTGCAAACGTTATCTTACATGCGTTTGATTGGAAGTATGCTGACATTGCCCAACGAGCAAAAGAAATCCGCGAGCTTGGTTATGGCTCTGTGTTGGTTTCGCCACCAATGAAAAGCGCACACGATGAGCGCTGGTGGCAGCGTTATCAACCACAGGATTATCGTGTTATCGATAATGCCTTGGGTGATACCAAAGATTTTATTCATATGGTTCGTGAACTGGAGCAAGTTGGTGTGTGGGTTTATGCCGACGTAGTGTTTAACCATATGGCAAATGAGGCCCACCTTCGCAGAGACCTTCAGTACCCAAGACAAGAGGTCTTGGAGGAATACCAGAACAACAAACAGAAATATCAGTCGCTAGCGTTGTTTGGCGATCTATCTCAACCACTTTTTGATGAAGAGGACTTTGTTGAAGCATTCGGCATCAAAGACTGGAAAGATAAGTGGCAGGTTCAAAACGGACGTATCACAGGTGGGCCAACCGATCCTGGCTTGCCAACTCTTCGTGTTTGTGACCATGTTGTTGAGCAGCAGCGAGCGTACCTAAAGGCGCTGAAAGCTATTGGTGTGAAAGGTTTTCGTATTGACGCTGCGAAACACATGACGTTAGAGCATCTTAAGCGTGTTTGGACAGACGACATCACGCGGGATGTGCATATATTTGGTGAAATTATTACCGATGGCGGTGCGACGGAAGAAGAGTATCAGCTGTTTCTTGAGCCGTATCTACAGGAAACTCGCCTAGGTGCGTACGATTTCCCTTTGTTCTCAACCATGTTTAAGGCGTTTGCTAAAAAGGGCAGCTTCAAGTCTCTGATTGATCCCTATTGTTTTGGTCAGGCTCTGTCTCCCGGTCGTGCGATTACATTTGCTATCACACATGATATTCCTAACAATGATGTCTTTCTTGATCTCATCATGGACGAGGAAAACGAATGGTTAGCTTATGCCTATATTCTAGGCCGAGATGGTGGTGTGCCGTTGATTTATACCGACTTAAACACCAGCGGTATTAAAGGTAAAAATGGTCAGCCAAGATGGCAAGGTGCATGGAGCGATCCGAGAATGGCAAAAATGATCCAGTTCCATAATATGACGCATGGCGAGCCGATGAGTGTTCTTGAAGGTAACGATGACATGCTCGTACTTAAGCGAGGTGACAAAGGTATTGTGGTGCTTAATAAATCACAGCGTCAACAGTCTTTGACATTAAAAATCGATGGTAATTGGGTTGATTTGATGACAGAACAAATCATTCCAACTGACGGTAAGTTAATCGTACCATCTAAGTCGTCGATGTTACTCGTCGCGAAGTAGAAGATGTACACACCGAGGTTAGCAACTTCGGTGTGTATGTTTTTCATCGTCATTCACGTTCTGCTGAAGTTCAATATAAACTCAAACTCTCTCGTTTTTGCTAGAAATTTATGAGCACTCGTTAACGCAACATTCTGCTTTTAAAAAACCAATTACGTCATCTAAGCACTGATACTCTGCAACACAAAAAAGGGTTCTACCCTCACGGCGCTGGGTGAGAAGACCGGCTGAAGCAAGGCTCGAGATATGATGAGAGAGAGTGGATGCTGGAATGCCAAGCTTTTCTTGTACGCCGCCTACCGCGATACCTTTGTATCCCGCTTTGACGACTTCTTTGTAAATACTTAAACGAGTCGGATGCCCTAACTCTTTTAGTGCTTTAGCAACGGCTTCAAGCTCCATACTGACCTCTAAAGAATGACCACAGTAATTTTGTTTCGATAATAGGGAAAGTCTCGGTAAATGCCAACTATTACGATCTCAGAACAATTTAAATCAGATGAGATTCATGCTGGCTAATGCCTTCATGACAACAATTGTCTGTTCTAATGAGACAGATCAATCTTCATTATTATTTCACGCCACGTTCAAAATCCCTCGTCTACACTCAATGTTGAGTTGTCAGTTGGCAGACCAAGGAGGCGGCCATGATTGCGGTTCATAGAGATTATTGTTTGTCTAACAGTTCGGAGTTACATGCCCACGTTAAAGTCAACCCTGTTGGTAAATTAGAAGTTGAGATTGTTGAACTTCAAGAGCGCCACACCACAGAGTTTGATGATTTGTCTTTTGAGAGTCGTGGGTGTGAAACTCGAATCTGTGGTAAAGAAGACACAACTCCGTGGCAGTTCAATCTTGCAGTTACTGATGCGTTAGAGCTTTCTCATTTAGTGGAAGAAGCAAACGAAGAGTATGAGATTTTAATGAATGATCTTATGTAATATCGAGAAGATCATTTTATCCTGCACGGCGTGTGGCTCTGTACTGAAAAAATAAAAACCTCCCAAGCGGGAGGTTTTTAATATGGAGTGCGTTATCGTTGGATAGGCTCTTCTCTTGGTGGTGTTAGCTCTTGGACGTTATCTTCATTAAAGTCATCTGCGTAACCTTTAGGTGGCGGTGTCCAACCACGTTCTGACCGCGATAGTTTGTCATGACGATCTTTTTGCATCTCTTCCGCCATTTTCTCCTCTAACTGAATAAACAGTTGTCGGAAATTGTTGTCATAGCGTTCACCTTCAGAATCATCTTCCCAAGCTTTGTAAAGTATTTCTGACTTACGTGCTTCAACACGCTTATATGTCGCCTTCTGTTGTTCAACAAAGAAGGGGTGAATGCCAAGGGCTTTCATTGTGTGACCGCCCATCTCCAATGCAGAATGGTAGGTCTCTGATTCAATAATATCAGCCCCCGCTTGACGCAAAAGATAGCCATGTCCACGGTCAAAGGCACGTGCAATCACTGTTACTTTTGGGTACGTGTGCTTAACGTACTTCACCAGTTCTACACTCGATTCTTGGTTATCAATCGCCACAACCAACGCAGCGGCGTGCTCAATGCCGGCTGTATGTAGCATATCTGGTCGAGTCGCGTCGCCAAAATAGGCGCGAGTGCCAATCTGGCGCATGTTATCGACTTGGTCAGATTGATGGTCAAGTACCACGGTAGTCACGCCGTTTGATACCAATAGGCGATTCACTATTTGTCCAAAGCGGCCGATGCCGGCGATGATCACCGTGCCTGTTTCCTCAATCGTATCGCTTTCGCGTTCATTTGACTGGCTTTCAAAGCGCGGCAGAATCACTCTATCAAACAGAATAAACAAACCTGGTGTCAGGAACATCGAAATCGCAACCACTAACGCAAGAGTTTGTGAGAGTTCAAATGGGATGACGTGGTTTTGCACTGAAAAGCTTAGAAGCACAAAGCCGAATTCACCTGCTTGAGCCAAGCTTAGGGTAAACAGCCAGCGGTTGCTGCCTTTCACCCTAAATATCAGTGCAAGAATAAACAGCACCAAGGCTTTCAAAACCATCACGCCAATGGTCAATGCCATGACCAACCAGAAATCACCAAAAAGGACCGAGAAGTTGATCCCTGCGCCAACGGTAATAAAGAACAGACCTAACAATAGACCTTTAAATGGTTCGATATTGGATTCTAACTCGTGGCGGAATTCACTGTTCGCCAATACAACGCCAGCCAAGAAGGTTCCTAAGGCAGGAGATAAGCCCACTAAACTCATTAGTGCAGCGATACCAATGACAAGCATGAGTGCAGTTGCGGTAAAGATTTCTCGCAAACCAGAGCTAGCCACATAATTGAGCAGAGGTCGACTTAAAAAGTGTCCACCAACGACGACGATTGCAATCGATGCTGTGATTACGATGCCGTATGCCCAGCCTGGCAACCCCGCAACGAGGCTTAATTCTTCATGGTGCGCTGCGGCTGTTTGAGCCGCGGACTGTGCCTGTTCAATTAATTCAGGTAAGGCCAATAGAGGAATGAACGCCAACATTGGTATCACTGCAATATCTTGAAAAAGCAACACGGAGAAAGCGTTTTGTCCACCTTCCGTCTTCGTTAATCCTTTTTCGCTAAAAGTTTGCAAAACAATCGCAGTAGAAGAGAGGGCGAAGATCAAACCTATGGCTAAGGCTATGGTCCAAGGCTGGTCAAAGTACAAGGCAATACCCATAATCGCCGCGACGGTACCACCGACTTGCAGACCTCCTAAACCCATTAAGCGATTGCGCATCGCCCACAACATTTTGGGTTCGAGTTCTAAACCGACGAGAAACAGCATCATCACCACGCCAAACTCGGCAAAGTGCTGGATTGTTGTTGTTTCTTCACCGACTAAACCGATAATTGGGCCAATGACCACACCTGCGATGAGATAGCCTAAAACGGACCCAAGTCCCAAACGCTTAGCAAGTGGGACTGCAATTACAGCAGCAATCAAATATACGAAGGCTTGTAAGAATATCCCTGTCATGAAGCCTCCTTAATGAGCTCTGGCAATGCGCTGTTAAGCTTGATTAATGACGCCGCAGCTTCAACATCCAACCTATCTTCGACTAAAGCTGTTAGCAGGCTCTTGTACCGCTCGACATGACGAGGGATTCGCCCTTCTTCATCTGCTGTACGTGCGCCAAACATCGCGAGAGGGGCAATGTAGTTCATGCCGGTCAGTGCGGACATTTGTTCAATAGGCGCAAGCAGTTGACGAATCGTAAAGTGGTTGTAGCCCTCTGCCTTATAAGCTTCTTCTTTACCCCCTGCAGACAGCACACAAAGCATGGTCTTACCTTGCAGTGCTGTGCCATCTGTACCGTAAGCAAAGCCATATTCCAAAACCAGATCTTGCCACTCTTTTAAAATCGCAGGCGTTGAATACCAATATAGTGGAAATTGGAAAATCACCACGTCATGCTCACGTAAGCGTTGCTGCTCACGGTCGATATTAATATCGAAACGAGGGTATTCGCCATAGAGATCAACACATGTCACGCCTTCAATTTTTTGAGCTTCTTTGAAAAGTGGAGTATTCACTTCTGAACGATGCTGGGAAGGATGAGCAAAGAGAATGAGTACTTTTTTATTTGCCATAGGGATCCTTGCTATCTAAATAACCATGCCCAGTAGGAGCGCGGGTTGGTTAGAAAATGTAACTCATAAATGATCGCCAAGCTAGTTTGGAAAACTGTTTAAGCTGTTTCAATATCAATAAAAAACCACCAAATAAATTGGTGGTTTTGGGAAGCGTTACTTTTTACTAATCATGAATAGGGACGACTAGAATATCCACCGGTGACTTGTTAATTAAGTGTCTGGAGTAAGAAATAATCTTGCTCCAGAAATCTTGGTGGTGACCACAAATCAGAAGATCCACTTCTTGCTCTTTAATGGTGACCTCTAATTTATCAGCCAAGTCGCCAGTACCTACGAAGAAATGTTTAAGTGGGTAATCCATGTAATCACTAAATGTTTTTAAACATTCCATTGAATGCTCATTCAACGGCCTTTGATCCGGGTTTTCTTTGATGTCTACAAGCTCACGATAGATTTCTCCGTGCGTACCATCAATATGAATAAAGGATATATCGGAGTCGAGATAGTTTGCCATTGATACCGCTCTGTCGATAAGCACGGTGCTTTCATCTGACAGTTCGAGTGCAACAAGGATATGTTTGTATTTCATAACCACGCCCTTATGTGGATTATCTTTACCCTAAGCATAGTATGGCTTGGATAAAAATTGTGTTGCTAAGATCTCGAAATTGTTCAAAGACTTGTTAAAAAGTTAATGTGATATAACAACTTATTGTGAAACTTTCTTTTTGTTCACATTTGGTTAGAAAGCTTGCTTTTTGAACAAAAAAGCGGCTACACTCTGCGCATCATTTCTCTAGGAGATTACGCCAACATGAAGAACTAAACCTGTCATCCATATTTTTACTTATTTTTTGGATCTGCAGGGTTAGTAGGCGTAGCTCACTTTCCGATATTTCTTTGCAACAAGACGACTTTTTGATTTGACGTATATCGTCGAGCTTTACATAGAGCTTAATGCGTTTGTGCACGCGTTTTGTTGCAATTTCAAATCATAGCTACGGCTGTTGTCCCTGTCATACAGGAGGCAAATTATGCCAGTTTTACAAGCTTTTAATGTTAGCCATCAGTTTGATAATGGCGATACGCTATTCCAGTCTATTTCTTGTTCCATGACTAAACGACGTGTTGGTTTGGTTGGGCGCAATGGCATCGGCAAGTCGCTTTTGGCTTCCATTTTAGCGGGAGAAATTCAGCCTGCCAGCGGTGTTGTGACTGCTCCCTCTTCTTTCATGATGTATCGCCAGCAGCCGTCTGATCTGCTTTCAGGTCAGCAATCGATCGCCCAATTTCTAGGAACAGACTCGGCCTTACATGCTTTGAAGCAGATTGAACAAGGTGATGTTTCTGAGCATTGGTTCGAACTGGTTGGCGAACAGTGGGATATTGAACTGAAACTCAAACAGCAGCTTGCTGCGATGGGCTTGCCGCAAGACCCTGACTTCTCTTGTGCTCGGCTCAGTGGTGGTCAGTTGGCACGTTTGCAGTTATGGCAGTTGTTTGAAAACGAAACGGAGCTTTTGATTCTCGATGAACCATCCAATCACCTCGATACCGAGGCGAAACAATGGTTGATAGAGTCTATGACGCATTTCAGCGGTGCGATTTTACTCATCAGTCACGATCGTGAGCTGCTGCGAGAGATGGAGGAAATTTGGGAGCTATCGGGCCTAGGTTTACAGGCTTTTGGTGGAAATTACGATGTGTACGCCGAGAAAAAACGCACTGAACTGCAAGCGGTTGAGAGGCAGTTAGCGCAAGTCGATAAACAGAAAAAACGGTTAGCCGAGCAAGCCCAGAAAAATCGCGAAAAAGCAGACCAACGCGCCGCGCAAGGGAACAAACTGCGCAAAGACGGCAGTCAGCCCAAAATTTTGCTTGATGGAAAAAAGGATAGCGCGACCGCCAGCGCTTCAAATCGCAATAAGAATGAGCAACTCAGACAAGCGCATTTACAAGCCAAAGAACAGGCGTTGCAATCGCGACATGAGCAACTCAAGGCGCAAAAGCTTTATCTTACAGATAATCCGAACCGTTCGCGAAAAGTGTTGTCGATACAAGAAGGTATATTACCTTTTGGGAATTCTACGCCTATCACGTTGCAGATTTTTGCGAACGACAAAGTCCATCTCAAAGGGAGAAATGGCTGCGGAAAATCAACCTTGTTAAAGACGTTGCTTGGCGAGTTATCGTTGCAGAGTGGTGAGTTGCAAGTGAATACGCCTTTGTACTATCTCGACCAACATTTTGGTGCAGTGAATCCAAATCTTTCGTTACTTGAGAACGTAATGGAGAGCTGCCAAGAGATGACGGAAAGTGAAGCGAGGACCTTATTGGCCGGGATCGGTTTTCGTCGAGATGCTGTGTTTCGATTGGGGCGCCTACTGAGCGGTGGCGAGAAGATGAAGCTCGCGATGCTGATAGTCAGCAACCAAAATTCTCAGCCTTTGCTGCTGCTTGATGAACCAGATAACCATCTCGACCTCGAGTCAAAAATAATGCTTAGTCAGGCGTTAAATGTATACAAAGGTGGATTTGTTCTGATTAGTCACGACCAAGATTTCGCTTCTGAGTCTGGGGTTTTGCGCCAAATCGAGCTGACTTAGACGAAAGAGAGTAAACGCCATCGTGGCTCTTCAGTATTGTTCCCAAGTTCTACACTTCCACTTACTAGTTTGTAGAACTGGAAGGAAATGAGGGAGTTAGGATGGCTTTCACAACTCGTTTAATGAAATTAGATTCATTTTGTCGATATATAGTAGAGTTCTGATGTATTGCACAAAAAGACAACAGAAAAATAAAAAGGAATTTCATGAAAAAGAACACCCTAGCACTCACAACGGCTCTCGCACTCGGAAGTGTGTTGTCGGTGGCGTATGCAAATGAAGCGGCGCAATCGTCGGTTGAACAGGTAACCCCGAAAACCATCACGTATCCAACCACACAAAAAGTGGATGTTGTCGATGACTACTTTGGTACAAAAGTGAGTGATCCTTATCGCTGGTTGGAAGACGATCTCAGCCCAGAAACCGCAGAATGGGTTAAGGCACAAAATGCAGTGACGTTTGATTATCTGGCGAAAATCCCTTACCGCGAGCAGATTGAAGAGCGCATTACTAAGCTCATGGATTACGAAAAACAAAGCCAGCCGTTCAAAGAGGGTAAGTTCACTTACTTCTACAAAAATGACGGGTTACAAAACCAAGACGTGCTTTATCGGCAGCTAGGTGATGGTGAAGCAGAAATTTTCCTCGATCCAAATACTTTTAGTGAAGATGGCACCACATCGTTAGCGGGAGTGAGCTTTTCACGAGATGGATCTTTGGTTGCATACAGCATTTCGGAAGGCGGTAGCGATTGGCGTAAAGTCATTGTGTTAGACACAGAAACCAAAAAGCCCGTCGGTGAAACGCTGGTGGATATTAAGTTCAGTGGCATCAGTTGGCTCGGCAATCAAGGCTTCTATTACTCAAGTTATGACAAGCCAAAAGGGAGTGAACTTTCCGCGAAGACAGACCAACACAAGCTCTACTTTCATAAACTAGGGACGAAACAAAGTGAAGACCAATTAATTTTCGGTGGTGTAAAGGACGAAAAGTATCGCTACGTTGGGGGTTACACGTCGGAAGATGAACGCTACTTGTTTATCTCAGCCAGCGTATCGACGTCGGGCAACAAACTGTTCTTCAAAGACCTGAGTAAGCCAAATAGCCCGCTGAAAACCATTTTAGATAACACCAGTTCTGATACTTGGGTGATAGACAACCAAGGCACGAAACTGTACTTGGTTACGAACCTTAATGCACCGAACAAACGCGTCGTGACGGTGGATGCAAGTCAGCCGCAGCCCAAAAACTGGAAAGATTTGATTCCTGAAACAAAGAACGTGTTACGTGTTTCTACCGCGGGTGGCAATTTGTTTGCGAGCTATATTGTTGATGCGATCTCGATGGTGAAGCAATACGACATGAACGGCAAACTCATCCGAGAAATCAAATTGCCTGATATTGGCAGCGCATACGGTTTCTCGGGTAAAAAAGATGAAACCGAAGTCTACTATTCTTTCACCAACTACAAGATGCCAAGCACTACCTATCGTCTGAACATCAAAGATGGTGATAGCGAGGTGTACTACAAATCTAAAGCGCCATTTGATCCCGCTTTGTATGACTCTCGCCAGGTGTTTTACACCTCAAAAGACGGAACAAAAGTGCCGATGATCATCACCTATAAAAAAGGGACACCGATGGACGGCAGTGCACCAACCATCCTATATGGTTATGGCGGTTTCAACATTAGCCTCACGCCATCTTTTAGCCCGACACGTGCGGCTTGGTTAGAGCTTGGTGGTGTTTACGCGGTAGCGAACATTCGTGGTGGTGGGGAATATGGCAAAGAGTGGCACAACGCTGGCATTCAAATGCAAAAGCAAAATGTGTTTGATGACTTTATTGCTGCGGCTGAATTCCTAATTGATGAAAAGGTAACGTCATCAAACAAGTTAGCCATTAACGGTGGATCGAATGGTGGCTTGTTAGTGGGGGCCGTTATGACGCAACGTCCAGAGCTGTTTAAAGTGGCGCTGCCAGCAGTCGGCGTACTGGATATGCTGCGTTACCATACTTTTACCGCAGGTGCTGGTTGGGCGTATGACTACGGCACGGCAGAGCAAAGTAAAGAGATGTTCCAATATCTGAAAGATTATTCGCCAGTGCACAATGTAAAGGCGGGGGTGGAATACCCAGCAACATTGATTACAACCGGTGATCATGATGACCGTGTTGTTCCTGCTCACTCATACAAATTTGCTGCTGAGTTGCAATCGAAGCAAGCGGGTTCAAATCCGACCTTAATTCGCATCGAAACCAATGCAGGACATGGTGCAGGCACACCAACGCGTAAAATAATTGAGACAAATGCAGATATTTATAGTTTTGCACTGTTCAATATGGGAATAGAGAAACTGCAATAGTGCGAATTGTTTGCGTTTTAGTTATCGAAATGCATCGGCGCTTTATCGCTCGATAATAAAAAGGGAATCACAGAGAGTGATTCCCTTTTTATTTATTATAGGGCTACTATTCTAATCTGATGCGAGGCTAATCAAACTAAGGTTTTTTAAATTATTATAATGTTCTAATTAATCTGAAGAGTGTTGTACGATCGAAATGAAACATTGATCGCGATCACCTAAATCCATTGCACTCTCTATTTATATGGTAAGATTAATTAATCATTCGTTCTAATGATAATTGAATTTTAATAAGTTTTAATATTTCCTTCTTCGTTAGTATTACCAAATTTCAAGTTATATAAGATATAAGTAGCGGTGATTGAACTTTTACGATGCTTTATTTTATTTTAATTAAAGCGTCGAATGTTTCGTCATTATTGAATTTGCTTTGATAATTTATGTTATCCAAAGCGAGTTGTGTTGCTTGCTATTTATGATGACCTCATGACGTGAATAATTTTATAATCATTAAAATGGATACAGTTTTATGAATTTAGTGAAACCGTCTGTTGCCATTATGGTTGCAGCCCTACAACTCGCGTCTTCTGCCTATGCGCAGACAAACAATAACGAAGAACTACAAGATATGTCTGACCCACTTGCGGTATACACCCAAGCTGGCTTTGGTATTACTGATAAAGGCGCGAACATCAAAATCGGTCAAACTTACCAATCTAGCCAGCCTGGTACCATGGCGATGAACATCATTGAAATGAAAGGCATTGGTGGTGAGCTATTTGGCATTCGCGACAATGACGATCCAATATATGCCAACGTTGATGACAGCATTGACTCTTTCCGACTACGTAATTTCCAAGTAGAAGTCGCAAAAGGTCTAGGCCGTCAATTAGATGTAAACTACGACGTTGATAACGATAAATTAGATGCATCTTATAGCTTTATTCAAGGTCTACCTAAGTTTGGTATGTTGCAGCTATTTCCTTTAGCTGGTGCGGGTATCACTATTGCTAATGATTTTAGTGGTGATGACAAAGGTTATGAAATTCCAGGTACTTTCACTGTTGTGGGTATGTACTCAAAAATTGAATTAACCGATAAAATCTGGATTAACTACAACCCAATGTATATGCATACGTTGTCAGGGTCTAGTCAATATAAAGATACTTATTATGCAGGTGAAGATAATATCTTGACTCATGAGTTCGCGTTGTCTTATCAAATTAATCCTCGCGCAAATATTCGTTACTTTGCAAACTGGAATGAGCACGTTAATTTCGGTGATGGTGATCACCGTATCGAATTTAACTACCAATTCTAACTACCTCGTTTATTTCCAGAATAGAAAGTGTGTTTATCCATATATTTAAATATCTAGGCCAAAGCACTTTCTATATAAAGTAGGTTTATCATGAAAGCCAAATATAAATTTGCGTTGGTATCTATTGCTATATCTTCTGCATTACTATCAGGATGCAAAACTGGCGATATCGCAACGAAAACAGCCCAAGCACCCTCTGTTGAAACCGTTACCCTAACCGAAACAAAAATCACTCCTTATCATACTTTTATCGGTCGAACTGAAGCGGTAAATGACGTTGATATTATGCCGCGAGTCGGTGGAGAATTAACCGCGATTTATTTTAAAGATGGCGATATGGTCGAAAAAGGCCAATTGTTGTTTGAAATCGACGACCGTCCTTACAAAGCGGCACTGGCGTATGCAAAAGCGTCGTTGCAAAAAGCAAAAGCGCAACTCGTTCAAACTACGCGTGATGCAGAACGTGTGAAGAAACTCATCAAAGATAAAAGCATCAGTGAGCAGCAATACGATGACGCCATTGCCGCGCAAGCCGCAGCGATTGCTTCGGTAGAAGAGGCGAAGGCGACGCTGGTTTCAGCAAGGCTCGATCTTGAATTTAGCTCTGTGCATGCTCCTTTCTCTGGTCGCGTGGGTTTCAGCAACTTCCGAGTGGGTGACCGTATTTCGAAAATTCAACTCGTTCCTCTTGTTTCGATCACTCAAGTAGACCCAATTCGCTTTGGCTTTGATGTGGATGAGAAGCTCTACCGCCGCGTAAGAAGTGCGATTGATGTGGCTCATCGTAACGATGACAAACTGGATGTTGATTTAACACTGACGCTTTCAGACGGTTCATTGTATCCGCTTGATGGCAAGATCTACGCCGTTGGCAATAAGATCGATTTAGAAACAGGCTCAATTCGAGCAGAAGCACAATTCGATAATCCAACTTACGCGCTTATGCCGGGTGAATATGGCAACTTGACCATCAAGCTGCGCAACAAAACCATTGATGGTTTGCTTATCCTATCGGCGGCTGTTCAACAAGACCAAGCGGGTGACTACGTCATGGTGGTTGGTGATGATCACGTGGTGTCTCGTCGTAACGTTGAACTCGGTCAGACCTACGGTGTGAAACGTGCTGTGCTGACTGGTTTGGCGGCTAACGAAAAAGTCATCGTCAATGGTCTACAAAAAGTGCGTCCGGGTGCAACGGTGAAAGACGTTGAGCTACAGAGTGAACAAGGCTGAGTGAGTACTGATGTTAAGTAAATTTTTCATTCACCGGCCGAAGTTTGCTTTGGTGATCTCACTGGCGATGACATTGATGGGTATGCTCGCCCTGAAAGTCTTGCCAATTTCTGAGTATCCTCAAATCTCTCCAACGGTAATTACGGTGAGCACCATGTATCCGGGTGCAAACGCGGACGTGGTTAAAAAGACCGTAGCACAACCGATAGAAGCCAAAGTCAACGGCGTTGAAGACATGATTTACATGTCTTCTGTGATTGGTAACGATGGCTCATACACATTGCGTATTTACTTCCGAGTGGGCGCAGATGGCGATATGGCGCAGGTTCGTGTGAACAACTTGGTGGCACAGGCGACGTCGTCTCTACCACAAGAAGTAAACCAAATCGGTGTGACGGTTAAGAAGAAATCTTCCGACATGCTGGGCGTTATCACACTGCGTTCTCCGAAACAGTCTCACGACAGTATCTACCTTTCTAACTACGCGGATCTCAATATTGTCGAGCGTCTAAAACGTATCGAAGGTATGAGTGACATTACGCTGCTGGGTAAGAAAGACTACTCAATGCGTATTTGGTTAAACCCAAATAAACTGGCCACCTTGAAGCTTTCTGCTAACGATGTTATTGGCGCAATTAAAACGCAAAACATCCAAGTGGCGGCGGGTAAGATCGGTGGTATGCCAGCTCCGGGTGACCAGCAATATCAATATGTTTTGCAAACCAAAGGTCGACTCACTTCTGCGGAAGAGTTCGAGAACATCATCATCCGCGCGAGCAAGAAAGGTTCTTTGATTCGCTTGAAAGATGTGGCTCGTGTGGAAGTTGGCGCACAAGGTTACGAAGCTGATGGTCGTATGAATAACGAACCAGCCGCCGTTCTGGCATTGTACCAGTTGCCGACAGCGAATGCGCTAGACGTGATGGAACGCGTGAAAGAGGCCATGAAAGAGTACGAGAAATCGTTCCCAGATGATTTGGTCTATGACATCGCGTATGACTCTACCGAATACGTAGAGACATCGATTGATGAAGTGTACGAGACGCTGGTGATTGCGGTACTTCTTGTCACCTTCGTTGTGTACGTTTTCTTGCAGAACTGGCGAGCGACTATCATTCCAACCTTAGCGATTCCGGTTTCCATCATTGCGACTTTCGCAATCATGGGCGTGATGGGCATGACCATTAACACCATCTCGTTGTTTGGCTTGATCCTCGCCATCGGTATCGTGGTGGACGATGCGATCATCGTGGTAGAGAACGTGGAGCGGGTTATCCATGAAGAGCATTTAGACCCGATTCCGGCCACGATCCAAGCTATGAAAGAAGTGACGGGGCCAGTATTGGCAACAACGCTTATTTTGTTGGCGGTATTCGTACCGGTTGCGCTATTGCCGGGTATTTCTGGTCGGATGTTCAACCAGTTCGCAGTCACCATCTGTGTGTCGGTGCTGATCTCTGCGATCAACGCATTAACGTTAACGCCAGCGCTTTGTGCGTTGATGTTGAAATCTACTCACTCGCAACCTATTGCGCCTTTGCGTGCGTTTAATCGAGGTTTTGAAGCAATAACGCGCAAATACCAAGGTTTAGTTGGCTTCTTGAGCCGTCGTATTGTGCTGAGTATCGGTGTTTATGGCGCGCTTATTGCGGTGCTGGCATTTGCGTTCATGACCGTACCTTCCTCTTTCGTACCGAACGAAGATAAAGGCGTGTTCATGGTCGAAATGCGTTTGCCAGACGCAGCAGCATTGCAGCGTACTGCACCATTAATGAAGAAGTACGTTGATGAGCTAAAACAGATGGAAGGTGTGGAGAACGTGGTTTCGGTTGCGGGCTTCTCGGTAATTAACATGGCGTCGATTCCAAACTCGGGCATGTTGATCATCAAACTGGATAACTGGAGCAAACGTAAAGACCCTGAGCTACACCAACGCGCATTGATGAATAAAGTTAACCAAATGCTGAACTCAACGCCAGATGCCGCTTCGTTCGTTTTCGCGACGCCGGCAATCAAAGGTATGGGTGCGGTGGATGGTTTCAACCTTGTGCTGCAGGACAACTTGGGCCGTTCTCCACAAGAGTTGGCAAAAACAACCGCTGATTTTGTTGCCCAAATCAACCAACTGCCTGAAGTTGCACATGCGT
The DNA here is from genome assembly GCF_033344345.1 of Vibrio sp. 1978. Classification (NCBI taxonomy): domain Bacteria; kingdom Pseudomonadati; phylum Pseudomonadota; class Gammaproteobacteria; order Vibrionales; family Vibrionaceae; genus Vibrio; species Vibrio sp. 1978. The sequence continues at coordinate 133,378 of NZ_JAWPOP010000001.1, forward strand.
TCTCGATTTTCCGTGCGAATATTCCGCAACGTTACATCGATATTGATCGCGATAAAGCGATTTCGATGGGCGTACCGTTGAATGAAATCTTCAGCACACTGCAAGCACAGTTGGGCGGCGCCTACATTTCTGACTTCAACTTGTTTGGTCGTTCGTACCAAGTGAAAGTGCAAGCAGAAGAGCAATACCGTGACAATATCGACGACATCAACCATCTGTTTGTTCGCTCAAGCTCTGGAAAAATGGTGTCACTGGCAACGCTAGTGAAAGTGAAGCCGATCTTCGGCCCAGATACCTTGTCGAACTACAACATGTTCAGTTCTGCAACCGTGAACGGTGCGCCAGCGCCAGGTTACAGCTCGGGTGATGTTGTAAAAGCCATTGAAAAACTGGCTGCGGAATCTTTGCCAAGTGGTTACTCGTACGAGTGGTCAGGCATGACTTACCAAGAGATGAAAGCAGGCAACATGGCACCAATCGCGTTCGCATTGTCTTTGCTGTTCACCTACTTGTTCTTGGTGGCTCAGTACGAAAGTTGGACCATTCCTGCTGCGGTAATGATGGCGGTTCCAGTCGCGATTCTCGGCGCAATGGGTACGCTACTGCTGGTGGGACAACCGTTCGATTTGTATGTGCAGATTGGTGTGGTCATCTTGATCGGTATGTCCGCCAAAGTGGCGATTCTTATCGTGGAATTTGCCAAAGTTCTGCGAGAAGAAAAGGGCTTATCCATCATTGATGCTGCCAAAGAAGCTGCTCGAATCCGTTTCCGAGCAGTACAGATGACCGCATTCGCCTTCATCTGGGGGGTATTCCCGTTGGTGATTGCATCGGGTGCCGGTGCGGCATCTCGTCACTCACTGGGCTTTGCGGTATTCGGCGGCATGATTCTCTCTACGTTTGTTGGCACGTTACTGACGCCAGTGTTCTTCGTGATGATGCAATCTCTGCGCGAGAAGTTTAAGCGAAAGAAACCCACTGAACTTGAGGTGAGCGAGCAATAACGCTGATTTCAACTGACTGACTCCACAACACCCCCACGCTGTGTGCGATTGGCCAATGCCTTTCATTGATATACAACCACCGTCGCAGCGTGGGTTCCCCTAACAATAATAGGTTTTAACATGAAAAATCTTTCAAAAATCGTCGTAGCGAGTTCTCTACTGACTTGTGCTGCTGCGCAAGCGGGTGGGTTATACCTTTACGAAACAACAGCATCGGATATTGGTTTGGCATCCGCTGGTATGGCGGCTCGTGCGCAAGATGCCTCAGTAATGGCAGCAAACCCGGCTGGTCTGGCGAATATTTCTGGTAAATCTTTCTCTGGTAACCTGATTGGCCTTTACGGTGACGCGCAACTAGACACGATGACTGGCGATGCGGGCAACGTGATTGGTTTTGTTCCTATGGCGTCGGCATTTTACAGCCAACAAGTGAACGACAAATGGACGCTGGGTATTGGTCTGTATGGCAATTACGGCCTTGGCCTCGAGTACGAAGGTCTTTTGAATAATCATTTAGATATTCCTACAGCAACGACGCAAGCCTTGACCATTCAACCTTCCGCTTCTTACCGCATCAATGATCACTGGTCTGTGGGTGCGGCGCTTGGCATTCAGTACGGTATGTATGAAGTAGAAACGAAGGGAGCCTTGAACTTCAATGACGAAGACCAAGACACACAGGTTAACGGCCGAGTAGGTGTGCTTTATGAGGCAACACCAGGTACGCGTCTTGGCCTGTCTTACTCTTCTGAAACCGAATTTGAATTCGACAATAGTAACTCCATTGCTCCACAACAACTGATCTTCAGTGCTTACCATGAAGTGAATGATGACCTAGCGGTGATGTGGAACGTGAACTGGCAAGACTGGAGCGAATACACAACCACGCTGGGCGTAGAGACACAAGACACTTACCAAATCGCATTGGGTACTCAGTACAAACTGAATGAAAAAATGATGTGGAATGCAGGTTTTGCATTCGATACCAGCATGTATGAAAGCCAATCAAACGGTGACATTACCGTTCCTACTGGCAAGGCGTACCGCATTGGTACAGGCATTGATTACAAATTGGATTCAGAAAACTCAATTGGTTTCGCGTTTGAAGCGATCTTGATGGAATCGTCAGAAACGCCACGCTTCCAAGCGGGCTTTGATGAGCCTGCACTGTACTTCATGAGCATGAGCTACAACTGGAAAAACTAATCATTCCTAATCGCTAAAACGCCTTCCTTACAGGCCATTCTACCCTAACTACCTGCACTGGATGCTGTCACGCCATCTAAGGTAGTTAGGGCGCTTTTGTCACATCCAGTGAGTGATGATTCAAAAAATATCTGCGCAGCTAAGTGCGGGTATTCAACATCTCAAAGGACTGAAAAATGAAAAATAAACTAGCGTTAGTGTGTATAACTTTGTTGGTCAGTACGCTGGCTCATGGTGCCGAGCATCGAGTAAAAGACAATAAAAACAAGTTGGCGGATGACCCAACAAAAGTCATCACGAAATTTGGCGCGTCGTACGCAAACAACTACGATTTTGATGATCAAAACATCTCATTCTCGGGCTCACTTGCGCTTGACCAAGCGCGCAAAATCAACCTGCGTATCAATGATGATGCGAGCGAGTGGCGTATTGGTGGCTCGTGGTTGTTTCCGGTCGGTATCGTGAACTTCAACTTCGGTAAAAATGAATACGTAAACGGCGCGGATCAAACCAACTACAGCGTTGGTACCTTTATGCCGCTAAGTTATTTCGGGATTGAGCCAGCAGGCTTCCAAATTTTCCCAATGGCAGGCTATACGTACAACACTGGTGATGTTCCTGTTTGTGACGGTGCAGAAAGTAGTCTCTGTAGCGAGCCTAACTTTACGGGTACGCCAAGTGCAGAGAATGGCTTCAATATGATGAGCTCTTCAGGCAGTAGCGGTTACGTTGGTGCATTTGCGCTGAAATCGTTTACCAAAGAGCTGACGTTAATCAGCTTTGCAGCAGGCACTTACGGCTCAGAAAACAGTGAAGGAGAGAACTACAAAGGCTTCTTTGGTGGTATTGGTCTTGGTTACCTCGTGAGCAAACGCCACTCTTTTAACGTAATGACGTTTGGCATGGACAACAACACCTATTTGGATGAAGCAGACAAGCGCATCGTATTATCATATCAATATCAATTTGAATAAATAAAAACGCAGCCCAAATAGCTGCGTTTTTACTTTGATAGAATGAACTAGTGAATTGAGTTGTTTTCTTCGATCTTTTTCTGGTACTGGTGTTTTAATATATACATGCGCTTAACATCGCTGTAAGCGCCGTTAATAAAGTATTCTTCTACAAGGTGACCTTCTTCGATAAAGCCGCACTTTTTGTATAAGTGAATAGCGACTTCGTTATCCACTGCGACTAATAAGTAGATTTTACGTAGATTAAGAATTGAGAATGAGTAATCTAACGCACGATTAATCATCTCTGTCGCATAACCTCGGCCTTGATGCTCTGGGGCGATGATTATCTGAAATTCCGCGCTGCGGTGAATGTAGTTAATCTCGATCAGCTCAACTAAGCCAATTACGATGCCGTCTTCATCTTCGACGACAAAACGCCTTTCAGCGTCATCATGTATATGTTTTCGATAAAGTTCTTCGAGCTCGTCATAAGACTCGTAAGGTTCTTCGAACCAGTAGGCCATGATATTTCGGTTGTTATTCAGTTCATGAATAAAGCGCAAATCAGAACGCTCTAATGCACGCATTTTTAGGCCTTTCTTCATCATTTTTCTCCAATGAGGGCGGAGAATACCTCCGCACTTGATGCTAGAAAATATTACCGTATTTCACAAGAATAGCGCATCTTTTTTTGGAAAATATCCTGTGATTTTCAATGTGGAAACTTAGAGTTCACGACAAATATAAATTAATCTTTACGATAAAAAACTCGATTAGGTGCTTTGCCTAATATCGTATTAAATACCGCGCAACGACTTGGTGTCTTAATCTAAACAAACAAGGTATTCAATATGTTTTCAATCGGTGACGTAGTAGTAGCGACTAAAGGTATCGATCTTGGCGAAATGGTTGTTACAGGTTTAAGCAGTGGCGGTTTTTACACACATGTAAAAGCAGGCGAAAAAACACTAACTTACCCAGCTAAAGATCTTAAGAAAGCATAATTAAATTTGCTCATTCTTATTTTTAACTGGCTTAAAGTTCGTATTAGTTATTTTAAGCGGGTTAGAATCGATAAAAGGTAGCGCAATGAGTCGCTACCTTTTTTTATTTTTTCTACCTTTCTTCACCAATATGAAACTCAACGCGATTTCTTCCAGTTTCTTTTGCCTTGTAAAGTGCTAAGTCGGCGCGTTTAACTAATGGTTCAAATGAGTCGTCGAGACGACAGACTTGAGTTACCCCAATACTCGCGGTGAAGCTCATATCACAACCTGAATGTTGAACGGTCGTCGTTTCTAGTGCATTACGAATCGTTTCTAATGTGTCTAGAGCTTGCTGTGATGAGCGACTTCTTAATACGATGGCAAACTCTTCACCGCCAACTCTGGCAAGTAAGTCACAATCAAGTAGATGACTTTTAATAGTATTAACTGCATGGATCAGTGATTTATCGCCTGCGTCATGACCAAATCGGTCATTGAGGCTTTTAAAATTGTCGAGATCTAAAATAGCAACATGGAAGTCAATGCCCTGGGTTCGGTATTCATTTAGGCGGCTTTCGATTTGTCGCATGAACTCTCTGCGGTTTGGAATACCTGTTAGATCATCCGTCGTGGCGAGGTGCTCCATCTTCATAATCTGTATATGAAGGGCAATGTTTAAAGCAATCCAATTAGCGATGCACTGAAGCTGTGCCGCTTGTTCGTTTGTGTAAATGTGCGTTTGATGATGCGCAACATTAAGCGTTCCTAGGCAGACTTTACCGTGCATTAAAGGCGCGTCCATACACGTACCCATACCATTGGATGCGAGCATCATACAATCGATCTCATCAGATTGCGTAACATCATCGCAGATCATCAGTTGTTGCTTTTTGAACACTCGGCCAACAAACGCTTGATGAATGGGCACTAAAAATTCAGCGGGAATCGCTTTACTACCAGAGAAAGAGTAGACCTTTAGATGATCATTGTTTTCATAAAGTGTGATACTCGCACGGTCAGAATTAAATATACGATTTATCCATTCTGCCACCGTATCAAGTACTTGCTGTAGTGTTTCCGATTGAGCTAAAAAGTGAACAAACCCTATCGGCATACATATCGGACTTTCCATGTTTTGCATCGATAAGTCATCAGGGTTAAAAGTTCTTTCAAGTCTCAATAGACATCTCCTTGGCAATGTTGCAAATACCAACAATAAATTACGTGAAGCTATTTTGTAGAAAATGTGCTTCTTGGTAAGAGTATGGTTTAATTATCGCCGTTTGTGTGCATTTGGTTGCTTAATGTGGGCGTTAACTCACCCTAAATAAGTAAATCTTATACCTATTTATAAGTAAGTCATTACTCAATAAGTGGTGTTTTTAAGATGGAAGTACAGAATGAGCCCTTCTGGAAGAGAAGGGCTAGAAAAGGATACAAATGGGGTCAGGTGAGTAGAGACTTAATTGTCTTTGTACTTTTGTAAAATCAACTGACTTATCTGCGCAACGAGCTGGTCCCTAGCTTGAAGTGAGAGCTCGGTTTCTGTGACATAAATACTAATGTAAACAGGTCGATGATTTTCCTTCCATATAATCGCGTTAATGCCACGCGAACCATGACCACCCGCACCAGAACGGTCTGCAATAGACCAACCTGTTGGTAATACAGAACGCATTAACGAGTCTGAAACTTTGTTGTCCTGCATCCAGATTTTTAATTGTACACGAGACTCATAAGACAACGTTTCGCCTTCGACCAAAGTTCGAAGAGTGTTTAGTATGGCGTTAGGTGTGGTTGTGTCGCGGCTGTCGCCTGGTGTGGCTTCGTTCAAGCGAGGTTCTATTCTGTCTAGGCGCGTTGCTTTATCTCCAATTGTTCGCAGAAACATTGTTACGGCTTTAGGGCCGCCAATTTCATTTAATACCAAGTTGGCTGCAGTATTATCACTCATTAACATAGCGGCTTCACACGCGTGCTCTATGCGTGTGTTTTGGCCTGCGAGCTTATCCATCACTGGAGACCATACAACGATACTGCGCTCATCGACTTTTGCGGTCGCATTCTTACTTAGCTTACCGCTGTCCATATCACTTAGCATTTTGGCACAAGCTAGGGTTTTGAATGTGCTCATGAGTGGGAAGCGTTCATCGCCACGGTAGTCCCAACGCTCGTCTGCTTGGGTATCCCAAACTGACACCCCAATTCTGCTTGAGGTTTGTTGCTCGAGGAGAGAAATGTCCTCATTCAGTTGGGACGCGTAACTTAGGGTTGAGCAAACCATTAGCCCAGCCAACAAAAATAACTTTTTCATGGATCGTGTTCTTCAATTTTAGTTTTAGTTCGCACCGTAGCGATGTCACGTAAACTATAACGAGCCAATACTCTAAACACTGTTAAATCTATGTCTATTTTATGTAGGATTCTTTGCAATACGCTAATACGGTCTCAATATGAGGAGAAGAGTGTTGCTATCAAGGCCCGTAGTTTGGCTTATATATTACGTCGGTGATTCGGTCATAAAAATATCTTAGCGTGAGACACTGGCTCAGAATTTCTTATCATGAGCTAACGAATAGTTTGATCCAGAGAAATAAAAGGAGCTGAATCATCAGCTCCTTTGTCTAGTTGGATAATTACTTACAGTTCAATCTTTTTAACCATGCCCGATTCTGCATGGCCCGGAATGTTGCACGCGAACTCAACCTTGTTGTCACCGTGGAAGTGCCACAGTAATTGCTTCGCTTTACCTGGTTCTACCGTAACTGCGTTGCCTGAGTCATGCATGTGATCGCCACTCATTGTCTTCATCATTTCGCGATGTTCTAGCTGCTCTTTAGCCGAACCAATCGTAAACTCGTGGTTGATCTTACCGGTGTTCATGACCACAAATTGCACCACATCGTTTGGCTCAATTTTAACGTCTTTTTTGAACTTGATGGTCATGTCATCACCCAAGATAACGTGTACCACCTTGTCTGGCTTTGCCCCTTTTGCTGGCATACCAACTGCCGACATGCCCGGCATATCCATCATGTTTGAATGGTCCATTTTACTGTGGTCCATCTTCATGCTGCCGTGGTCCATATTTTCATGCTTCATGTTGCTATGATCCATGTTCGCGTGGTCCATGTTTGAATGATCCACTTGGGCAAACGCAGTCGTTGTTGTTAGGGCTAGAGCAAGAGTGATTAGTGTCTTTTTCATTTTTATATCCTTGTTTTAATTCATTATTAACTTGGTTGCTTCCCCTCAAACGGCATGTTTGAGAGGAAGGTAGGGGTTAAGCCTTGTTGTTTACATCACTAGCTTGGTGATTAGTTGCATTGCTTTGGCGCAACTCACGTTGTTTCCACAGCTTGAAGATGGCTGGAAGCACCAACAGCGTCAGCAGCAGTGCTGATGCCATACCACCAATCATTGGTGCGGCGATACGTTGCATTACTTCTGATCCTGTCCCTTCGCCGTACATGATCGGAATCAGACCAATAATGACCGTCAGTACCGTCATCATTACTGGGCGAACACGTAGGCCTGCACCTTCACGAATGGCATCAGTTAGGTCTTTCGCCTCAAGCTTCTGTTGGCTCTCTTCTGCATCGAGTTTTTTGTAGTGCCACGCTTGGTTGAGGTAGACGAGCATGATGACCCCAATTTCAACCGCGACGCCTGCTAGGGCAATAAAGCCGACCCCAACGGCAATCGAGAAGTTGTAGTTGAGGATATGCATGAGCCACAAACCACCAACCATAGCGAGTGGTAGGGTAAGCATGATGATCATCACTTCACCGACACGACGGAAGCTGAAGTAAAGCAGCAGCATAATGATGGCGATGGTGATTGGTACCACGACACTCAAGCGATCTTTCGCACGCTCCATGTATTCGTATTGACCAGACCAAGCCAGCGAGTAACCCGCAGGAAGTTCTAGTTGATCGGCCACGACTTGCTGTGCTTCCACTACGTAAGAGCCAAGGTCACGACCATCGATGTCGACAAATACCCAGCCGTTTGGACGCGCGTTTTCTGTCTTGATCATCGGAGGGCCGTCTTCGTAACGAATGTCCGCTACATCAGCCAGCGCAATACGAGCGCCATTTGGTGTCACCAATGGTAGGTTTTGCAGTTTAACCACTGAATCTCGGTAGTCTTGTGGGTAGCGAACGTTGATTGGGTAACGCTCCAAGCCTTCAATGGTTTCACCCACATTCATACCGCCCACCGCAGTGGAGATCACTTGCTGAACGTCTTTGATGCTTAAGCCATAACGCGCTGCGGCACGACGTTTAATGTCGATCGTGACATAACGACCACCTGCTACACGTTCTGCATAAACCGATGCCGTGCCTTGTACGCCGTTAAGAATTGGCTCCAACTGAGAACCGATCTTCTCAATCACTTTCAGATCGGGTCCGGAGATCTTAATGCCGATAGGGGTTTTGATGCCCGTTGCCAACATGTCGATACGCGTTTTGATCGGCATTACCCAAGCGTTAGTAAGACCAGGGAACTGAACCAGCTTGTCGAACTCTTTGCGCAGTGACTCGGTTGTTACCCCTTCACGCCATTGGTCGCGTGGCTTCAACTGAATCACGGTTTCAATCATGGTGAGTGGCGCTGGATCGGTTGCAGTTTCAGCTCGGCCAATCTTGCCCCATACGGTTTTCACTTCTGGAACGGTTTTGATCAGCTTGTTGGTTTGTTGTAGAAGCTCGCGTGCTTTACCAATTGAGATACCCGGATAGGTTGTTGGCATGTACATCAAGTCCCCTTCATCCAGCGGAGGGATGAACTCGCTACCCAGTTTACTGGTTGGGTAGTAAGCCGATGCCATCAGACCTAATGCGATAACAATCATGGTCTTAGGGTATTTTAAGCTGGTGTTCAACAGCGGACGGTACAACGCGACCAAGCCACGGTTAACTGGGTTTTTGTGTTCCGGTAACACCTTACCGCGAATGAAGTAGCCCATAAGAACAGGGACGAGTGTGATTGCCAAACCTGCTGCCGCTGCCATTGCGTAAGTCTTAGTGAACGCAAGCGGCGAGAACATCTTGCCTTCTTGGCCTTCTAAGGCGAACACTGGTACGAAGCTAAGAGTGATGATAAGCAACGAGAAGAACAGCGGTGCGCCGACCTCTTCTGCGGCTTTGCCGATTACTTGCCAGCGGTTCTTGTCGGTCAATGGCGTTCGTTCAATGTGCTTGTGAACGTTTTCAATCATTACGATTGCCCCATCCACCATGGCACCGATGGCAATTGCAATACCACCCAAGGACATGATGTTGGCGTTGATGCCTTGCCAATGCATTACGATAAACGCAGTGAGAATGCCAACCGGTAGGCTCAGAGCTATAACCAACGAAGAACGAATGTGGAATAAGAATAACGCGCACACAATCGCAACGACAATGAACTCTTCTGCAAGCTTCTTCCATAGGTTTTCTACCGCTGAATCGATAAGGGTAGAGCGATCGTAAGTTGCAACAATTTCCACGCCTTCTGGCAGGCTGCGTTGTAGGTCTGCGAGTTTGTCTTTGACTTTCGCAATCACTTCACTGGCGTTTTCACCAAAGCGCATCACGATAACGCCACCTACCGCTTCACCTTCGCCATTCAGCTCTGAGATACCACGGCGCATTTGTGGGCCAAGGTTAATGTCTGCGATGTCTCCTAATAGCAACGGCGTGCCTTTCTCGGTGACTTTTAGAGGCAGTGATTTGATGTCTTCAATGCTGGTTAGGTAACCCGTGGTACGAACCATGTGTTCGGCTTCCGCAACTTCGATAACGGACGCGCCGGTTTCTTGGTTACCGTTTTGGATTGCCATGTTCACTTGTTGCAAAGTGAGGTTGTACGCACGCAGTTTGGCAGGATCAATCTGCACTTGATACTGCTTCACCATACCGCCCACGGTAGCGACTTCAGAAACGCCATCAACGGTTTGCAATTCGTATTTCAAGAACCAGTCTTGCAGGCTGCGAAGATCCGCCAAATCATGCTTGCCGGTTTTGTCTTGTAATACGTAGCTGTAAACCCAGCCCACGCCCGTTGCATCAGGACCTAGGGTTGGTTTTGCGTTCGGTGGCAGCTTTGGTGCTACTTGGCTTAAGTACTCCAACACGCGCGAACGTGCCCAGTACATGTCGGTATCATCGTTGAAAATGATATAAACGTAAGAGTCACCAAAGAAGGAGTAACCACGAACTGTCTCAGCACCCGGCACGGCAAGCATGGCGGTGGTGAGTGGGTAAGTGACTTGATCCTCGACGACTTGAGGAGCCTGACCCGGATAGCTTGTCTTGATGATCACTTGCACATCAGAAAGATCCGGAATCGCATCAACAGGCGTATTCTTTACACTGTAAAGTCCGCCTAATACAAGGGCTAAGGTCGCGACCAACACTAGGAATCGGTTGCTCAGTGACCAACGAATAATAGCATTGATCATAATTAACCCTCGACGGCTGTTGTTGCAGGAACTAGCTGTTTAAGAACGTAGTCAGAACCTTGTTTTTCAACTAGAAACCGAACTTTCTGTCCTTCTTCAAAACCCGATAGATCAACGTCTTCACCCACAGAGAAGTTCATCTCGCCTGCATCCCAGTTCCATTCTGCAACCGGTAGGTGGTTTAAGGTGATCATGCCAAAATCAGCCATCAGCATGCTAATGTCACCAGTTAGCCAAACTTCTGCGGCAATGACGCTGTTGTCTGCCTTATACTCGATGATTTGGTACTGACCGGACTCCGTCTTTTGCATTTCAAATTCGATAGCCTGACCTTTTTTCAAGTCACCCATTTCAACGCCATCTGCGAAAGTGAAGTTCATTACCATGCCCGGCCAATCCCATTCTGGTACAGGTTGGTGGTTGATGGTCAGCATGCGGTGATCTTTCATTACGTCTGTGATTTCACCTTTGGCCCATGCTGTTTCTGCCGCTGCTTCTACACCATTGATGCGAGACAGATCCGCCGACTGGCTTGATTCAGAATCGAGCATGAAGTGAGATGAAGTAACGATCTTATCGCCTTGTTTAAGTCCTTGTAATACTTCGATTTGTTCGCCAGCTTCACGGCCAACTTCAATTCGAGCGGAGCGATATTTGCCTTCGCCCTCAGCTAGAACAACGCGAGTCATACCACCAGAGCGGATAACAGATGATTTAGGAATCGTTAACACTGCGTCGTCAGTAACAGGCTGCAAGGCAATATTGGCGAACATGTTTGGCTTCAATGCGCCATCTGGATTAGGGAATTTAAGACGCACACGCAACGTACGTGTTTTCGGATCAAGGATTGGGTACACGTAATCGACAACACCTTGCCATTCATTGCCCGGAATCGCGTCAAGGGTCATCGTGGCTTGAGAACCCGCTTTCATCCAGTGCGCTTGACGCTCAAAGACTTCTGCATCAACCCAAACATTGTCCAAAGGACCTGCACTGATCACCGCTTGAGCAGGGGACAAATAGCCACCTTCACGCACGTTTAAGCTCGCGATAACGCCATCAGCAGGCGCTTTGATTTCAATGGTTTGCGATGCTTTACCACTACGAGTAATGGATTTGATTTGAGCACGGTCAACCCCAAGCGTTACCAAGCGCTCGGTCGCGCCTTTTTCAAGACCTTTGCGGCCAGTGCGGTACGCATTCAGCAATTCTTCTTGTGCTTTAACCAGTTCTGGAGAGTAGAGCGTGAACAGCACATCGCCTTTCTTCACTTTCTCACCCACGGCATTGATGTAGAGTTTTTCTACCCAACCCGCCACACGAACGTTGGTTTGCCATAACAGACTTTCATCAAAGGCAATATAGCCAACCGTTTCGATGCGTGGTGATAGCTGTTGTAGTGTCGCGTTTGCGGTTTTAACCCCGAGGTTGTTCTCTACTGAAGGGTCAATAGTCACTGTACCCGGTGCGTCTTGTTCACCGGATAGGTCTTCTGCGTAAACCGGAATCAAATCCATGCCCATTGGGGACTTACCCGGCTTGTCGCGTTTGTAGTTCGGATCCATTGGGGCAACCCAGTAAAGCGGATCATTAGAGCTTGCAGCAGACTCGCCACCCATCGCACTCATGTCATGAGTTGAGCCCGTAAGAAAATGATTAGCACCAAACCCTAAAGCACCACCAACAATCAGCGCGATGGTTGCAATTTTTAATGTTTTCATTGTTTTACCTTATTTTCCCCTTCACATTTGACGCTACAGCGTTGTTGCCTGCTCTCGTTCACCCAAATCACATAGAGGATCTATGCTCATGGGATTCTCTCGTTTGCCGCCTAACTGCAGCCCCAACTGTCTTGGGGAATCACAAATTAATATGTCGAAATAGAGCGAGCTTCCGGTGAAGCCACTTGGTAGTCGAAACCACCGAGTAGGGTGGCTAAATTGCTGTTTGCGATGTTGAGATCGGTCAGTAGACGTTGTTGCTCTAATTGCAGAGCCAATTCGTCAGTCGTGGCAGAAATCACATCGTTAAACTGCGCTGTGTTGTTTTGATAACCCCGCTCAACGGCTTGAATGCGCGCTTTCGCTTGAGGCAATAAGGTGGATTGATAACGTTCTAAACGCTGGGTTAAGTTGCCGCGATCAACTAGCAAAGTGTTCACCTTGGCATTCATCTGCGTTAGTAAGGTGTCCTTTTGTGATTGTGCCGCGCCAACTTGGTATTGAGCGGCCGCGAGATTACGATCTTGGCGGTCACCCGTAAACAACGGAATGTCCATGGTGAGGTAAGCGCTAACCAAATCAGAGGCGGGCTCACCCATCATGTTGTCGGCTTGGCGGTAGGCGTACATTACTTCGACGCCAAATTGTGGGTTGTAGGCTTGCTCAGCAATTTCCACCTGCGTTTTATTGGCAGAAATGCTGACGTCGGCCATCTTAACCATCGGGTGTTGGCTGAGTTGCTGATAATGCTTGGTGGAACCCTGGCTGGCAGCAAGTTTGCTGTTCAGTGTGTCCCAATTAAGTTGATTGCTCGCGTGCAGAGCCTCTTCGTTCGCCAACCAATCTGACCCCAACCATTCGGAGAGTTGAGAGATAAGACGACGTTGCATTTGTGCATTGGCTTGCAGTTTCTCATCCAACTTGCTGACTTGAAGTTGGGCGTTGAGCAGATCTTGCGCTTCACTCTTACCAATCGAATAGTTGGTTTGAATAAAGCTTTCCATTTCCTTCATCAACTTGCGGTTCTCAAGCATGATTTGCTCCGCGCGTTGCTGGTAACCAAGTTCTAACCAAAGTTGAGTCATGCTGTTGGCTACCTCAAGCTCACGAGCATGGACTTGAAGCCCAAGGCCGTCAGCTTGTTGATTGGCTTTCTTCTGCTGTAAATCAAGCGTAGAGCCACGCTCAAATTGTTGCATTAAACCAACGGAGATGTTGGTCATTGGGTCTTCATCGAATTTGAAGCTGTCGACAGGTAAGCCACCAAAACCCACTTTCAGTTTTGGGTCCATCAAGGTCGCACTCGCGACACCCGTTTCACGCATGGCAGCAGATTGCGCTGAGTATTGCTTACGATTGCCATCGTTACTCAAAGCGACGTTGATCAGTTGGGCAAGCTTGGTCGTTGAATCTCGCTCACTTGATGCGGAATTTTGCGCTGCGTGCGTCTCTTTACCAGCGGCGTTAACCAAGGTTGGCACAGCGACCAGAGCCACCATAAAAATAGGTGCAGCTAAGCGGTATGGTTTGATATCCATAATCTAAATCCAGTGTTCGCCGGATCGATGGAGGTGCGGATTTTATTGCGGGAACAGTAAAGCCTTGTTACCTCATCGTTCAGGCGCATTAAAACAACCTGCGATACACGCGCAGGGTCGAATGCTAGGATGGATTTAGGCTATAGGAGGTCGGTACAGGTCGCGGCTGACGTGTACGACTGGGGAAGCAACTTCAGGAGTAATAGTTGCGCGATAGACGACGGGCATTGGGCTATTGATAGGATTCGGTAGGGGGACGAAAACTATCGTACACGCAGCAGTACAGCAGGTATGAACCATGCCGGAGCCCCCACCACAGTTCATGCTGGTTTCTCTTGCATCGCCATCTTCGGACATAGAAGCGTCAGTCATGGAGACGTCCATCATGCCAGGCATACCGCAGTGTTCGCTGTCACTCATCATAGAAGGATGGTGAGCCATGCCAGTAGACATCATTTGAATATTCATCAACGGCTCACTGTTCGCCACACTAGATACCAATAGTACTAGCGTCGTGAAGAGAGTTAACCAGATTGTATGCAGCGATTTTAAGTGCATACCTTTTCCCATGTGTTTGATGAAAATGATGAAAACCCTTCGATTCTAAAGGTTAACCTAAGGGTAAGGTCAATCATTTATTACTCTTATTATCAAAATAGTCCACCCCTTCAGTTTTCGCACTTTCGAGGGAGTAAAACGTTTGTTAAACACCGAGTGTTGAAAGTTAGCGAAAGAAGCCCTCGCTTTTTATGACACGTGAAAAATGTGGTTTATAAGTTTTACATCACACTAACTTGTCTTACAAATGATTATCCTTATAGAATGCATGGTTTTACTTGTGCAGATTTGGATTTGCTTTGCTGCGGGGGTTGCATGATAGAAATCGTCATCGATGGAAAATATAGAATTGTAGAAGAGGGTCTAACCCTTTTAGAAGCAGCAAAAGTGTGTGGGGTCGAGATCCCATCGCTGTGCGGAATGAACAAAAGTAATGAAAAAGTACCGTGTGACTTGTGTGTAGTTGAAGTCGAAAGTGGCGGTACTAAGCGTGCGTGTGAGCTCGAAGTTTACCGCGGCCTTAATGTGGTCACGCAATCAGAACAATTAAGCGAGCACCGCAGAAAAGCACTCAACCGCATCATGACGGACCATTACGCCGATTGTGAAGCGCCATGTAAAACCGAGTGTCCTGCGGGCGTGGATATCCAATCGTACCTTTATCACATCGCACAGAACGACCATCAAAAAGCGATTGAAGTGATTAAGCGTACGCTGCCTATGCCGTTATCGATTGGCCGCGTATGCCCTGCATTTTGTGAGAGCGAATGTCGCCGTTCGCTAGTCGATGAGCCAATCGCAATTCGTCAGCTAAAACGTCATGCCGCGGATGCAGATCTGTCTGCGCATGAAGCCTATGTGCCAGAAAAGAAACCAATTAAAGGGTTGAACATTGCCGTCGTCGGCAGTGGCCCTGGTGGTCTAACGGCTGGCTATTACTTATCGAACGAAGGCTACGACGTTACGGTTTTTGAATCCATGCCAAAAGCGGGCGGTTGGTTGCGTTATGGCATCCCAGAATACCGTTTGCCAAAAGACATTCTCGATAAAGAAATCGAACTGATGTGCCGTAATGGCATGCAAGTGCACACTAATCAAAAGCTGGGTGTGGATTTCACGCTTTCTCAATTGAGCGAAGAATACGACGCAGTGTGTTTGGCGGTCGGTGCGTCTCAAGCGGTTGAAATGCATTACACAGGCAGCGACCTTGAAGGTTGCTACTTAGGCGTTGATTACCTTAAAGATTACGTGACTGAGCAAAATTACGTTACGGGTCAGAAAGTCGCGGTGATCGGTGGTGGTAACACGGCAATTGACTGTGCTCGTACTGCGCGTCGTGCTGGTGCAGACACCACGTTGATTTATCGTCGTACCCGTGACGAAATGCCGGCAGAAGACTACGAGATTGTCGAAGCGGAACACGAAGGGGTGAAATTCCACTTCTTGACCAACCCTGCAGAAAACCTTGCCGATGAAACCGGACGCGTGAATGCGATTCGTCTAGAGCGCATGGCGTTGGGTGAGCCGGATGCATCTGGTCGTCGCAGCCCTAAACCAACTGGCGAGTTCTTTACCGAAGAGTTCGACACCGTGATTGCGGCAGTATCGCAAAAGCCAGATCTGAGCTTCCTCGAAGGCGAAGATTTGTCGATTCCACTTACGCGCTGGAATACTTCTGATGCAGATGAAAAGACCATGCACACTGGCACGGGCAACATCTTCAGTATTGGTGATTTCCGCCGCGGTCCTGCAACGGCAGTTGAAGCGGTGGGTGATGGTCGCGTTGCGGCAAAAGCCATTGACCTGTTTTTGAATGGCGATATGGCGGATATGCCAAAGGCGGCGTTCAACTCGCGCAAAGAGAAGAAACTCTCTCAAGTCGATCCGCTTCACTTCGAGAATATCCAAAAAGTCGCTCGCTCTATCATGCCAGAGCTGACTCCAACACAACGCGAGCAAAGCTTCGCTGAAGTGGAGTTGGGCTTTGATAACGAAGAAGCAATGAAGGAAGCCGCGCGCTGCCTTGAATGTGGCTGTCAGGCCAATACCGATTGTGCGCTACGTGACTACTCCACCGAATATGAAGCCGAGCAGAGCTTTGACTTCTCCTTGCAGATTAAATCGCATCAAGATTGGTTAGATCTTCGTGCGAAAGACTTGCGTCATAAGTACGAAGTTGACCGCAGCTCTGAGTTTATTGAGTTTGATGCTAACCGCTGTATTAGCTGTGGTCAGTGTATCCAAGCGTGTCGCGACAAAGCCGTGCACGGTGTACTGAACTTTGTGTGCGATAAACAAGGTCGTCCCGCATTACGTCCTGATGATCGTCCACACTTTGGAAGTAACAAGAATGGCTTAACCCTAATGGGCGATTCGAACTGCGTGCAATGTGGCGCGTGCGTTCAAGTGTGTCCAACGGGTGCGATGGTCGATAGTCGTGACCGTTCGCAAGGTCGTACTGAAGATCTGAAAGCGGTCGACACCATTTGTACATACTGTGGTGTGGGCTGTAAGTTGACTATGTTCGTGGACGAAGCAACCAATACGATTCGTTACGTGAAAGGCGGTGAATCAAGGCATGCTGTGTGTGAAAGGGCGCTTTGGTTTTGACTTCATTGGCAGTGAAGAGCGTCTTACCACGCCATTGATTCGTAAAGACGGTTGGTTGCAGCCTGCAAGTTGGGAAGAGGCGATTCAACTGATTGCAAGTAAGTTCTCTGGCATCAAGCAAGATTTTGGCAGCAACGCATTAGCGGGTTTCTCTTCAGCGAAAACCACCAACGAAGACAACTACGCGTTCCAAAAATTTGTCCGTCGTGAACTGGGCACCAATAACGTCGACCACTGTGCGCGTTTGTGCCACGCATCGAGTGTAACCGGTCTTGAGGCGTCACTGGGTAGTGGTGCAATGACCAACGACATTCCAAGCATTAAGCACTCGGATGTGATCTTTATTATTGGTTCGGATACCACATCGGCGCACCCGATCATCGCTTCACACATCAAACAAGCAATTCGTCACCACGGCGCTCGTTTGATTGTGGCTGACCCGAAACGTGTCGATATGGCAGAGCATGCTGAGTTGTACATGGCGCACCGTCCGGGTACGGATGTGATGCTCCTAAATGGCGTCATGCAGCAGATCATCAAGAACGGTTGGTACGATCAAGAGTACATCGAAGAACGTGTCGACGGCTTTGATACCTTGCTGCAAGAAGTAATGTCGCCAGCTTACAACCTCGATAAAGTGGAGTTGGTTACGGGCGTTAAAGCTGAAGACATTCAAGCAATGGCGCGTATGATTGGCACGGCAGATCGTACCGCTGTTTACTACTCAATGGGTATTACTCAGCACACGACAGGTCATGACAACGTGCGTTCTATCGCTAACCTGCAATTGCTGTGTGGCAACATCGGTATTGAAGGTGGTGGTATCAACCCGCTACGTGGTCAATCAAACGTGCAAGGCGCGTGTGATATGGGCGCGTTGCCAAACAGTTTCCCGGGCTACCAAAAGGTATACAACCCAATTGTGCGTCAGAAGTTTGCGATTGAATGGAACGCACCAAATCTGCCTTCTGAGCAAGGTCTAACCCTGACAGAAATCATTGATGCGGCTTGCCATCGTGACGTTCGTGGTATGTACATCATGGGTGAGAACCCAGTGTTGAGTGACCCGAACCAAGCGCATGTGATTGAAGGTTTAGAAACGCTCGACTTCTTGGTGGTTCAAGACATCTTCCTAACGGAGACTGCACAATACGCGGATGTGGTTCTGCCTTCTTGCTCGTTTGCTGAGAAAGCGGGTCACTTCACCAATACGGAGCGTCGTGTTCAACGCGTGAATCCGGTCGTAACGGCACCGGGTGAAGCGAAAGAAGATTGGTGGATTATCCAAGAGATCGCCAATGCAATGGGC
Organism: Vibrio sp. 1978; assembly: GCF_033344345.1. NCBI lineage: Bacteria > Pseudomonadati > Pseudomonadota > Gammaproteobacteria > Vibrionales > Vibrionaceae > Vibrio > Vibrio sp. 1978. The sequence continues at coordinate 151,717 of NZ_JAWPOP010000001.1, forward strand.
AGTGATTGGGATTACCACTGCGTGTCTGATATCACTAATGAAATCGCACGAGTGACACCTCAATACGCGGGTCTTCGTTGGGATGCCATTACGCCAAACGGTGTGCAATGGCCGAGCAACAAGAACAACCCTGCGGGTACTCGCATCATGCACCAAACCCAGTTTACTCGTGGTAAAGGGCAAATGGTGGGTGTACCGTTCCGTTATGCGGCTGAGCTGCCAGATGAAGAGTACCCACTTGTGTTAACGACGGGTCGCGTACTTGAGCAGTTCCATACTGGAACCATGACGCGCAAAACCAAAGGGTTGGATAATCTTGCTGGCCCTCGTGCGATGGTGAGCGTGGAAGACGCAGAAGCGTTAGGTATCAGTAATGGTCAGCGTCTGACGGTATCTACACGTCGCGGGAGCATTGAGATTGATGCCTTTGTGACTAAGCGTATTCAAAAAGGAGTGGTGTTCATTCCATTCCACTTTGTTGAATCGCCAGTCAACCGTCTAACGACAACAGCGACTGATCCGCATGCGAAGATCCCTGAGTTCAAGGTCGCTGCGGTTAAAGTGGAAGTGAGCGAAAAGACAACGCAGACAGAGTCTCTCGAAGATAGTTACCAACACGTTTAAATTCGGCGAGTCACGTTGTTGTGGGCACTGACAATTTGAGCCTAGTTGATGGGCGGATAATCTACTCTTGATTTCCGCTCTCACTACATTCACTCGGATTGTCTTTTTCTTCAAACTCCTTTTACTTTTCTGTTATCACCGCGCTCCGGTTAGTTTTCCTTTCTTACTTCTTACTTCTTACTTCTTACTGTCTCTATGGCGTATTTTTGTTCAAGCCCATGATGAGAGTGCAATAAAGTTTGTTGTTGAGCTTGTCATAGAATTGACTGTCTCTGACTGTCCTCTGTTATTTGGGCAAGTTCTATAACCTAAACTTTGCTCGCTTCCTATACTGAATTAACGAAGCAAGATTTTTATAACAACAAGAGGAAGCTTGTATGACAAGAACAACCTCATTTGCACTCGTTTTATTACTTATGTGCGCATACTTTGGTTACAACCGTTATTATGTATACCCCCAGCAGTTGGAAACACAGGCGAAGTCCATGCTAATACAAATGGCAAATCGCGAAGAGTGGGTAGATGTGTTTGAGATGATGAATCGCGTAGACGCGCATAAGGGCCATTTGGAACTTGTTGCTGACGTGACATCCTCTGATGGTCAGCGTGCGTACAGTGAAGGTATTATCACGTACACGGATCGCGAAGGCGTTGTCTGTAAACAGGTAGTGTTCAACTTTAAAATAAACTCTTTGAAAAACTACAATATTTCCGATTTACGAGATTGTTCCTACGGTGAGTACTATTAATATTGTCTGAGAGTTGAGCTCGATAGCACAGTGTATGAATACACAAACAAAAAATAGCCCTTCGTTGGGGCTATTTTTGTTTTTAAGGAATGAACGCAATATCGTGGGATTAGTCGAGTGATTTTTTGAAGCGAAATGAAGCGACAATAAGGCCGATAACAGTGAATCCAAGTAACCAGACTGTATCTCGCCATAGCTCCATTAAATCTGCACCACGCAACACCACACCACGAATAATGCGCATAAAGTGAGTGGCAGGCAGGGCTTCTGAGATCCATTGTGCCGCGACGGGCATTCCTTCATAAGGGAACATAAATCCGGACAGAAGAATCGATGGCAAAAGAATAAACACCGTCATCTGCATGGCCTGAAGCTGTGTCGTCGCAATGGTGGATATCACCAAACCTAAGGTTAAACTCGCGGCGATAAACAGCAGCGTGCCAAACAGTATCTGACTAATGGCGCCGTTTATTGGCACGCCAAATATCCAGTGCCCCAATCCTAAAATGATAAACACCTGAATCAGACCAACAAAGATATACGGAATGATCTTCGCCACCATGAGTTCGATGGAGTGAATTGGCGTAGTAATCAGTAACTCTAAATTGCCGCGTTCTCGTTCTCGAACAATGGCTGCACTGGTGAACAAGATCATCGTCATGGTCAGAATCACGCCCAATAAACCAGGGACAATGTTCACCGCCGAGCGCCGACTCGGGTTGTAATACAGCGCAACTTCAAAGGTTTTGGTTGGGGCAGGGCGTATCTCAAAATCAAAATCCGTTAACGGCATGGTTTGTAGCGAGAGAATCGCAGAGCTGATCATGGTGTCTGAACCATCCACAATCCACTGTCCAAGCTCTCGACCTTGCACCATACGTTGGGTTAGGTCGCTAGGTAGAATTAAAGCCGCTCGCACCAAACCGTCTTGAATGGCTTGCTCGGCTTCTGAAGCGGTAGCAAAGGTTTCAACCACATCGACCACTTGCGTTACTTTAACGGACTCGGTAATCACGCGCCCGGCGGTACTGCCACTTTGATCAACGACACCAACGGGGATGTTACGAATATCCGTATTAATAGCGAAGCCGAACAGCAGAAGCTGAATTAGCGGGATCATCACGACCATGCCAAAGGTAATGCGGTCACGTGAAAGCTGACGGATCTCTTTGATCATCACCGCTTTCATACGGGCAATAGATTTCATCATTGGCGGCCTTCCCCCGTCACGCTGACAAACACATCTTCTAAGCTCGGGCGAGCAATGTTCATCTCGCAGCCCTCAAGCTCTGGAAAGGTTTGGGTTAACCATTCGATCGGTTGTTCGATGTGCTGGTGGATTAAAATGCGCAAGCGAATGCCGAGCTGTGCGGCTGAGCGTACCTCTTCGCGCTGAATGACTTTCTCTTTAAGCTCGCGTAAGTTATCCGCTTTGACTTCGACGATGTTAACGCCCATTTGCGCCATGAGCTCTTCTGGCTCACCATCGGCGCGGATTTCCCCGGCTTCCATAATGGCCAGACGATGACAGCGCTCTGCTTCGTCCATGTAGTGCGTTGTGACCAAAATTGTGGTGCCTTGGTCAGAGAGATCAAACAACTGCTCCCAGAAATCGCGTCGGTTCTCTGGGTCAACCGCAGATGTGGGTTCATCGAGAAACAACAGTTCTGGTTTGTGCATGGTGGCTGCGGCGAGAGACAAGCGTTGTTTCTGCCCGCCACTCATTCCGCCGACGCGCTGTTTACGTAGTTGGTCGAGACCGTAGGTGGATAGTTGTTCTTCGATGCGAGCTTTCAGAGCCTTGGTTTCCATACCAAAGATTTGTCCAATAAACTCAAGATTCTCTTGAACCGTCAGGTCATCATATAGGGAGAACTTTTGTGTCATGTAGCCAATCTTGAGGCGCAGAAGCTCAGATTGTTTTGGGATCTCTAGCCCAAGCACGTCCACGTTGCCCTCACTTGGGCTAAGCAAGCCCGTCAGCACACGAATGGTTGTCGATTTACCGCAGCCGTTAGGACCAAGAAAACCATAAATACTGCCTTTGGGCACATTAAGCGTGATGTTGTTGATGGCGGTGAAGTCACCAAACTTCTTCACTACATTTTCAGCTTGAATAGCGTATTCGGTCATTGGCTTACTCCACCAAATCCACTTGCGCTGGTATACCTGAAGGCAAGGATTGTGCTGAGTCTTGAAGGTCGACTTCTGCAAGGTACATCAAACGCGAGCGTTCTTCCTCGGTAAGCGCGAAATAAGGCGTAAATGAAGGTTCAGTCGCAACCCAACGAACGGTGCCGCTATATGGTTGCTCAACGCCATCTACATGCACGTTAACCGTTTTACCCGGCACAAAATCGACTCGGTAGTTGGCTGGAACATAAACGCGAGCGTATGGGACGCGGCTTGCTTGTATTACAGCAACCACGCCATTGACAGGGACGCGTTCGCCAAGGTTAAACGGTAGGTTATCTAACAAGCCATCTCGCGTGGCCGTGATGGTGAGTTCTGCCAGTTTCTGTTCTTGCAGTGCCACATCGGCTTTTGCTGCCATGAGTGCGGCTTTCGCTTGTTCAATATCTTCAGGGCGAGAGCCAGCGGTCAGTTTGCTGAACTCTTCTTGTGAGGAGTCTAGCTCTGCACGGGCAGAATCTCTGGCTGCTAAAGCGGTGTCTTTCTCTGATTGGCTGATGAGTTTTTTGCGAACTAACTCCGCTTTACGTTGGTAGTTCTTTTGCGCTTCAACCAATTGAGCTTCCGCTCTGGCAACACGTGCTTGCGCTGCGGCAATGTCTTCTGGTCGCTCACCATTAGTCAATTTCAAAAGATAGGCGTCAGCCTTGGCTTGTTCGGCTACGGCGTGAGCTAAAACGGCTTCTTGGTTCTTTGTATCGAGCTGAACCAGCACTTCTCCTTCGGTGACTTGGCTGCCTTCCTTGATGGGTAGGGCACGAATTATCTCGCTAGAGGTGGCAGTAAAAGTTACGCGGTCACGTTCTAGTGTGCCAAGGGCTTGCTGTCCGTCATCTTTGGAACAAGCAGTTAAAAGAGTCAGGGCTAGGGTGCCAAGAATGATTCGCTTCATCATGCGACGCTTCCTCTAAGAAGGTGAGCTCGAACTCGTATCAAGCTATAGAAGAGTATGGGACTGCATTCAGTGTAACGTGAGTCAGTTTTGTCCGGCTAGGAAGTTAATTCCTTCAATATTCATCAATTGATTAATTATTGAAACTGGCTTTATCCTGCTGAAGCCGTGCTTTACTTGGCTCTTTTAAGTTGATTACATGAATATCATTTAAACAAAAATCTGGCCTTTCATGTAGAGCACGCCGTCGCCAGATACTCTTACTTGTTCGCCAGTAACTTCACAGTGCAAAATACCTCCGCGCTGAGAAGCTTGGTAAGCGACCAGTGACGTCTTGCCTAATTCTTCTGTCCAGAACGGTGCTAATCCAGCGTGAATCGAGCCAGTTACGGGGTCTTCGTCACCACCATTTGCAGGCCAAAAGTAACGAGATACAAAGTCTTGTTGATCGCCTTTCGCGGTAATGACCACATCGTAAGGAGCGAGTGTCTTGAGGTGCTCTGAACGGTATTGAACCTCAAGTACCTCCTGCTGGTTGCCGACCACCACGAAATACGCTTGAGGGCTAAGCAGTACGCGTTCCACATCGCAACTTAGGCCTTCAATCAATGCCGAGGGAATATCAGAAACGGCTTTTGGAGGACGAGCAGGGAACGTCATCTCGATCTTACCTTGCGCATTCTTCTCTACGGTGAGGGTTCCTACTTCCAGAGTATGAAATTCAATCGTGCCATTAATGCCAAGCTCATCAAACAGCACTAACGACGAGGCCAGTGTGGCGTGTCCACAAAAGTCGATTTCAGTTATAGGAGAGAACCAACGAATCTCATATCGGTTTGCGCCAATGGATTTTAGAAAAGCCGTTTCCGACAAGTTGTTTTCTGTCGCGATATTTTGCATCAATTCTGGGGCTAGCCATTCCTCTAACGGTACCACCGCTGCTGAGTTGCCTTTGAATTGCGTATCGGTGAAGGCGTCCACCACGTAGATATCCAATTCCATTTTCCTTCCTTATTCCGTGAGCGATTAATTAGCATAAACCAAGTGCAATTAAGAGAGTAAGAAGTTTGTGTTAGAATCTTAAAGTGTCAAAATTATAGATTATTTTGTGGTTTTTGATACTTACTGACAAGGGTTCGGACTGCTGGGTATTTAGACTAGTGTTGAATTCATTGAAAGGAAGAAAAACATGAAAGCGATATACAAGTCAGTTTTGGTATTGAGTGTTTTTGCGGTCGGTTCTACCCATGCATTTGAACTCGTGAGTAGAGATATTCAAGAAGGCCACCCGATGGCGAAGACATTTGAATACTCTGGTTGGGGATGTGATGGCGGGAATCAATCACCACAATTGATGTGGAAAGAAGCTCCAAAGGGCACAAAAAGTTTTGCGATCACCGTGTATGACCCCGATGCACCAACAGGCAGTGGTTTTTGGCATTGGATAGCGTTTAATATTCCATCCACCGTTAGCGAGCTGCCTCGAGGCATTGATATGAACAAGTTAGGCGGCAAAGAATCTCGTATTGACTACGGCACAACGGGGTTCGGCGGCGCGTGTCCTCCAAAGAATGATGGGATGCATCGTTACCAGTTTACGGTGTGGGCATTGCCAACTGAAGAACTGAATTTGGATGAAAACACGCCACCAGCCATTGTAGGGTTTACTTTGAATAGTGTTGCTTTGGGTAAAGCGACATTAACCACGACTTACACGCGATAATTGAATATAAGGGGAGAGAATGGGTCACCAATATCAGGTTACGCTGTTTCGTGCGGAGCAGCAGCAGAAGCTTCGTAATGTCAGGGTTCACTCCCCAAGCCTTATTCAGATTGTTAAGGGGAGTAAACATCTTTTCTGGAAAGACGAAGTACTCGACATCCATCATCCAAATATCATGCTTTGTGAAGCAAATGCATCCCTAAATTTTGAAAATCTTCCTCTACAAGGGCGATTTCTTTCTCGAATGTTCAGTTTTCACTGTGTGCCTAGCGATGAAATGTTGGAGCTAAGCATGAGCAACGCATTAGGAAACTATGTACCCGTTGTTGAGATAGATAAAGCATTGCAAGCGACGTTAAATGCTTTGTTTTCGTTTGAGCGGGAAAGCTTAAGTGAAGCGACACAACGCTATTGGATTATGGGTCTATATCAGCAGCTAGCTGAGAGAGGGTTATTGCATCGGTTGTTCTCGAGTTCACATATCTCTTTTAGTCAGAAACTTAGTCGTTACTTATCGCGCTCTCCAGGGGAGGAGCATCCATTAGACATGGTCGCGGGGCACTTTGCTATGAGCCGAGCAACATTGATACGCAAACTGAAACAAGAAGGTACCCAGTATCGTGAAGTATTGGCAGAAGTGCGCCTAAATCACGCACTTTACTTGATGCAAAATGGCTCGTATAACGTTGCGCTGCTAGCACAGTTGTGTGGTTATCAGTCAGAGGGGCGTTTTAGCCAACGCTTTAAAAGTAAGTTCGGCCTAACGCCCAGCGAGTATATTAAAACGGTAGTGAGTTAATGTTTTACCGCTTTTGTATTTTTTGTGCTTTTTAGGTTAGCCATAATATTTGGCCTTCATTCGCAATGCTACATTCACCAAAGCAATCAACACAGGCACTTCGATCAGTGGACCAATGACACCAGCAAAAGCTTGGTCTGAGTTTAGGCCAAACACCGCGATAGAAACCGCAATTGCCAATTCAAAGTTGTTGCCTGTTGCCGTGAAAGCAATCGACGCGTTTTTGTCGTAGTCAATGCCCATTTTCTTACCAACGAAGAAGCTGACAAAGAACATCAACACAAAGTAGATAGCCAGTGGAATTGCTACACGGAATACATCCATTGGCAGTTCAAGAATCATTTCACCTTTCAAGCTGAACATCAGCACGATGGTCGCAAGCAGGGCGATAAGCGTAATTGGTGAAATGCGTGGGATGAATACGTCGTTGTACCATTGTTCACCTTTCGCAGCGACCAGCCATTTGCGGCTTAGGAAGCCCGCTAGGAATGGGATACCAAGGTAAATAAGAACGCTTTCCGCGATGTCCATCATCGAGATATCAACTACGAAACCTTCGTAACCAAAGACTGGTGGCAACACAGTGATAAACAACCATGCCATCACACTGTAAGTTACGATTTGGAAAGCGCTGTTTAATGCAACTAGGGCTGCGCCGTATTCTTTGTTACCACCACCGATATCGTTCCATACCAATACCATGGCAATACAACGAGCAAGACCGATCAGAATGATACCAACCATGTAACCCGGATGATCACCTAGGAAAGTCAATGCAAGGATGAACATTAAAATAGGGCCGACAATCCAGTTCATGACTAAAGACAGCGTGATCGCTTTTTTATCTTTCGTCACTGTACCTAGCAGGTTGTAGTTCACCTTTGCTAGCGGCGGGTACATCATCAAAATCAAACCAATCGCGAGCGGTACGTTCGTGCTGCCGACTGACATTGACTCATTCCACTCAGCAACTTGAGGGAATGCTGCGCCAATACCTACACCGATTGCCATTGCCACAAAAATCCACACCGTTAGGTAACGGTCCAAGAAGCTCATTTTGTCGCTTGCACTATTTAAAACTTGAGTAGTCATAGTGTTCTCTTATTCGTTTATCGTCGAAAGGCGATAGTTAAAGGTATAGTTTATCTCTGCACGCCTGACCAGCGTGCAAAGGGAATTAATCAAATAACTTGGAAAAGCCTAGATTGAACTGATCAAACGCGTCGCGTTGAATGCGGTAACACACCTTAGGTGGGTTTGGCTCGGCGCTGATAAAGCCTGCTTGCTTGAGAATACGCAAGTGCTCGGAAACAGTAGATTGCGCAAGACCCAGTTCAGAAACCAAATCACTGTTCAAACAACCGCCCATGGTATCGAGCGTGTGCAGGATATGCAGAATGCGCAAACGTGCTGGATGCGACAAAGCTTTTGCTTGCGCTGCGAGAGTTTGTTCTTTCTCGAGCTGTTGTTGTGTTGTCTGAAAAACAACTTCGCACGTGTCCTTGCACTTATCACTCATTCGCTGGCCTTAATAGTTAATCGTCGAATTGCGATAAAGTGTACGCCTGCTCTGTGGAAGATGCAACAACTCGATGAAAAAATTAATCGTAAAATAACGATGAATAAAAAATTGAAAAAATATATGTTTTAAAAACAGTGATATAATAAAAAATTAAGTAGGTTACTAAAAGTTAACTAATTGCACTATATTTCTAGGTTACCATAATAAACCACATCCGACGCACAATGGTTACTGCGTCATCTTGTGAACTTATTTAAAGGTAATCCCATGAGCAACGTACTGATCATCAATGCACACGAACCATCACCATATTCAGAAGGTCGTCTAAATGCTTCTCTTGTCGACAAAGCACAGACGTTTCTGCAAGCAAAAGGCCATGAGGTTCGCGTTGTGACAATGCAAGATGAGATCAACGTAGATGAGCAACTCGCACACTTTGAGTGGGCTGATCGCGTGATCATCCAAAGCCCAATCAACTGGATGTCTGTGCCTTGGTCATTCAAAAAATACATGGACGACGTGTTTACTGCGGGTATGGGCGGCGCACTATGTGCATTCGATGGCCGTAGCGCAGAAGAACCAAAGAAAAACTATGGTACAAGCGGCACTCAAACCAACAGCAAATACATGCTGTCACTGACATTCAACGCGCCAGAAGAATCGTTTGATGATGAGAACGAATACCTATTCCAAGGTAAAGGCGTGGACGATTTGATGTTCCACATGCACGCTAACTTCCGCTTCTTTGGTATGTCAGCATTACCTACATTCGCTTGTTATGATGTGATGAAGAACGCAGATATCGAAAACGATTTTGTTCGTTTCGAAGCTCACATTAACGAAAACTTCTAATCCTTTTAGAAAGATAGTGCGAACTGAATGATGAATTGAGATGGACTGCTGTACGCGGTCCATTTTTATTTGTTTGCGGCGAGGTGACGTTTTTATTACTCTAAAGCACTAAATGTATCTAGCTTACTTTTCGTTACCTAGATTAGGTGCGTATCTTGAGGTGTATTGTGGAAAGCAGAATCAGTGTAGATAGCAAAGGTCGTAAGTCAGTGGCGAACGTATGTGCGGAGCCATGTGCTATCGAGAAAGGGATGCGTTTAATTGGTGGTAAATGGAAAGGTTCTCTGATTTATCATTTGAAAGACGGCCCAGTTCGTTTCAATGACTTAGCACGCATGCTAGGCGGTGCAAGTAAAAAGATGATCGACCAACGTCTTAAAGAGCTAGAAGCGGAAGGTATGGTGGTGCGTAAAGTGATCAGCGACCGCCCAATTGCAGTCAGCTATGAACTAACAGAGTTCGGCCGTACCGCACTTAAGATTCTTGATGATTTGCGAATTTGGTCTGAAAAGCATCAAATTGAGCTTCGTTAAGACCAAAGTAGTTAATCGCAAACGTCACTCTCTTTTGAAAGCTGATTAACAATACATCGCCGTTTATACCCAAGTAACTTAGATGTGCTTCATTCAAATCGTAATTTGTTTCGTAAAACAACGTACTCTTTCGAGTCAGGCATATCGAAGCTACTTGAGCATAATCGTACTTTTTAAGTTTTTGATTTTTAGTTATTATTTTATCATACTTAATAAGTTGTAGAATAAATCACTCACTTCAGTTGAATTTAAAAAAGCACTATTTAATTCCAGTTTCTTTTCAAAATCGGAATATTTATCGAATTCCTCTTTCTCAACTAAACCTATTGGTGAGTTGTCGTTAACGTGGCTTTCATATTTTTTGATGGTATATAATTTAGACCTTTCGTCAAAATATTGAATTATCTTAATGTTAACGTCAGGTCTCTCCGTATTATACGTGATCGTAATTTTTTCATAATCTTTATTAATCGGAGTCGTAAGCCCTGTAGGGTAGATGATTTTAAACCTATTAATGTCATTCTTCTTCGTGCTTTTATAATGTTTTGAGTATGAAAAGTTTTCAATTGCACTTTTAGTGACGATAATTGACTCACCTTTCTTTAAACCGTATTCGGTACATTCATAATCGTCGACAACCGTAGAATTTCTTTTCTTTTCAATCAGGTAGGACATAGTTGCAGATGTCCCTCCGTGTTCCAGTTTTTGTTGGTTTACAGAACAATAGAAATGACCTTTGTCCACCGTCATTGCGTTGACTTGTTCCGGATTTGAAATGGTGGGATGTATATCTTTTGCTGGATCGTTGTCGCTTCCTCCTGAACCGCATCCAACTAATCCGATACAAACGGCCATATAAAGTAAAGAGATTTTATTCATACTGTATTTCTCAATTAAGATGTGTGATTGCAAATAACGATTAATTACATTTTTATAAAGTGAAATGTTTTTTATTTTAATTGAACGGTGTTTTATTGGTAATTTAATCGTTTGCTTTTATTTTGTCTCTTACGGTATCTATGTTTTCATTTATGGTATGAATTATTAGATTTGCACAATTTTGAGTTGCAATAGGATAATAATCGCTAGCCAACTACTTGTGTAGGTACCGTTATGATTTATATATCCGTTAAGTCTAAGTTTTTAGTTTTAATTTCATGTATTTATCGTGAAAGTGACTTAGAAGTAAATAACTAACGTTGTTTGAGGGGAGCCTGGGCTTCACTGATCTTGTTTTTCATCAAGGCGTTGTATAATGAACAAGGACTCTATTTCCAACTTGTTGATACATATCAGATCTCACGGATCTGATATGTATTCCAAGTTATTCTCACTAAGGCAAGAATCCTAGCTTATTTAAGGATAGAAAGTTTACTTGGGTGTAGAAGATATTAGTAATCCAATGTGCCACGGATAGGGTAGTTATTGTTTGGATCGCGAATCCATGCCAATCCGCGTGATAGCGCGCCAAGCTCAGGGCGAACAAACGGGTTGTTTGAAATATCCACCACGTGTAAGTCGCCGTGTTCATTCACCACAAACAGACCTGGTTCTGCGAAATTATGATCGGTTTCCTGTTCAGATCGAGGAATAGATACATACAAGCCTAGCGTTTTCATTTGTTCTTCGGTCAGGCCGTAAGCGATAGGGAAGCTGATTTCGAGTTTCTCTAGATGCCCCTCTAGTTGTGCTTTTGAATCGCCAGAAACGGCAAGAATATCGACGCCAGCATCAGCGAAAGCCTGTTTGTAACTCTCAAGCTCGTTGAGGTACTTAGTACAAAGAGGGCAGTGTTTACCACGATAAACGAATACTGCTTGCCAAGTCGCATCACCTTGCGGCTGACCCAACGTTACGTTTGAACCATCTAGCAAAGTGGCTTGAAGATGAGGGAAGCTGTCGCCCGCTTTAAGTTTCACTGAAGTTGCCATATTGACTCCCGAATTGATGGTGTATATCCATGAATGCCCCTTTCTCAACAAAGCGATTGGGGGATGAGACTTCAATGTAGACTCTGTTTTGCGGTGTTTCAACTAGTTAACTTTTAGTAACCTGCAATAAGGTATTAGAGTGCAAAAGATGAAAAAGCAGAACTTAAGATACAACGAAGTGGGGGTGTAGTATCAGGAGCTAAGTTCTGCTTGAGGTTAGGCTATGACCACTGGAACATATCGTTAAGATAAACCAGAGTCATCACTTCTATTTTATTACTCGATTGAGCTAGGCGTTGCTGAAAAAAGTACGCCATCATTGGCTTCTTCATTTTTTCCTCCTTTAGCTGACGAGTAAATTATGTGTATAAAAGGGGATATAAAAAAGAGAGTGCTTTTGTTGGCTTTTTTCCTAATAACGTAAATATATGGGGCTTTAAAGCCGAATTTGGAGGTTAATTGTGGAAAAGGGGAACAGATAATTAGGAAGTTTTCTTATTTTATTACCGCCAACTTAAGTAAACTATTCCTATCCACAAACTTCACAGATCTAAGGTTGATTCAGTGTCTGATCTCAATTTGTTTCGCTATTACCAACGATTACTCTCGTTTAGCGTTGGTGATGAAACAAAAACCACGTTACAGGACATTGCCGACATCATGTTCACTTCTTCTCGGCATGCTCGTAGCCTGCTAACGCAGATGCAGCAGAAGGCGTGGTTGAGCTGGCACCCGAAAGCTGGGCGGAACCAACGATCGACTCTTATTCTGAATATGGAGTTAGACGTTTTAAAAGAGAGCTTGGCTCTTGAACGTATCAAGTTAGGCAAGTATGAAAAAGCACTGGCGATATTAGATGAAGACGAAATGGCATTTGGCCGTTTGTTAAAAACAACGTCTGGTGCTTCTGTGCAAGAAGGACAGCTCAATATTCAATTAACCTATAAGCGAATGTTTGAGCGCGTCGTTCCACATCAACTTCAGCGTAGCAGCGAACGTTTCTTATTAAGGCAAATCTATTGTTGCTTAGTTTCGAGTGATCACAATGGGAAAGTGCAACCAGAACTCGCACATCACTGGCGTTATGACGAAGACACCTACGAATGGACTTTCTACCTTCGTCCAGGTCTGACTTTTCATAATGGTAATTCCATTGATGCAGAAACAGTGGTTAGCTTGTTTGCAAAGTTGAGTTCACTACAGTATTACGAAAAAGAGTTGGCACATGTTGCTAACATTACTGCGCCAACGCCATTGAAAGTTGTTTTTAAGCTTAATCGAGCTGACTTGGGCTTTGCTGGACTTATTTCTGGAGTGAAATACGGCATTCAACCAGTAAGCCAAGTTAACGTAGCGAATAACAAGCTGGTGGTCGGAAGTGGCCCATTCTCTGTTGTCGAGCACAATGAAAGTCGTTTAAAACTGCAAGCATTTAATGGTTACTATGCATGTAGAGTTCTAACGGATTTGGTGACTATCTGGATTGTTAATGACGAGCAAATGGAGAACCCGTCATTGGCAGCAAATACGTTGCAAAGGGATGCTTCGCCCGAGGAGGATTTGTGTGGACACTATATGTCGACGCAAAACCGAGAAAACTCATCGGCGAGCAAGCGTAGTCGAATAGAAGATGGTTGCTTATTCGCCTTATTTAATCAGCACGCTAAGCACAAACTCTCTTTAGCGCAGCGCCGTTATATTAGTGAGCTAATTCAACCTGAGCACTTGGCCGAAGTGATGCGCCGCGAGAATATTGTATTTGGGAGTATACCCGCTTATAACCTGCTACCAGGTTGGAAGCCAGTGCTCCGTCCGTTTAGTGAGCCGCTTAAGTTACCTAAACACATTACGATAGCAGGATATAACTATACCGCGTTGCGTCGCTGTGCGCGGGCTATTTCTAATCGTTTGGCGAGTGTTGGCAGTAAAGTAGAAATTGTTATGTATTCCTATCGTGAGCTGAACGAGAAAGCTAAGAATGGTGAGCTAAATGAGACGATGGTCGTGACGAACATAAACCTAGATGATAATCGTCATGCCTCAGCGTTCACGAACTTCTTCAGCAACGCTGTGCTATTCCACACTTTGGGAGAAAAGAACGCACAATGGTTGGATGAACAACTACAGAGAGTCAGATCTTTCGTTCCACTTGAGGACTACCTTAATGCATTGGAGCCAATTGCATCGACGTTGATCAGCGAATACTGGATTGCACCCATGTTCCACCATACACAAACTTTGCGTTTCCAAGGTGTTTTAGAAGACGTCGCTCTTACTAACTGGGGTTGGCCAGATATTCGCTCGGTGTGGTCAGCGGATTAACTACTTTAGTTATTGAGCAAAGTGCTGCTTCACAAATTCAATGAAGGCTCTGGTTTTCGCCGATTGATAGATAAGTTGTGGGTACACCAAGTAAACCGCGTTGTGCTGGTGGTCGGTTTCTTCCGATAGAACCTGCACTAGACGGCAGTGCTCAACGTCTTGTTCGACAAAGTAACTTGCTAACCGAGCAATGCCATTGCCAGACAGGGCTGATTCTTTGAGTAAGCGGTTTTCATTGCTTGAAAGCCAACCTTGGGTTTGAACTGTTCCCGTTTTTAACGGCCACTCTTTTTGATGCAATGTGGTTAAGCATTGATGCTCTTGTAAATCATCTAATGTCTCCGGCGTACCTTCTTCTTGCAGATACTGAGGAGAGGCAACCAGCCAGTGGTGGTAGTCCAAAAGGTGATGAGCAATCATATTCTCTGGCGGCGTTCTTGTCGCTCGAAACGCAAAATCAACGCTGGTTTCTGTCAGATTAAACGCTTGATAGCTAGAAAGGATCTCGAACTCTACGTTTGGATGTAAAGCGCGAAACGCTACGCACAAATCATGCAGCACCGCTTCAGCAAACATCTTGGGAGCGGTAAGACGAATCAGACCGTCTATTTGTTCAGATCGCTGACTTAAACTCTTTTCCATTTCCATTACGCGGCGTTTGAGATCTTCCGCTTGTGCAAAGATCGATTCACCTTCTGCCGTCAATCTCACGCTGCGTGTGGTTCGAACAATCAAAGGCGTTGCGAGTTCCGATTCCAAGCGCTTGATTTGTTCCGACAGGTAACTTTTAGAAATGCCAAGTTGCTCCGCTGCCCTAGAAAAGTTAAGTGTTTGAGCCACTTCAGCAAACAGCATCAGTTTTTCGATTCTCTTATAATCTGCCATCTTGATTGCTCGTCTTTATTGTTCGCTTTAATTGTTCGGTAGCGAGGATAATGAATTCGATTTTACGGTATTAAACTAATTTTTACGAACGGTAAGATGGTTAGAGTTAACTTAAGAAATTGAAGATGCAGAAATCGGAAAAGTGAGAATAACGATGAACAATCCAACACTACCGCTCGCCAAAACCTTACCTAACGTTAGCCGCTTGGTCTTCGGCTGTATGGGACTTGGAGGGGAGTGGAATCGCAACCCATTAACCGCCCAAGATGAAAACCAAGCTTATGCCGCTGTCGAGGCTGCATTAGAGGTTGGCATCAATCTCTTTGATCATGCGGATATCTACAAATTCGGTAAGGCAGAAGAAGTGTTTGGGTGCATCTTAGCCAATGACTCAACCTTACGAGCGCGAATTTATCTGCAATCCAAGTGCGGCATCCGTCTAGGAGATGAGCAAGGTGTTAAGCAGTATGACTTCTCTGCCAAATGGGTGACGGCTTCTGTTGAGGGCATTCTTGAGCGCCTTGGCGTGGAAAACCTTGATGTTTTGATGCTGCATCGTCCTGATCCTCTGGTTGAATTTGAAGAACTGGGCACAGCGCTCCAAGCACTGAAACAAGCTGGCAAAGTTAACCACTTCGGTGTTTCTAACATGAACAGTGCTCAAATTGATCTTCTTCAACAAGCAACGGGCGAAATTGTTGTGGCGAACCAGTTGGAAATGAGTCTGGCTAAGTCTGACTTCATCAAGCAAGGTATGGGGCTTCCTTCGTCCGCATCTGACTACGTTGCGGGAACACTGGAACATGCCCGTAGGCACAATATCCAACTGCAAGCGTGGGGCAGTATGGCGCAAGGAAGATTCTCAGAGCGTGGCTTACATTCTGATGATCACAACACCAGACAGACGGCGGAGATGGTAATGGCGCTAGCAGCTGAATATGGCGTGTCGTCTGAGGCGATTGTTTTAGCCTTCCTGACGCGTCATCCAAACCAAATTCAGCCTGTTATTGGTACTGCAAACCCACAGCGTATTCGCGCTTGTGCTCAAGTAGAGAACGTCACGCTATCACGTAGCCATTGGTATGGCTTGTTCGAGAAAACCCTTGGTCATGAGATCCCGTAGGAGAGAAAAATGAAATACGTACAAGTTCAAACTCTGATTCAAACGGCATTGGAAATTGCGACTGCTCGCAAGCAGAACATTGCGGTTGCCGTGGTTGATACACATGGAGAATTGCTCGGTTTTGCCCGAATGGATGATGTGAGTGTGCAAGCAGGTTTGTTGGCACATAACAAAGCTTACACCTCGGCTAGAGACTGTCAGCCTAGCGGCAATCTGGGTGCTTGGGCTCGTGAGACGGGTAAGCAGTTGAGTTATTGGACTGACCCGAAGATCACAGGCTTTATGGGTGGTGTACCTGTAGAACAAGAGGGGAAAGTCGTCGGTGCAATTGGTATCAGTGGTTTGGCTGAGCAAGATGATGAAGCACTTGCGATGGAAGTATTAAACGCGCGTTGAGTATAATGTTTATCAGTAGGTGTGATGCTTTGTCCAGCTTTGTACTCACTGTAGGGACTCAAGTTCACAGGCTTCGTCGAGTCACAATGCTATCTAATAGCCTGAAGTAAGCAGAAGTTGAAATCGCGAACTATGATTAATTTATTTGAAAGCTTTGAGGCCTAAATATGTTTCATAAGGTATTCGTTTCGCTATTTTTTGTTCTCCTCTCAGGCTGTGGTACGAGTGACAGCGCGTTAAAAGAGAGCGGTTATGATGAAGCTTATATCCAAGGCTTTCATGACGGTCGGCATAGTGGTATGCAAGAGGCAGGGAATGATTTTGAACACTATATTAAGGACGAAACAAGGTATCAAACCGACTCAGATTATCGGCAAGGCTGGGATGCTGGTGAGGTAGAGGGTAACAAGTTACAAAAGCAGGCAACCGCGATAGGACAAGGCATGATTGATAATTCATATGAAGAACGTGATGTCTTTGATCCTGATAAAGTGGCGAAAGATGCAATAAAAGGCGTTGATACATCGGAATTGAAAAGCCTAGAGTAACGGACTGATATAAAGAATAAAACTCGTCATTTGACGAGTTTTATTTTTGTCTAAACGATTCATGTTTCAACGCTCAACAGGGCATTCATCGTTTGGGTATGAGCAATGTCGTTAATCACCTTTCTTGTTCTTTTGTTCAAGGACTAACGATAATAGGCGAACGAGCAGGGACTGAGCTTCCGGTGAGAGCAATCTCGCCACGGCCGTTAGGTCATTTGCTGTGACATGCTGAACATCACGTACATCTAAAGCAATATCTAGGTCAGCCAAATGAAGCGAACGCAATATGGCACGATATTGTGAGAGTTTAAGATCGGACTCTCCGCGCTCGATCCTTTGATATGTTTTTACGCTCATTCCAGCGATGTTTGCCATTTGCTCACGGGAGAGGCCATTCGATTTTCGTCTTGCGATCAGTGCTTGAATTATAGGGTCTACCTGCATGTGCTCTCCTGAAAGGACAGTTTTGACCTAAACGTAGCAAGAAGTGGACCAGTTTAACCACCACATATTTACCTGCTTTGCAATCAGTATAAAAATAACTGTCTTATAAAAACGTAAATATTTTAGTCAGTTATTAACTCAATGGAAAAGTATCAATCATACAAATCAATAGAAACGAAAGCTTCTATTCGCAAAATGCAACGCATTTTAGATCATTTATTTAGTGAAATTGATCAGCAACATCGTGAGACTAAAGAGAATGTTGTGACACTGATTCAACAGTCACAACAGCGATTGATGAACTACAAAGAGCTTTACCTTCACAAAGAATCGATAAGTGAAGTAGAGCTGCGGATCGCGCATGAAAATATGAGTGAGACTGAGAAGCAGGTCGCCGATATGGGTATTCCAGTGTTAACTTATATCATTGGCGCGCTAGATAAAGCGTATTAACACAGTCGTAAAGTCGGGCGATACAAGATTTACGCAATTTCGATCAATTGATGACATCTAAAAGAAAGGATGCAAATGCTGGGGAACCACACCCAGCATTCGGACACTCATTTACCTATATTTTCGAACCGTAAATCAGTGTTTAGAGGTATGTGAACCGAACAGTGTCGGTACGCAGCGAATAATAGCGATATTGTCCGATCTAGGCTACGTCCTTGGAATCTAACACCTTCACTTAAACTGTAAATTAATCTGTACACCCAGCCAAATTGAGCCATTGAGCACGTTCTTCCTTCTCTTTAAGCGATAAAAGACTAATTAGTGACGAAAAAAACAACACATCTTAGGTAAAAGATAAGAGTTGTTAAAATATATCGCTATAAGATTGACCTTTTGCTTTTCAATCGTCCTGCTTATGCCTTACAATCTTTTCGAACCAAATCCATTCATAACGAATGGGGTTGATGAATTAAGATGAACAATTTTGCTTCGAACCCAAAGTTGCGCACATTTCATCAACGATGACATCGCCAAAAACGACTCTCAAGTGTTCATGTGCAAATGATTAACCACCTTTTGTTGCGTGTTTTCTTAGCCATACAGGGCTCTTGTAACATAGTGCTCTTGTAACCAAATTTTGACTAAGTCGGAGCGTTTTGTTGTGTGCTTTAGATAAAGCACAACTGGCGAGAAATTAACGGATTGAATTTAGAGGTATTAACCGTGAACCTAAAACTTGTCGGCAGCTCCCTGATCGTTGCAGGTACTGCTCTTGGCGCTGGTATGCTTGCTATACCAATGGTGCTTGCTCAATTTGGCCTCCTTTGGGGCACTCTTCTTATGTTGTTCATCTGGGCTGGAACGACTTATGCTGCGCTGCTCCTTCTTGAAGCCAGTTGCAAAGTAGGTGGTGGTGTGAGCATGAATGCAATTGCTCGCGAAACGCTTGGTAAAGGAGGCCAGTTGGTAACCAACAGCTTGCTTTACGCCCTGTTAGTTTGTCTATTAATGGCTTACATCATTGGTGCGGGTGATCTGGTACAAAAAGTAACAGCCTCAATTGGGCTTCCAACATCTACGATCTCAAGCCAAGTCGGTTTTACTCTTTTAGTTGGTATCATTGTTTCGGCAGGTACAGGGGTAGTAGATAAGCTGAATCGCGGTTTGTTCTTAGGCATGATCGTAGCGCTGATCCTGACACTTTTTGCGCTTGCACCAAGCGTCTCGTTTGAAGGACTTGATGAGGTTGTGAGCGACGATAAAATGGCACTTATCAAAACCAGTTCGGTGCTTTTCACCAGTTTCGGTTTTATGGTCGTGATCCCATCGCTTGTAACTTACAACAAAGAAGCGAGTAAAACACAGCTGCGTAATATGATTATCGTGGGCTCAACTATTCCGCTTGTTTGTTACCTATTATGGTTGTTAGCGGTTGTCGGCAATCTACCACCTCATGAGCTTGTTCAATACTCCAACGTAACAGAGTTGATCTCGGTACTAGGTCAGCAATACGAGGGCTTAGAGTTCATCCTATCCATGTTTACTGGTTTGGCACTGCTAACGTCGTTCTTAGGTGTTGCAATGGCGCTATATGATCAAAATGCAGACCTACTGAAAGCAAGTAAGCCAGTGATTTTTGTTACTACTTTTGTGCTACCACTATTAGGTGCTGTATTTGCGCCAGAACACTTCCTAGCTATTCTCAGCTACGCGGGGATTATTCTTGTGTTTCTCGCGGTCTTTGTCCCATTATCAATGACCATGAAAGTGCGCCGAGTGCCGGTAGAAGATGACAATATTTATGAAGCTGGTGGCGGCGCAATGGGAATGAGCATGATCTTCCTATTCGGCTGTTTCTTGCTGTTTGCCCAAGCAGTATAAAATCACGCTAGCTTATTTAAAAACTGAGCCGCTCGTAGTCAAACGGGCGGCTTTTTTGTATTCATAGCCGAACCCAGGCCACTCGAAGTCATCAGCATTTGTGATGTTTGACGTTTCTCTGATAATCACGGTTAGCGCTGACTTTTTAGTAAAACTCCTTAGCGAAAGGCTGACATGTACAGTGATTCACCCTTCTATTATATCGATGTTGATATGAATAAGAGGCTCTGTTGTGTCAAAGCAATTATCTTTTGCCATGGTTGGCGTTATGTTGTCTTTAGGTGTGTTGAGTACAGAAGCGGTGGCTGACCCGAAGCATAAGCATGGACATCGGTACGATCACCATCATGCTCATCACCACCATCATAAACACAAGCGCAAGCACAAGCATAAACACAAACATCGTGACGTTATTTATGTGGAGACCAGACGACCAAGGCGCAGTTACTATTACCATGACCGAATTCCTCGGAATAGTACCTACATAAAGATTGGAGATTTCACTTATCTAAAAGTGGACGACCGTTATTATCGCCGTTCTAATGATCGCTATATCCATGTCGAGTTCAATTAAACTTGAAAGGGCACATAGTCGGCGTTCTTGTAATGTTGAGCTTAATAGCAACAACATGGCACATGTAACATCGACCAATACTAGGGTTGAGGGTTAAAAACAAAAACAGCGAGCCGGTGCTCGCTGTTTTTGCTTAGATGAGTGTTAGACAGTAAATCTATTTAAGATTTGATCTTGTTTATGTACATCTTCTTGTTGCGCCTGCATCGCGTCGTTGGTTCGATTTGCCGATTCGGCGACTTGAGTCGATAGGTCTTTAATATTCACCGTATTGTTGTTGATCTCTTCAGCGACAAGGCTTTGCTCTTCCGCTGCTGAGGCAATTTGCAAGTTCATATCGGAAATACGCTGAATCGCGTCACGAATGCGTTGTAACGCACTATTTGCTAAACCCGCTTTTTCAACGGCCTCTATAGCACTACCTTTGCTTTGATGCATGGCATTTGCCACAGATGAAGCGCCAGATTGTAGTTGCTCAATCATAGTACGAATCTCTGTTGTCGACTCTTGAGTACGTTGTGCCAGTGTACGTACTTCATCTGCAACAACGGCGAAGCCTCGGCCAGATTCTCCCGCACGTGCAGCCTCGATTGCGGCATTCAACGCGAGTAAGTTTGTTTGGTCCGCAATATCGTTGATGACTTTTAGAATCGTTTCGATATTGGCGGTAGCAGATTCCAACACTTGTACTTCTTCGACTGCAAGGTCAATGCTATCGGAAAGCATGTTTATCGTTTGTGTCGATTCACCAACGATAGAAGACCCCTCAACCGTTGCTTGGTCGGCTTCTTTAGCTGCACTTGCCGCACCTTGCGCATTATTAGCAACCTCTGTCGCGGTGACAGACATCTCATGCATCGCGGTAGCAAGTTGTTCTAGCTCTTGCAGCTGAGTGTGAATTGCGCCTGCCGAGTCTTTTGCGCCCTCAGCGGTGATTTGAGTTCCGTTTAAAATTTGATCAGAAATACGTTTCGACTCAATGATTTGCTGTTGTAAGTTCTCCATGAACGTATTGAAGTTTGTGGCAAGCTCAGAAAACTCTTGGTCAGTATCTGTTTCGAGGCGTTGTGTAAGGTCGCCTTTCCCTGATGCTACATCTTTAATCGCATTGTTTAGCGTGTCCAAAGGACGCATGAGAGTGCGAATCAACAGAGTTAGGGCGATAATAGATGCAATCACGGCAATGATTGAATAAATAATAGCGTTGTTACGAAGCTCTCCTACGGCAGAATAGGCAACAGCTTCATCGATCACCGAACCTACGTACCAGTTCTCGCCAGGAATGTGAGTCAGGTTAACCATGTAGCGGTTGCCATCAATCTCAACATGTTGTGCTGATTGCGTAAGTTCGATTTGCGGGAGGTAGCTACCGACTTTCTCGCCGTTATACTTACTTTGAGGGTGAGCAATGGTTGTGCCATCAGCGGTGATCAGAAATAAGTAACCAGCATCAAACAGATTCACTTGGTTGACCAGATCAGAAAGGGTAGTTAATTCGAGGTCATAAAACATACCGGCTAAAAACTGGCCATTTTCTTTTACTGGCGTACCAACAGAGATGATAACGTTTCTCGAAGACGCATCGACGTACGGATCGGTTACGACCAAATCGCCTTTGCTCTTAGCTGCAATAAACCAAGGACGCTGACGTGGGTCGTAGTCTGGACCCGCATCCCAGCCGTCGTCATTTTCAATCACAAAGCCATTACTTTCATAACCAAAACCGATGGCAAGGAAGCTGCTTTTTGGCGTCGGTCTTTCAAGTATGTTTTGAACATAGCTATGTGAACTGGGATCAAGCTCAATCACTTCAGTAATGGAGCGAGCGAGATCCTTCTTTGCATTCATTTCTGATTGCACAGTGTTACCAACACTGGTCAATATCTCGTTTACACTTGAGTCGATTTGCTCCTGAGTTTGGGAGCGGATGGTCATAACTTGTTGTGTCGACAATAACGACACGGTAATTAGCAGCAAAAATGAAGAGGCTGTGACAACCTTATGTCTGAATTTCATGAGCTTTCCTCTGATTCTCCCGGTTGGTTCCACTTTGCTTTCGCCTCTTTTAAACCGAGCGAATTGGGCGTAAAGAGAAACCTATTGTGTTTGGTTATATTTTTATCGACATCTTTGTCAAAAACATGAACTCATTTGTCGTCTTTTTTAACTAAATTTAAACAAACCGACAATTTACGTTAAAACTTGTGAGTGTGATCATGTTTGCGAGCTCAATTAATGAAATCGTCATAATGAAAAGAATTGCTTAACAAACAGTGGCATTAACTGGCTTTACAGGTGAGGTGATGAAAATTTTGTTGGTGCTGACAGGTGTTTTGTTGAAGTTTTGTCTTTGTAAATTATGAGCTTTTTACTAAAAGCCTAATGTGGACGGAGTTTTAGGTATAAAAAAGGCCCCGACGATGCGGAGCCTTTGTTAATTGACGTCTCGATTTTAGAAAATAAGATGAGCAACGCCAGCAATCACAGGTAACGTGATTAACGTACGTAAAATGAAAATTACGAAGAGCTCTACAATGTTTACTGGAATTTTGCTGCCTAACAGTAGGGCACCTACTTCCGACATGTAGATAAGCTGAGTTACTGACATTGCTGCAATAACAAAACGTGTCATTTCGTTATCGATTGAGGCCGCTAAAATTGCTGGAATAAACATATCCGCAAAGCCAACAACGATTGTCTGTGATGCTGCAACAGCTTCAGGGACTTGCAGTAGCTCTAGGTATGGGATAAACGGTTGACCCAGAATTGCAAATACAGGTGTGTATTCTGCAATCACCAATGCAACGGTACCAAGACCCATCACTACAGGTAATACGCCAAATACCATGTCGACTGCGTTGTGTACGCCTTCTTTAAATACAGACTGAACCGATGTGACTTGACCAGCACGCTTAAGAGCTAGATCCATACCCCAAGAGAATGTGGTGTGGCCTTCTGGCACTGCATCTGCGTCTTTATCAGGGTTGCTGCCGTCAATGTAGCGATCTTTCTTCAGACTAAGCGGAGGCAGGCGAGGAATGACAATCGCAGCTACGATACCAGCTAGACAGATAGCGCCGTAGAAAGGCAAAAATAAGTGCTCTAGTTTTACCTGAGCGATAACAACTAAGCTAAACGTGATCGATACTGCTGAGAAAGTGGTCCCGACAACAGCCGCTTCACGCTGAGTATAGAACTTATTTTCGTATTGCTTGCTGGTTAGCAAGATACCAACACTTCCGTCGCCTAACCAAGATGCCATACAGTCAATTGCACTGCGGCCAGGTAGGTTGAATACCGGACGCATTATTTTACTGAGTAACGCACCAAATAGCTCCAGAAGACCGAAGTTCAAAAGAAGCGGAAGCAGTAAACCCGCGAAAATGAAAACGGCAAACAGAGTAGGTAGGAGACCAGTAAGAACAAGCCCGCCAGTGTTCTCTTCCCAAATTGCTTTTGGACCCACTTGGAAAAACGTCATTAACACGGCAGCGCCGCCGATTAAACGAACAACGAGCCAAAGTGGAGATGGGTTGAAGAGACCGTTTAAAAAACCATTACGTAAAATTGCAGCTGGCTTAAAAATTTTGCAAAGAACAGAAGCAACGGCCATGAAAGCGATGATACTGGTGACGATAGCAATCAAGGTATCGCCTAACACCGCTGGGATGACTTTTGCCATCACTGCAACGGGAATGGTTAGGCCGCCATCGTAAGAGATCGGAGCCATAAAGAGTAGAAGACCAATTAGGGAAGGGATGAAAAACATCCAAAAGTTGCCCTTAGGAGCTTCAGTAGCATTAGTGGTGTTATGCATAGTTGTCTCGTGTTACTACTAGTCAATACTTGCCATTTCCATGACATAAATATTCACTAAACATCCGTATTTAATCACAGTTTTGCGGAGGGTACCCGCAAACTGCATCCATTGCAATACTATTCATTAAATACATCTAGTTATTCAGCCGATTTGTCGGGTAATTGGTCAAATAACGTCTAAGTGTATGCGAATATGT
This sequence comes from Vibrio sp. 1978, assembly GCF_033344345.1. NCBI lineage: Bacteria > Pseudomonadati > Pseudomonadota > Gammaproteobacteria > Vibrionales > Vibrionaceae > Vibrio > Vibrio sp. 1978. The sequence goes on from NZ_JAWPOP010000001.1 coordinate 176,177, forward strand.
TGCGTGTGTTAGAAAATTGTAGCACGAGAGGCGAATTGCGCAGTGAATTATGGGGCGCATTGTGACTGGAATAATAAAATGGTAAACAAATGTGATTTTGATCTGACTAACTTCTTAGCCAGAAATTCAGTTAGCCTTATCTATTCTAAGGTTTTTAGCAGTGTCAAAATGCCGTTCAGCGTTTCTTGTACCGTTGCAGTGTGAACCTATTGAGCCAAATCCGATTGAAGTATGTCGCTTCAATCGGATCGAAATTTTATGCTTTTTGTTGACGGCTAAGTATGTATAGGTAACTCCAGTAAATCAGAGCTGTAGAAAAAGCCAATATTGCTGGGAAAACCAGCGTATATAAACCATATACCGTAAATAGAGCCGCTCCCGCGACGCCGCCAAACAAAAAGCCAAAGAAAATGAATAGGAATAATTTTGCTTTACGTCGGTCAAATTGACGACCTCTCAAGCTCTCTCCAATCATAATCCCTAGATCGGTGATGATTCCGGTCATATGTGTGGTTCTGACTACTGCGCCGCTAAACGTGGTGATCATTGCGTTTTGTAATCCACATGCTGCTGATGCTAGATATTGGCCGTACAAATCCCCTTGCACCAAAAAGCCCAAGCTGAGTAAGAGCAAGCTTCCTTCTATGCACAGTGCAACACCATATCTTCGTCCTAGCTTTAACGCACTGCTTTCAATAAAAAAGCCGCTAAAGGCAGCGCCAATCAAAAAGCTAAATACGATGAAGAGCAGGTGAATGGAGCTATCCACACCTGTTAGCAAGCTGTTCCCTAGCTGAGTTACGGTTCCCGAAAGATGAGTTATCGCTTGGTGTTGAAAGCCGAGAAGACCAACGGCGTTGACGCAGCCCGCGAGAAGAGCTAGTAGAAACGCGCCATATTCCACCCAACGAGGAAGTCTGGAAATCACAATAAACCCCCACCAAATATTAGGAGCCGATTATAACGCTCACACCGAGTTACGAAACCCTTTACAGTAAAACTCGATTGATCATTCTCAAAAAAATCTCACTTATAGGGTGTTTGTCCGAGCCAAAGTAAATATGTGAACGTGGATTGCCCGCTAGCAGATGTGTTCCGTTGTGCATTCGAAACTCACCCACCCGTGTTTCATTTGTTCATAGACTGAAACGGTAGGTTGGTGGAACTCTTTATCGGTAAATAGACCGACGGGAATGATCATGATTTCTGGGTATGCAGCAACGAACAACCTCATTGTCGTGCCGCAGGATGGACAAAAGTCATACTGAACCTCACTGCCATCATCGCCAATTCGGGTATAGCTAGTGACTTCACCGTTTAAAGTGACGTGCTCTTTTTCAAAGCGAGCTTGTACCCCAAAAACACTGCCAGTTCGTTTTTGGCATTCGAAGCAATGGCAGACAGACGTGTGGGTGGGCTCTCCCTTACAACGGATCTCAACTAAACCGCAGGCGCACTCGCATGTATGAATGGTTTTTGTCATCGTGATTACCTATTTGTCCCAATACACCAATAGACCTAGAGCACAGAGCTTGTGTCACTAGCTCGTTATGAGCTCTGGACTTGAAACTATTTGGATATAATCAGTTTAGTTTAATTTTGAAACACTTGAAGAGGTGAAATCATTTGGGTATACAATGGTATACTCGCTTTTCGTTTATACCTTGAAACAAGGAAGCTTTCATGACTCACAAAAAAATCCTGCCGATACCACTTATTCTACTTATTCCAATCGTTTTATTAGTTGTGGTTGTGATCGCGGGTGTTTATCGTTTTAGTTTGTCTGATGACGAGATCATGGCTAAGTTTCCTCAAACAGAAGTAGAAACTAACGTTATTGTGCAAGAGACGCTTGGTATCACTGCACGTAATCCTTGGACGATCCAAGTCCCCGAGCAGGGTGCGGTCACTTTTCTTGATGAGTGGGATAAAGAAAACGGCTATTTGATAGGTGACTATGATGCAGGTGCGACGAAAGGTCAGGTACTTGTCCCAACTGCGTCGATTAGTCAGCGTGAGATTGAAGGTGTTTCATGGGTTGTTGCACCGATGATTGTAACGACACAAGGTAGCGGTTCGTTTAACTATGTTGGCTTGTTCAAGTTTGACCCCGTGCCGAGCCGAGTTGTACTTTTAGACAGTATTTTTGTTGGTGACCGCGTGAAATTTACTCAGCTCGAATGGAAAAGTGATACAACTATCACGCTTTCATATTTAGCGCACGGTGACGATCAAGCAATGGCAGACACGCCAAATCAATTCAATTCATCCACATTACAGCGTGTAGGGAATAACTTACATATGCAACAGTGATGAATTTTTTTTGAGTTCTGTAAAAATTCAGTATTTTCTGCGCTAGATCTCGAAATTTCCTAGTGATTTCTTATTCGGGAATGCATAAGCTATGAGCCTTGTTTGAAAGGAGATAGTAATTCCCGTGTCTACAAATGAAATTACAAGACGGTTGCCGAATCTGACAAGTCGTAGAGCGCTGCTGTTATACTCCTTGCCAGTTTTAGTTGCGATTGGTGTTTCTCACTCTCTCAAAGAGTCATCTTTAACCAAAACCATCGCATTGAACCTACCTGAATCTCAGGTCGTTGAAAAAATTCTTGATGCGACAACTGCCGAAGTTGTCACTCCCCCGAACTTCGAATATCAAATCCAAGCAGGTGACAACCTAAGCACTATTTTTAGTCAGCTCGGTTTCGGTTACAGCTCGTTAATGAAAGTAATGGAAACGGATTTGAACTACTTGGCACTTGATACACTTAAGCCGGGCAATACGCTCCGTTTCTGGCGTGATGATGCGACAGGCGAGTTAGCGAAAATGGAACTGCAATTTTCTATTGCAGATAAAGTGGTCTACAAGCTGAATAGTGATGGTAGCTATGACTTTACTGATATTTCCATTCCTGGCGTGTGGAGCCAAGAGCCTTTAGTTGGCGTTATTCAAGGCAGTTTTTCTTCTTCTGCGAGTCGTTTAGGTTTAACGTCGGCGGAAGTGAGTCAAGTCGTAAGCTTACTCAAAGAACAACTTAACTTTGGACGTGACCTTCGTGCAGGTGATCGATTTGAAGTTGTTCGTCGCTCACAAAGCATCAATGGTGTACCAACAGGTAAGAACGAAATTGAGGCGATTAAGATTTATAATCGCGGCCGCGAGATCACCGCTTACCTTCATACTGATGGTCAATTCTACAATGCCAAAGGTGAAAGCTTACAGCGCGCATTCCAGCGTTACCCTGTAAGTAGCCGTTGGCGTATCAGTTCTGGCTTCAACCCTAATCGTTTACATCCAGTAACGGGGCGTGTTGCGCCGCACAACGGCACTGACTTTGCTGTACCAACCGGTACACCAGTCGTTTCTACTGGTGATGGTACAGTGATCATGACTCGTAAACACCCCTATGCGGGTAACTACGTGGTTGTTGAGCACGGCAGCAAATACAAAACCCGTTACTTACACCTAAGTAAGATTTTGGTGAAGAAAGGGCAAAAGGTTTCTCGAGGCCAGCGTATCGGTCTTTCTGGTAAAACAGGTCGAGTGACTGGGCCACACCTTCACTATGAGTTGATTGAATACGGCCGTCCAGTTAACGCTATGCGAGCAAATATCCCAATGGCGAGTTCTGTTCCTAAGAAAGAGATGGCTACTTTTGTCGCGAACAGAGATGAAATGGATAGACTATTACGCGATAAAGAGAAAGCAGTGCTGTAATAAAGTACTTCGCTTAAAAAACAAAAAGAGACTAAGCATAGCTTGGTCTCTTTTACTTTGTGCATTAACTAGATTTGAATTCTATGACAGCAGTCTGTTCAGTACGTTAGGCACTCCGCACTTCACGTTCATTTATCAGGTGTACGATTTCTTCAACACTGTGTGGACGAGAGTAAAAATAACCTTGGATGTAGTGGCAGCCCATTTCAATTAACTTTTGTAGTGCTCTATCGTCTTCTACGCCTTCGGCAATCAAATCCACATCAAGCAGCTCTGCCAATTGCGCTATCAAAAACACTACTTGTTCAGAGGTTGTATTTGAGAGCATGTTCTGCACAAAGGTAGCATCGATTTTGATGCTATCAATTGGATAATTGTGTATATAGTTCAAGCTTGAGTATCCCGTACCAAAATCATCCAGTGCGACTTTAAAACCCAAGTATCGCAACGAGTTAAGTACCATCTGTTCACGGCCACTTTGTGAGAGTAAGACGGTCTCGGTGAGCTCTATAACAAAGTCTTTTGCTTCGTGCTGATACTTTTCAACCATGTTGGTTAAGTGATTAATATAACGGTTGGAATCAACCAGCTCATACGCTGAGCAATTGATGGAGAGTTTGACTTTATAGCCTAGGTTCGCTTCGAGTTCTTGCTTTGCGATACACGCGAGTTCAATAATCCGTTCACCTAACTCGATAATCAGGCCTGATTGTTCGGCAGCTTCAATGAACTCCGCTGGAGAGATATTTCCATAGATATTGCTATTCCAACGAGTCAAAATTTCAAAGTAATTCCAGCGGTCGCTCGTGATATCGACGATCGGTTGAACCACTACATACAACTCATCGCTGTCTTGTATATCAGTACTTAGCTGGATTCGCATTGCCTCAATAAGCTGCGTCCTACGGTGGTATAAAGCACTAAGGTGTGTGTCGTAATGCTGAATCCGTGTATCGCGGTGTTTTTTACAATCTTTGAGAGCGAGACTGGCATTCAAAATCAGCTCATCGCTGTTCAACATATGTACTGGGGCACGTGCAATACCAATACTAACGGTGAAAGAAATCCGGTTAGATTTGTCGCTGTAGCCGCTTTCAATTTTGTCGAGTACTTCCTGACACACGGCGACAGGATCTTCGTCGTACGTGATGAAGGCGAATTCATCTCCTGCAACACGGAACGCATTGTTTGGCGACGACAAGCTCTGTTGAATGGCGTTAGCTGTGAACTTAATGATTTGGTCGCCGATATAGTTTCCGTTGATATCATTGATCGATTTGAAATTATCGATATCAAGATACGCCAAACTGAATGGGCGAGTCGCCTGCTGCGTTAATGTCTCCAAGGTATCAGCTAAACAGCTACGGTTGAGCAGTCCAGTTAGGTTATCATGCGATACCTCATAGCTAAGCTGATTAAGAAGCTTATCTGAACGTTCACTGACCCACTTTTCACGTAAGCTATGAATAATGACATTGGCATAAAATCGGTGGAAGTCGAGGATATCTTGCGCTTCTTTCGCGTGGATGCTTCGGGTAAAGGTAGACAGTAAAATTCCCAGAACTTCGCCATTTTGTGTCTTCAATGGCAGGCCAATGTAAGCTTGAATGCCATCTTCTTGAAACATCTGATCTTCAGGAAAACGCTTGTATACCTGGTCTTGATAGAAAATATGTTCGCCAATGTCTTTCGCCACTTTTTCACAGGGGGTGCCTGAAAGGTGGTAGCTTAGGTTGTCTGTAATTTTTCCATTGCTGGCGAAGGAAATGGTATGAGCCGAATGCTGAAGATGCGCAACTTCTACAACGCAAGTGCAATGGCTCTGCAAGTGTTGATGAATATCTAGCGTGACTCGGTTTAGCTGAGCCGTGCCGTTTAGCTTCAATATCTCATCAATTTTGTGGAAACTGATTTGTACCTGACCCATTGAGCATTTCACCTAGCGTTGTTATTTACATATCGTGTAAGACACGACGAATTATTATTTGATATGCATCAAATAAACTATCGGTTACTAAGGCAGATTTTTCAAATTTTGTGAACGAACAAATCATTATTTTCATGTTTTTATGCTTGAACCTTTTAAAGCTATAGCGATAAAAACGCTAAGCTAGGCGCGCTTCTCCTCTTCTAATCGTGATTTGAGATAATCGAGGAATAGCTTAGTTCGGGTATGCTGATAATCCAGCTTTGGATAGTAGGCATATACAGTGGCTTTATCCGCTGTGATATCGGGCAGGATAGGGACTAACGCGCCGGATTTGAGGTCATCTTTGATCATGACGTTGTTCGTCATCAAAATACCCATGCCTCTTTTGGCACCATGAAACAGCGCTTCTGGGTTGGTCGTGGCAAAGTTACCGGACAAGCTGATACGTTTGCCTCGATTTGTTTTGATTTCTCGTGAGGGTTTTTCTCCCCAAATCAGGACATTATGCTCTGTCAGATCCTCAACGCATTGTGGGGTGCCGTATTTTTTTAGGTAACTAGGCGCAGCGTAAAACTGGGCTTTATGTTCGAAAAGCGCAGTGGCTTTGAAACTCAGAGAGTTCAGTTGCTCTAATTCCCGGCTAATAAACAGGTCTAAGCTTAGCTCTGGCAATTGACCTGGTAGCGTTGTTGTTAATTGAAGTGTGATGTCTGGATATTTATCAAGAAAATCATCAAGATAATGAACTAGAAATTTAGAACCAACGGCCAACGTTGCCCCAATCTTTAATAGCCCCGCTGGTGATTGGTTGACTGAGCGAGTTTCATCTAATACCGATTGCCATGAATCAAGCTGACTTTTTGCTCGTTGATAAAACAGAGCACCAGCTTCAGTTTGGCTAATTGAGCGGGTCGTACGTTTGAGTAGTTGAACGCCAATTTTATCTTCTAGCCATTGAACTCGCTTACTGATAGCTGAGCTGGTGGTATTGAGTTTCCGCGCTGCGGCATTAAAGCTACCTTCTTCGACCACACGAATATAACTCTTCACGCTTTGAATCCAGTCCATTGTATCTCCTTGGGAATTAATTCCTTTCCAACTTAGCTGATTATCATCTTTGAGTATCAAATATACACTGTTTGCCATCAATCTGTCACAAAGTAGGAGGAACGTTTGCGTAAAACACCATTGTTATTAGCGATGATGATCATTGCCACAGGCCAAGTTGGCGTTAGTATTTATCTTCCTTCTTTGCCATTGATTGGTCATGACTTGAATTTGCCGCAACATTCGATTCAGAATCTCGTCACGCTATTTCTCGTTGGCTTCGGTATCTCTCAGCTTTTTTACGGCCCATTGTCTGATGCGATTGGTCGTCGGCCGGTGTTTATTCTGGGGCAAAGTGTATATTTAGTTGGTACGGTTATTTGCATCGCGTTTTCGGACAACATTGTTGCCCTTGAAGCGGGACGGTTACTGCAAGGCCTAGGAGCGGGCAGCGCTTCGGTACTTGGTCGGTCAGTACTGCGTGATAGTTATGACGGTATGCAACTAACCAAAGCGCTATCTTATATTTCAGTCACTGCTTCAGTGATGCCAATTATTGCTCCGCTGTTTGGTGGCTGGATCGCTTTTCACCTGAGTTGGCATGCTGTCTTCGTGTTTGTGCTGATTTACTTAATGGCAATTTTTACACTTGGTTTATTGGTGCTGCCAGAAACGCTGCCTTATCCGAAGAGAAAATTTAAAGTAGGCGAAGTAAGCGCGAACTATTTGCGTCTGTTAACGAATACACAAGTGATTGGTAGTGCGAGCTACAACTGGCTTAGTTATTTATCGGCTCTGGTTACGCTCTCCTTGTATCCATTTTTAATGCAACAAGAGTTAGGATTAACGGCGGCAGATTACGGCTCTTTGATGATCATACCGTCAGTTGGTTTGCTGACGGGTAGCTTAGTGCTGAATTTGATCAATGCTCGTTACAAAGCTCAGCAAATCTTGCTGATGAGTTTCGCGATTGTTGCTGTTGCTGGCTTCATGTTGTTGGTTACCCCCTTCAGTGTATTTTCATTGCTGACGGCATTCACGTGTTTAAGTTTTGCCCAAGGCATGTCATTCCCAGTATCGATCAGTTTGCTACTTTCGCCACATAAGCAACAGGCAGGCGCGGTTTCTGCGTTATCTGGCTCTATTCAAATGTGTTTAGCAGGTTTGTTTGGTGGGTACTTAGTAGACTCATGGGTTACGAATCAGCAGCAGCTTGGGGTGTTTTATTTGTTTATTGCGTTACTTTCTTGCTTTGTTCTTGTACTAAGCCAATTTCGTAAAGTGCCAGAAGGGACGGTTCAAGCAGAAACTTCCATCTGAATATACTTGCAACCAGAAGGTCGGCTTTCTAAAATGCGCAGCTAAATTAAGCTAGGCCTGTTGTGTATACTGAATGACTTGGTTTGAAAGGAAGAGGGCGAACCTTGATACTTCTCTCAAGCTTGGAATACATTTCTGCCCAATGGCTATCCGATCTCTAATCGTTAGGTGAAAGAATGCAACAAAACGAATTTGAAACACTGGTAAAAGAAATTACTCAGCAAGAAAGCATGCCAAAGGCACTTGAAATCTTGAAGGCGTGTGAGGAAGAAGAAGTTGCACAAGCGGCGCAATCCCTAACGGGTCAGTTTGGCCTTGCAGAAGTTGATGGTGAGAAACGTATTTACCATATTACCACTCAAGAAGATGAGTCCGGAGAAGAGCAAGAATACGTAGAGCACGTCATGAATGAAGGCGATCACTTGATCAAGTTTGCTGCGTGGTTCTTTGAAACATTCTTTGAAATCAAACAGAAAGATACGTACGTCGCAGCGGGAAAAACATACCAACAACCTAAGCGATAGACGCTCATTTCAAGAAATCCACGAAAATCAAACTGAAAGTTAATTACAAAATAAATGTGACTGGAGTCTTGTTTTTATCTAATTGTGGTGTAAAATTACAACATAGTTAAGTCAATACATTCAGGAGAAGGTCATGGGTAACGAACTTGGTGGTGCTTATATTGGCCAGATGATTGCAAAAGACGCGATGCACAAAGCGCTTTACGGTAAAGCGAAGAAGAAAAAAGCTTCTGTTTTTGCTCGTGTTATTAAAAAACTGGCGAAATAATTTAAAAAGCCCTGATTGAAAAATCAGGGCTTTTTGCTTTTCTCTGTTTTGTTGTTAGTAAGTAGCCAACATATTGCACAACATTGGCAAAACGCTACTCAAAGACTGATGACATTTAAATCTAGAATTACGCGGATTGGCTTGGTATCTCCACAACATTGTTAGGCACTTTATCTAGCCCCTTTGCTGATAACCACTTTTCTAAATCGTCAGCGCCTCCAATATATTTTCCATCTAACCAGATTTGCGGCACTGTTACCGGTGTTTTTTCGCCAATGATGGCTTTTACTTCAGGAATCATACGGTATAAGGCGGCGCTGTCTTTAACTACATCATGGTACTCATACTGAACGCCAGCCTCGTCAAGTAATTGTTTGGCTTTGACACAGTAAGGGCAAGTTGCTTTACCATAAACAATGTTGCCTTTTAGCTCATCGCGTTTTACCCACTCAGCAATAACAGACTGTACAAGTACACCCCGATTCAATGCTTCTCCTTGGCTGATAACTTTCCCTTCGACAAGAAGAATGGGTGCATGCCAAGCACCAGCTTTTAATGGTTCCCACCAGTGCGATAACCAATCTTTTACTTCAAGTTCAACGGGCACATCGGCTAATTCGTTTTCAAAAGTATCCTTTAAAATATCTTTGGTTAATGTACATTCACCACAAGGAATATTGACTTTGAATGGGCCCCAACTACCAGCCCAGCGATACAGTGTAATTTTGATTGGTTGACTCATATGGGTTCCTCATTTCCTTTCCTGAAAATATAGAACTTTTAAATTAGATTTTTCTTTCAACTAACTTTGTCTTTTTTGCTTCCCAATGCGTAATAAACGCAATAGATGCAATAATAATCGCAGCACCTAACCATAAACGACCAGGTGGCACCCAACCAAACACCAACCAACCAGCAACAACATTCAAAGGCAGTTTGGCGTGATCAAATGGTTGCACAAATGAGGCGTCTGCTACTGCATATGCTTTAACGATAGCCCATTGAGCGAGTGCTGTAAGTGCACCTGCGGCTAAAAGCACACCCCATATCGTCCACGTATCTGGCATAGTAAACGTCGGTATCGCTAACAAGATATTAAATGGTGTTATCAGCAGCAATAAATAGACAACCATGGTTGATGGCGGATCGTTTACCGACATTTTTTTAACCATTAATGAATACGCTGCCCAGAAAAATGCGGCGCCAACAGGGAGCAGGGTCGCCCATGTAAATGAGTCTGCCCAAGGCTCAAGAATGATCATGGCACCAACAAACCCCGTCAATGTAGCGAGCCAGCGTGCAGTACCTACTTTTTCTTTGAGTAACAAGCCAGAACCAACTGTGGCAAATAACGGGGAGGTCATGAGAAGTGCAATACCTTGCCAAATTGGAACTGGGTAAGCGAGAGCCCATAACCAAAGTTGAATCCCGATAACAGAGAGAAAAATGCGGAATGCATGCCAGCCAAAGTGTTGGGTTCTTAAAGAACGTCTAATCCCAAGTGTACGTAGGTAGGGCAGAATAACAAATAAGGCGATTGCATATTGGAATAACGCAAATGTGGTGGAGGAGACACCAAAGTTGATGCTAGCAATTTGGGCGAAGCTGTTCACTATGGCGAATGCCAAGCCAGCTGTTAGCATCCAGGACGCACCTTGAACAGGATGATGATTCAATTGAAAAATTCCAGTTTGATAGAGGTGGCGGGATCATACGTCCTATTGTTTTTCGCGCCAATAAAAAAATGCCTCCCAGAGGGAGGCGACATTACCAATTCAAAGGACGTGCCTGTTATAACAGGTACAAAGAACGAGAAGCACAAACGCTGCCATGCATTTGCATAAATAACATTGCAGAACACGTGCCAACTTTTATGTGTTTGATTTTAAATGGTTTTTTGGTTTTTCTATGTTGTCGATTAGATGAAATGCACTAACTTAGTGATCAATCGCATTAAAAGAGGGCAGAAGTAGGCGTCGTTACGGTCGTTTTTCATTGCTGAGCGATGCTTGGATAGTGTGAAAACTTATCGAGTTATGTTGGGTTACATAAAAAATGGCCAGCAAAGGTGCTGGCCAAGTGGACTCGCTCTTAGGACAAGAGTGAATTAGAAATCGTAACGTACGCCTAGGCGCAGTGTATCTTCGCCTTCTGTTACTAGACCTGTTGTTGCATCTTTTGCTTCATCAAGTTGGTTGATGTAGTAAGACAGGTAAGTACGGAAGTTGCTGTTTAGTTTGTAGTAACCAACAAGCTCGATACCTTCAACGGTGTCGTACTTTGAACCGTTGTCTGGATCATTCTCTTGAGCTGTGTATAGAGCTGCAAGTGTCACTTTGCTTGCTACTTTGTAGCTTGCGACTAGCTCGTAAGCCGTAAAGTCTTCAGAGTCAGTCAGGGAACCTTGAGAATAAGTACCTGCTAGGTAAAGGTTGTCCATCGAGTAAGCGATACCACCTAGAATTTGATCTTCAGAGTTATCTTTATCTACATCGCCACCAGAGTATGCAAGACCAAAGTCGAGGCCCATTGGTAGTGAGTACATTCCAGAGATGCCGTATTTATCTTCGTTATCGCTAGAGTTTGCTTGGTAGGTTGCTTGAAGTTGTAGTGCATCAAACGCACCACGGTATGCGAAAACGCTGTCTTGCTTATCAGAAGACGAATCAATAACTTGCTGAACACCAGAGAATTCAGTGATATCCGTCATGTCAGAGATGATGACGGCAGCCATGTCTTGACGACCTACAGAGAAAGCACCGATATCAGAGTCGACGCCTGCATACATGTAGCGGTTTTTGAATTCACTCTTGCCCGTTTTTTGTTCGGCTTCGTAAACACCGAAAGCAGAAAGGCCGTTGCCGATGTCTGTTTTACCTTTTAGGTTTAGACGAGCACGGCTTTTATCTTCCATGGAACCTTCAACTTCAGCACCGTCTGAACCGATGAAGTCACCACGAAACTCAACGCGGCCGCCAACTTTTAATTCAGTACCGTCGTTTTTGTATACAGTTGCTGCGAATGATGGTGCTGATACCAATGCTGTAAGAATTGCAGTAGTTAGTGCTGCCTTTTTCATTTTCTTATTACCCTAGTTGTAATCGATGGGCTTTCTTGCCCGATGTGTTGATGACGCTAAGGTAAAGGCTGAAAATGAAAGATAGATTTCTGTTAAGTTATGATTTGATTGCACTTTTATTGCTGGAAAGAATAAGTTCCCCTTCTCATACCACTTATAAAAAGAAAGGTTTATCTTTTTTGAGGTTTTTTCCTCTCCGTTAAAGACTGTGTTTTTTTCAAAAAGTTCCTGAATTGCTTCTTGACCCTAAATGTAAGTAAACATTTCAATTTGGCAGGGAAGTTTGGCCTAAAAATAGCGAATCATCAGCTATTTGTGAGCTAACTCTCTCTAAAGCATTTCTTATTGTAAGGTTTTTATTTCTCGATTTCTTAAAGACTAAGTAAACGATTGCTTTTTAGGTTTTGTCTGAGATCTTTTCACTCGGTTGTCAGGAACTAATCAAATAAAGTGTCGGCAGTTGTTACACAAAGGTAAAAGTAATCTGGTGGAAACGATGCCTCGGATAGCCTTTGTATTCCTCTCTTTGTTCATCATTTCGTTTTTACGAAAGTGAACCAAAGCCGGGTCTAAAACTGACTAACCAACTAATAAGTAATGGATTTAGAAATGAATAAAAAATTATTAGCAGCGGCAATCGCGGCAGCAACCTTCGGTACTCAAGCAGTTGCAGTGGAACTATATAATAACGATGGCACAACATTTTCGATGGGCGGCCACGTTTCTGTTAATTTAAATGGATCAGAGCAAGGTGACACGGATGTGGGTACTAACTCTCCTCGTATCAATATCTCTGCGACACAGGATTTGGGTAATGGCTTCACCGCAGACGCACGTGGTGAATGGGCGCTAAACTACTTAGACGGTGGTGAAGAGTCGTTTAAAACTCGTCTAGGTTACTTAGGTATAACACATGAGGTTTATGGTCGTGCAGTAGGTGGTACGCAATGGTCACCTTACTACGATGTCGCAGGTATTGCAGATATGCCAATCGCGTTTGCCAACGACTTCATCTATGACGATCATGGAAACCTTGGCACTGGCCGTGCGGATAAAATGCTTTCTTACCGTAATGCCATCGAGCTGGGTGAAGCGGGTGTGATCAACTTTGGTCTTGGTTGGCAGGGTGCAAACGATGATTACACGCGCAACGATGCTGGAGTTATAACTGGCGGTGCTAAATACGATGACCGTGTGCAAGCTGCGCTTTCTTACTCAATCATGGGCGCTAAAATCGGTTACTCTTACAATGGCGGTGATTTCCAGCACCCTGCATATGCAGGTAAGCACACGGCGGAATCACACGTTGTATCAGCATCTTACGGTGCGTACGGCCAAGGCCTATTCCTTGCTGCAGTTTATGGTTCAAACGAAAACATGAACTTCAGTGCAAAAGGTGACCGTTTAGAAGAAAGTGATGCGTACGAGGCGATCATCGCATACGCTCTGGCGAACAGCCTAAACTTGAGTGTTAACTATGAGATGGTGGAAGGTAAAGAGTTTAAGAACTCTAAAACAGAAACTGCTCGTGAAGAAATGGCACTACAAGCAGAATACAACTTCACGCCTAAATTTGTTGGTTACGCGGGTTACCAGTTTGACCTAAATGACGACAATGGTCGTGAAACTGATGACAAATGGGCGTTAGGTGCTCGTTACTACCTATAATAGGATTTAGCGAGAACTATTATTCAGCTCATTGATCTAAAGCCAGCCTCGTGCTGGCTTTTTTGTCTATTTGTTTTACAAATACTTTGCTGTTTCAATTAGATGATACAAAACTCAAAACGGGGTGAATGTCTTATTTTTTACACTAGAGGTTGCTATTTAGTGTCGTTAAGTCAATAGGTTAGATTATGATGGGATTTTTGTTTTGCAGGGAAGAATGATGAGTGTTATTCAAGTTGAAGAAAAGAAAGTAGAAGTGGGTAAAGTGCTTTGTGTTGGACGAAATTACGTTGAACATATTCATGAGCTTAATAATGCAATGCCTGAGCAAATGGTGGTATTTAATAAACCCGCAACTTCCGTATCAACAACTCTGCGTTCATTCCATCAAGAGCCCCTTCATTATGAGGCTGAAATCTGCTTTTTGATCAAGGATGGACGTTATTCAGCGGTTGGTTTGGGATTGGATCTGACCAAGCGTGGTTTGCAATCCTCGCTTAAAAATCAGGGGTTGCCGTGGGAGCGTGCTAAGGCATTTGATGGCTCTGCTGTGTTTAGTCGGTTTGTCTCTTTGGATAACATTGATATCAATGATCTTAACCTTGAGCTCTTAATCAACTGTGTTCGTGTACAAAAAGGTCACGTTAACCAAATGCTCTATCCGCCGCTAACTATCCTGGATGAATTAACCAGTTACACAACACTTCAAGATGGCGATGTAGTGATGACTGGTACACCAAAGGGCGTTGGTGAGGTACATGAAGGTGACATCTTCCTTGGTCGATTAAAGTGTGGCGATGTCACCTTGTTGGAGATTGAGTGGTTGGCGGATTAAAGCCAAATTCGTAGAACGAGAAATACCACCATACTGATAACCGTCGTTAAAAGAACATTTTTAGTAAAATACGCGATTAAAGCAGCCAGTACGGCAGCCAGTAAAAATGGGTTTTGCACATTGACGCTGAGCTCCCCATCGGGAATGAAAACGATCGGTGCCCAGATCGCAGTCAGTACTGCGGGGCTAGCGTAATTGAGTACTTTTTGAGTGCGCGTCCCTAATCGCAATGGTAGCTTGGGTTCTAAAAACAAGTAGCGGCTGGTGAAAACAAGTACCGTCATCAGCAAAATAGCCAACATGATCATTAGCGTTTCTCCTTTACTTGTTCCACAAAGTAACCAGTAAGCATGGCTAAAATGCTCGAAATCATCAAACTTCCCTCAATTTGATAATAGGTTAGGGCAACTGAGCTCACCAAAGCCACAATAACACTCGCGAGCACCGCTGCATTTTTAATGGTGGGTACTACTATCGCGATAAAAGTAGCGGCTACAGCAAATTCCAAACCCATTTCGTTCAGTTCAGGGATTAGACTTCCCGCAATAATGCCCGTCAATGTCGCGACATTCCAAAACAGGTAAAAACTCAGACCAGCCCCAAGTGCATACCAGCGATTAAATTGTTTATCGGAATGGTGGCCTACAATCGCAAACAGCTCGTCAGTAAGTAAGAAGCCGAGTGATAATCGCCATTTTAGAGGGAGCGGTGCAATTTTACTGCGCATCGATACACTGTAGAGGAAGTGTCGAGAGGTGATAAAAAACGTTGTCAGTAACATGGTCACTAGACCTGCTCCCGTTTTAATCATTCCCATCGCGACGAGCTGTGCAGAACCTGCGAACAAAATGGCGGATAGTGCTTGTCCTTCCAAAGGGTGAAGCCCAGTATCAATTGCGAATGAGCCTGCGAGTAAGCCCCAAGGGAGCACTGCGATACTCAGAGGCATCATCGCAAGTGTACCTTGCCAAAATAGCGTGGCTTTTGATTCTTTTTGTAACGGCAAAGTGTGGTCCATAGTTTCTTCTTATTTATTCCTAAATCAGATTACCAAGATAGCTCGGTAGTCGCATAACGCCTTGTACAATATTGCTGCTTTAGCTGTGACGGACGTATTGGCCGGGAGTGACGCCCATGGCTTTTTTAAAGTGTCGATGCAGATGGCTTTGATCATGGAAACCGCATTCTTGTGCCACGTCTGAAATTTTTTGTCCCATTTTTAATAGCTTCTTCGCCATACGTAAACGTTGCTGAATTTGATAGGCATGAGGCGGAAAGCCAAATTGCTTTTGAAACTCTCTCAGCAGATGAAAAGGGCTTAATCCAGACAGTTTCGCGAGTTCTTCTAGTGAGACGTCCGTTTGTGGAAAGTCTTCCAAAAATTCTCTGACGAGCTGCACTTGTCGCTGAGCTCTGGTTGACTCTTTCAGTGGTGCCCGATGAGTGCTGTGTTTACTGGCTAGCTTGATCAACGTGCCGTAAACCAAAGTTTCTCTCAATAAACGGTTGTCTGATTTTTCTAGTGTTTCAAATACCAGTCGTAACTGACTAGCCAGCTCAGGATCGTAAACCACAGGTTGAGGGAAATAGGGCAGAGCTACATTTGGTGAGCCAAGCTCTTGTCCTAAAGTTTGAAACTGCTGAGGTACGGGGTACATTGCTTTGTATTCCCAGCCGCCTTCCGAGGCTGAATGCCCGTTGTGTACTTCATCTGCATTAACAAGGATGATGCTGTCCTGTGGCGCGATATGATTCCCGCCCGTCCTAAAAAATTGTTGTGCCCCTTTTTCGATGACACCAATAGTGTAACCTTCGTGGCTATGGCGTGAAAAATTCTGCTTCTCATACTTTGCATCGAGAAGCTCTAAACCTCCGAGCTCTTGAGCTATCTTGAAGGTAGCGATTTCCTTATTCTTTTCTTTCATCTTTATCCGGTCTGCTCAAGAAAATCATTTTAGAAGTGTAACGGATCCATCGTGCTTATTTTTGTACAAAATTGCTATTCGATTTTGATAAACAGGCGAATTGATTGCTATTTTTCGGCTGGGCAAACTATGATTTTTATTTTTTGATTTATCTTGGCTATTTTGGGCTGGATGATGTCATTTTGTTGGTATAACATTCGCCGCCTTGTTGTAGAAAAGCGGTTCCATCATGATTGATTTATCTGTACTTCCTGTTTATCTCACCGCAGTTGTCGCCTTATTGCTCTTACCAGGGCCTGATATGTTGCTGATAGCTAGCTCAAGTATGAGTTACGGTAAGAAGGTCGGTCTTTTTGCTAGCTTAGGCAATGCGACGTCTGGTGTTATTCTTACTTTGCTTGCTGCGATGGGCGTATCTACCCTGATTGCCATGAGCCCAATAGCCCTTAAAGTCCTTCATCTATTAGGTGGCGCTTACTTGTTAAAAATGGGTTGGGACTGCTTACGAGCTGAGGCATCTTCGGCTCCAGAGCTTGATGGTCAAAACAAAATGGCATCAACTTATTATCAGCGTGCTTTGATGAGTAATTTGCTTAACCCTAAAGCCTTGGTCTTTTTTGTGATGTTTTTGCCTCAGTTTGTCTCAAGCAATATCACTGCATCTTCCGGTGAGCAGATGCTAGCGCTAGGGTTATTGTTGAACGTTCTTGGCTTGTCATTCAATTTATTACTTGTTGGGTTAGCAGGCACATTGGGCAAAGGGCTGCTCGAGAACGAAAAATTCCGCACGTATCAACATAAACTAGTGGGGTTAGTGTTTGTTATTCTGGCGTTGTGGATGCTGAGTAGTTTCGCCTTGTAAAGTTATCATATTCCATCAGAAAGCCAGCAATTGCTGGCTTTTTGTTTTAGGATATTGGTGTTTCCTAAGGAGAGGGTATATGAAGCTTGAATTTTGTTTAAATCCAGATCAAACAGACCTTGATTTTGTTCGTGAAGGTATTCGATCTTATAACCGACTGCATTTACCAGAAGGGGAAGTGCATGCTGTAGGCTGTTTCGCAAAAGATGAGAATGGCAAGATCATGGGTGGCTTGACTGGCGAAATGTTTAAAAATACGGTGTTTGTTGAGTTTTTGTGGGTAGACGCTGAAAGTCGAACCTCTGGTCTCGGTAGCCAATTAATGTCGATGCTAGAACAAAAAGTAAAGCCTCATGGGGTTACCCATGTTTATTTGGATACCTACAGCTTTCAAGCTCTTGAGTTCTATATCAAATTAGGTTTTGAGAAAGTGGGGCAGTACTCAGGCTATCCTGCAGAGGGCATCCACAAGTACTTTCTACAAAAGGAAATTGTAGGCTAGGGAAAGCACGGGTTAGCTTGACTTGTTCTAGTTAAAATCAAAAAAAGAGGCGCGAATTTGCGCCTCTTGTTGTATAAAATATCTATGTTTCTCTTTGACTTACAAACTTTGCTGGTGCGCGTCGATAAGTTCGTTCATCTTCGCTTCTGCTGCTTGCTGTGCTTGTTCATAGCTCATATCCGCAGGGAAGAGGTTGATGACTTCGTAGTAACATTTTAGTTTTGGCTCAGTACCAGAAGGACGAACAATCACGCGTGATTGATCTTCTAGGTGATAAATCAATACGTCACTTGCTGGTAAGTCAATGGATTCTTCAGAGCCGTCGTCAAACATGCGAACCGATGTTTTAAGATCTTCGGTTACTGCAACTTTTTTACCAGCAATCTCTGTTGGTGGATTTGCTCGGAGTTTGTCGCCGATTGGTGGAGAGTTCGGGTCGAGAGCGATGCTGCGTTGCGCGTTGAAGTAGAAACCGTGCTCGCGGTACAGCTCTTCCAGTTTATCCCACAGTGTTTTGCCTTGCGCTTTAAGCTTGCCTGTTAGCTGTGAAAACGCGACGATTGCAGATAAACCATCTTTATCCCACACCTTGTTACCCACGGTATAACCGAGCGCTTCCTCATAAGCAAACAAGAATGGGTTGACTTCTGTCTCTTGTTCCATGGCAACATTAGTAAGCCATTTAAAGCCAGTTAATGTTTGATAGTATTGTGCGCCATGCGCCTTAGCGATGCTGCTCAGCATTCTTGAGGATACGATGGTGTTGCCAACCAAAGCGTTAGGTTGCTGTTCCAGCAAGTAATCGCCAAATAGTGAGCCCACTTGGTCGCCGGTTAACATCTGATACTCGCCATCTGGGCGTCTAACTGCCACGGCAAAACGGTCTGCATCTGGATCGTTAGCGCAAGCGATATCTGCATCTACGGACTTACCTAATGCCATCACCATATCCATTGCACCGGCTTCTTCAGGGTTTGGGAAGTTGACGGTTGGGAAGCTTCCGTCAGGTTCGCGCTGTTCCTTAACACTTGCCACTTTTTGGAAGCCTGCGTCGACAAGTAGCGTTTCCGCCATATTCGCGCCAACGCCATGCATTGCGGTGTAAGCAATAGATATATCGGTATTGTTGTCAGGAGTAAGCAGCGCGTTTTCATTCATTGTCTTACGGTAAGTTTGGTAGTAGTCGTCTTCCAACCAAACTAACAAACCGTGCTGTTTTGCATCATCGAGAGACATTAAAGGTAATGGCTTCGTTGTTGCGTCATCAATTTTCGCTGCGATTCCAGAGTCGTGTGGAGGAATAATCTGTGCGCCATTTTCCCAATATACTTTGAAGCCATTGTATTCTGGTGGATTGTGGCTGGCAGTAACAACAACAGCGGCCGCAGCATTCAATGTACGGACACCAAACGCAACAATTGGGGTTGCTGCAACGTCATACGTTAGGTAAACCTTGATACCAAGGGCCGTCAGTACGGATGCGGTATCATGCGCGAATTGTTTTGAATCGGGACGACCGTCGTAGCCAATAACGACACCACGACTCGCGGCATCTTTGACTTGCTCAAGCAAATAGTTTCCTAAACCAGTGGCGGTCTCTTGAATCACCAAGCGGTTCATTCGGTTTGGACCTGCGCCCACTTTGCCACGTAAGCCTGCAGTACCAAAGGCAAGGCGTGAGCCAAAGCGATCAGTAAGTTCTTGTTCATTGTTCGTATCGACGAGGTGTTGTAGCTCTTCACGAGTCTTAGGATCAGGGTCTCGTTCTAGCCATTGCGTAATTAGTGCTGTCATATCAGTCATTCCTTAGTAGGGGGAGCCTACTTTCTTGGACACTTCGTTTGGTAAGTATCTCAATGTTTTCTTTTAAATCAATGTAAATGGTTCTCAATTACATTTCAAAGAGGGCAATCGATAAACCGAATTAATTTTTCTTATCCGAACAAAATTTAATCATATTTAATTTCTTGAAGAACCTTGGAACTATAACTAGCCTTTTAACATAAATATAACAAACCGTGTCGAAATCGTAGTTTTTGTGATTTTTCGTAAAGTTGTTCGATATTTGCATCGGGACGCAAGGAAGCTCGCGTAGGCGTAGCGTCTGAGCAGAGGAGAGATCTTTTGAAAAGATTAACGACTACTCTAGCCTTATCACTGAATGTGATTTTAATCACATTTTCCTCTTTTGGTTGGTCAAAGGAAAATGACTACAACATGACAAAAGGGGTCACAGAGATAAGTGGGCAAGTGTATGAATTACATATGCTGATTTTCTATATCTGCTGTGTAATTGCTTTGATTGTTTTTGGTGTGATGTTCTATTCCATCTTCCGTCATCGCAAGTCAAAAGGAGCAGTTGCAGCACATTTCCATGAAAGCACAAAAGTGGAAATTATTTGGACGGTCATACCCATCATCATTCTTGTCGCTATGGCGATTCCCGCAACAAAAACTCTAGTAGCAATGGAAGACACAAGCCAATCGGATATCACGGTCAAGATCACAGGCTCGCAATGGAAATGGCATTACAGCTATTTTGGTGAAGATGTTGAGTTCTTCAGTTTGCTTGCCACCAGCCAAAAACAAATTGATGGAATCGAAGCTAAAGGCGCGCATTACTTACTGGAAGTAGACAACCCTTTGGTGTTGCCTGTGAATCGCAAAGTGCGTTTTTTGATGACTTCTGATGATGTCATTCACTCTTGGTGGGTACCAGACTTTGCCGTCAAGAAAGACACCATTCCAGGTTTTATCAATGAAGCATGGACAAGAATTGATGAGCCAGGCGTATATCGCGGTCAGTGTGCGGAGCTATGTGGTCGTGCACACGGATTTATGCCAGTGGTGGTGCATGCAATGGAAGAAGAAAAGTTCGATGAATGGCTAGCGAGTAAGAAGGAAGAACTCGCGCTTCAAAAAGCGGCGGCACAAGAAGCGCTCTCTCAAGACTTATCTATGGACGAATTGATGTCGCAAGGCGAATCGATATACACGGCGCGTTGCGCTGTGTGTCATCAGGCAAATGGTGAGGGGATTCCGGGTGCATTTCCCGCGATTAAAGGCAGTCCTATTGCAACCGGAGATGTTACAGAGCACATAGATATTATTGTCAACGGTCGCCCGGGCACCGCAATGCAGGCTTTTTCTAATCAGTTAAGTGACAAAGAAATTGGCGCGGTTATCACATATCAACGAAATGCATGGGGCAACGATACTGGCGATACAGTGCAAGCATCCGATGTGAATGCCTTTAAGGCACAAGGCAGTGCTAAGGAGGAAATATGAGTAAGCCAATAGATAAGGCAGTGAAGTCTGCGCCAGCAGAAGCCAGTGCGAACAGTACCATTGCGATCGATGATGGTCACGAGCATCATGCACCCCAGGGCATCACTCGTTGGTTGTATTCTACAAGCCATAAAGACATAGGCACCCTCTACCTTTGGTTTAGCTTTGCGATGTTTCTAACAGGTGGTGCGATGGCAATGATCATTCGTGCCGAACTGTTCCAGCCAGGGCTACAGCTAGTCGATCCGCAGTTTTTTAATCAAATGACCACGGTACACGGTTTAGTGATGGTATTTGGTGCGGTGATGCCAGCATTTACGGGTCTTGCTAACTGGATGATCCCGATGATGATCGGCGCTCCTGATATGGCGCTGCCGCGCATGAACAACTTGAGCTTTTGGATCTTACCTTTTGCATTTCTTATTTTGTTGAGCTCGTTGTTTTTACCTGGCGGCGGTCCTGATTTTGGTTGGACGTTTTATGCTCCGCTGTCCACGACTTATGGACCAGATAGCACTGCGCTGTTTGTATTCTCTGTGCATATCATGGGTATCAGCTCCATTATGGGCGCGATCAACGTTATCGTGACGATCGTAAATATGCGAGCTCCGGGAATGACTTGGTTCAAGTTACCAATGTTTGTTTGGACTTGGTTAATTACCGCTTTCTTGTTGATCGCGGTTATGCCGGTACTAGCGGGTGCAGTGACCATGGTTCTTACTGACAAATATTTCGGGACTAGCTTCTTTGACGCAGCTGGTGGTGGTGACCCGGTAATGTTCCAACACATCTTTTGGTTCTTTGGTCACCCAGAAGTGTACATCATGATTTTACCGTCGTTTGGAATCATTTCCGCCATTCTGCCTGCTTTCAGTGGTAAGAAGCTGTTTGGTTATCATTCGATGGTTTACGCGACGTGCAGCATTGCATTGTTATCTTTCCTTGTGTGGGCGCACCACATGTTTACCACGGGGATGCCAGTTTTTGCTGAGCTCTTCTTCATGTATTGCACTATGCTGATTGCGGTACCAACGGGGGTTAAAGTCTTTAACTGGGTTGCCACCATGTGGCGTGGAGCTCTGACATTTGAAACGCCAATGTTGTTTGCCATTGCCTTTATTGTGCTTTTTACTATTGGCGGCTTCTCGGGACTGATGTTGGCGATTGTGCCGGCGGATTTCCAATATCATGACACTTACTTCGTGGTTGCCCATTTTCATTATGTGTTGGTATCTGGTGCGGTATTCTCGATCATGGCAGCGGCATACTACTGGCTACCTAAGTGGACGGGCAATATGTACGACCACAAGCTGAGTTTATGGCATTTCTGGTGCTCAATTATTTCCGTCAATGTCCTGTTTTTCCCAATGCACTTCCTAGGCTTAGCAGGCATGCCAAGGCGCATACCGGATTACGCCATTCAGTTTGCTGATGTTAATCAAATAGTATCAATTGGTGGGTTTGCATTTGGGTTGTCACAACTGATCTTCTTATGGTTGGTGATCAAGTGTATTCGTGGCGGGGAGAAGGCTTCTGCAAAACCGTGGGAACGTGCGGAAGGCTTAGAGTGGACAGTGCCAAGCCCTGCGCCACATCATACGTTTACTACACCGCCTAAGATTGACTAGCAAGTGGGGTGAGTGACATGAAACCGAATCCATCAAACAAGAAGCTCACAGTGAAGTTACTTTTGGCGACCCTGTTAATGTTTGGCTTCGGCTATGCACTGGTCCCACTTTATGACGTGATGTGCGACGCACTGGGAATCAATGGAAAGACAAGTGAAGTGGCCGCCATTCAACCGACAGGTATGCAACCGGACATGAGCCGAACTATTCGCGTGGAGTTTATGGCGCATGTCAGCCCAGATATGCCTTGGGAGTTTAGACCCAAAGTGATTTCGATGGATGTTCACCCAGGTGAAGTCGTGCAAACCGAATACCTTGCATTTAATGAAAGCGGGCAGAAGTTGGTGGGGCAAGCCGTTCCTTCTGTTTCTCCCGGGACTGGAGCTGCTTACTTCAATAAGATTGAGTGTTTTTGTTTTAACCAGCAGCCTCTGGATGGTAAACAGCAAGCTCAAATGCCGTTGATTTTTTATATCGAACCGGACTTGCCGGAGTCTATACACACGTTAACGCTGTCTTACACACTCTATAAACTTCCCCCTCCTACAGGCTCTTAGCCACTCAGGGAGAGAGATACAGACCAAGGTTGGTCAGTAAGGAGAGAAATTATGAGTAACAAGCCAGGAACATATTATGTTCCCGCTCAAAGTAGCTGGCCGATCATCGGTGCATTTGCTCTGTTTTTGGTTGCTGTTGGCGCAGGCATGACCGTCCAGGGGACACAAAGTGGCGGTGCAGTGGGAACCATTGGTGGCATTGTGCTAGCGGTGGGCTTCTTGTTCTTGCTTTACATGTTGGCTGGTTGGTTTAGTAATGTGATTACTGAATCACTGAGTGGAAAATACAGCTCGCAAATTACTCGTTCTTTTCGCCAAGGAATGAGCTGGTTTATCTTTTCTGAAGTGATGTTTTTTGGTGCCTTTTTTGGTGCCTTGTTTTACGCCAGAATGATTTCTGTGCCTTGGTTAGGTGGGGCAGATAATAACTTCATGACCAACGAAGTCCTGTGGCCAACCTTCGAAGCGATGTGGCCACTCACACTGACACCGGGGGGAGAAACAACACAAGCTATGCCGTGGCAGGGCATACCCCTTACCAATACTATCTTGCTGCTATTGTCGTCTATTACGCTACATATGGCGCATATAAGCCTTGAACAAGACAAAAGAACGGCACTGATTGTTTGGTTAGAGATAACCATCGTACTTGCTGGCTTTTTCCTATATTACCAAGCGGTTGAGTATGTTCATGCTTATCAAGACATAGGGCTCACGTTGCAGTCCGGTATTTACGGTAACACGTTCTTCATGTTGACGGGGTTCCACGGTTTACACGTTTGTCTTGGGACTATCTTCTTGATCGTGCTGCTGTTCAGAATCGCTAAAGATCACTTTTCGCCAAAGAACCATTTTGCCTTTCAAGCGGGCAGCTGGTATTGGCATTTCGTGGATGTGGTTTGGTTATGTCTGTTTGTGTTTGTTTACGTACTTTAGGCGCAGTGTGAACTCTTGGTTCGACTAATAAGGGCGAGGGTTTGGTGCTAGCCAACCCGAGCTGAGCGCAATAAGCAAAAGGACGACCACCAAAGCGGAGAACATGACTCGACGGCCTAAGTAATGACTCATGGGTTTGTCTCTTTTTTCAGGATTATCTGGGTCTTCACGAACCATTTCGATAAGCGCTTTTGCGAGGTTGAAGATAATGAAAAGCAGCAAAAGGACAAGCGTCAGTTTGAATAGAAATACGGTGGACATGGCACCTCCGGTTTCATCATTGTTGTTATCAAGACAATTATGGCTATCGAAACGGTTTTGGGTTGCAGTTGGTTTAACTGTGGTTGTGTTTTCTCTTTTGGTCAAACTGGGTTTTTGGCAGTTTGAGAGAGGGCAAGAAAAACAAGCATTGGAACAAGCCATTCTCGCGCGTGCGGATAGTGCGTACCAAGCACTAAGCGTCGTTCTTGAAGACAACGACTGGCGAGAGGAAAGTATCCTCGGGAAAAAAGTGGAAGTTAATGTTGTTCCTCAGGCGTTTCCCGTAATTTTGTTAGACAACCAAACGCATCAAGGCAGTGTGGGATATTTAGCATTTCAGATTGTATTGACGAGCGATGAACCTAGTGCCTATGCGTTATTGGAGCTTGGTTTTGTCGAGGGAAAAGCAGATCGCTCAGTGTTACCAACGGTCACCAAACTCGATAATTCGATTTTCATCACAGGACGCCTGTACCGAAAATCTACTAATCCACTGAGCTCAGAGTTAATGCCGGAAGTTGGCGATGTTATTCGCGTGCAAAACCTAAACATCGCGCAATTGAATCAGCTACTGAATATTGAACTTATGCCCGCAGTCTTGCAGCCAGACAATTTAACTCGTTGGCCCTATGACTTTCCTTGGAATCCATTACCACTCAATAGTGCCAAACATTTTGGCTATTCGATTCAATGGTTTTCGATGGCAGGTGTTTTCTTAATACTGACTTTAATTGTTTTTGTTCGTTGGCAAAAAAAGTTGCGTCACATGGAGGTGAAGCATGACATCTAAAGTAACCAAAGGACGACTAATGTTGATTGCGCTGGTTTGTACGTTCGCGCTTCCCGCTGTCATTGCAAAAGTCATTCTCACACAAGGGTGGTATCAAAGCGGAGTGACCAATAGAGGCGAGTTAGTCGAACCATACACGACGTTAGAGCAGCTTGGTCAAGAGTCACCTCTCAAAGACCATGGTTGGCAACTCGCTTATGTATTGCCTAACGAATGCACTGAACAGTGTAAACAGCAGCTTTACCTGCTTCAGCAAAGTCATGTTGCTTTAGGTAAGTATCAAGAGCGAGTAGTGCCAGTCGTTTGGCAGACTGAGCATTCAGATCCCATGGAAGTATCGATGTTAGCGATGCAAATGAATGAATTGGTTACCGCAAAAGTGAAACCTGGGCAAATGTTGATCGTTGATCCTCTTGGGCAACTGGTGATGTCTTATTCGCCGAAACCAAATGAGGACTTAGTCCTATTGAATAAAGGTATGTTGGCGGACTTACGCAAGCTCTTAAAACTGTCACGAGTCGGTTAGAGGAAGTGCATATGAAATTAATTCAGTTGGTTAGATTCAGTTTGCTCCTAACTCTCGTGGTGATCATGCTAGGGGCATATACTCGCCTTTCAGATGCAGGGTTAGGTTGCCCGGACTGGCCTGGTTGTTATGGGCACTTTTCTGTGCCGCATCAAGAAGAAGACGTCATACGTGCTAACCTGAACTTCCCCGAGCGGGCAGTAGAGCATGAGAAAGCATGGCTTGAGATGATTCATCGCTATTTTGCAGGAACGTTAGGTTTAGTCATTTTTGCGATGGCAGCGATATCAGTAAGGTCTGAGCGTGTAAATTCAACCATTCCGATGTTGCTAAGCGTATTGGTGATTGGGCAGGCACTTTTGGGGATGTGGACAGTTACTCTTAAATTAATGCCCGTCATCGTGATGCTTCACTTGCTCGGTGGTTTTGTTTTATTGGCGTTACAGGCGATTTTTTACTGCCAATTAAAAGCGCAAAACAATCTCTATTTCTCTCCATCTTCTAGCTCTCTGAGAGGCTTTTCATTGTTGGTTTTCCTGGTTGTTTTGGTGCAAGTGCTCCTTGGAGGATGGACTTCGTCAAATTATGCTGCGCTGATGTGTACCACACTGCCGATTTGTGAGGGAGACTGGATGAGCCATCTCTCATGGAAAGAAGCGTTTTCTTTCTGGCAAACTGGATTCGAGAATTATGAATTTGGTGTCTTGGAGTATCCGGCAAGAATGACTATACACGTCACTCATCGTATAGGCGCTATTGTTACCGCCACCGTGGTATTGGCTTATAGTATTGGGCTTATGAGGCAAGATTCTCATCATTCACAGAGAATCGGAGGGTGGTTGTTATTCACTCTGGTGTGCCAAATTATGCTGGGTGTAAGCAACGTAGTATTTCAACTTCCTATCTATGTCGCGGTGGCGCACAACCTTGGTGCCGCTGTTATGTTGAGTCTCGTTTGTGTTAGCCAGTTTTACTTGTGGCAGGGTAAAACGGCTTGGAATTACACCGCGAAAGGAGTTCGCTATGAGTAAAGAAATCGCGCTGTCGTTAAATGGGCGAAAGCGACTAAGTTCCGTTTATTTGAAGTTAACGAAACCTAAAGTGGTGGCGTTAATGTTGGTGACGGCAGTAGTAGGGATGAGCTTAGCCCCGGTTGATGATTTCCCCTGGTTGCAGGCGGTAGTTGGCCTAACGGGGATTGGTCTGATGGCAGGGTCTGCGGCAGCGTTTAATCATCTAATTGACCGCCGAATTGATGCGAGAATGGCACGTACACACAAACGACCATTGCCATCGGGTGAGACTAAACCATCATCGGTGATAGCCTTCGCTACAGTTTTAGGTGTCTTAGGGTTTGTACTTCTCTATGCGATGGTCAACCCGCTGACGGCATGGTTGACTTTGATGAGTTTGCTCGGCTATGCGATGGTATACACAATGTACCTCAAACGTGCTACGCCCCAAAATATCGTCATTGCAGGGATTGCCGGTGCGATGCCGCCTCTTCTCGGTTGGACTGCTGTAACAGGGCAATTACATGCGAATGCTTGGCTGCTCGTAATGATCATTTTTATCTGGACGCCACCACATTTTTGGGCTCTGGCTATTCATCGTGTCGAGGATTACCGCAAGGTAGATATTCCCATGCTGCCAGTGACACACGGCATTGAGTACACCAAAACTTCTATTCTGTTGTATACGGTGCTATTGACTTTGGTTTGTGTCCTACCGGTTTTGGTTGGTATGGTCGGCGTGGTGTATCTTTTTGCCTCGCTACTACTCAATGCTGGCTTTATGTACCATGCATGGAAGCTAAAATATGCACCAGAGCCAAATACCGCGATGGAGACGTTTAAATTCTCTATCTATCATCTTTTGGCGTTGTTCATTGCATTGCTTTCGGATCACTATATTGGTTTTTAACCTCTCTTAAAACAGAAAACGCCGCGTGGTTCGCGGCGTTTTTGGTTTTGATACTTTGGCTTTAAGACAAAGCTTTCTAGATTTATTGAATTTCTAGCAGTTCAACATCAAAGATCAAAACACTTGCTGGTGGAATTGGGCCAGAGCCACTCTTACCATAGCCAAGCGTGCTTGGTACGAAAAGGCGGATTTTCTCACCTTCTACCATGTATTGTAGACCTTCTTGCCAGCCTTTAATGACTTGGTTAAGACCAAATGAAATAGGCTCACCACGATTAACAGAGCTATCGAATACCGTGCCATCAATCAAGGTGCCGTGGTAGTGTACTTTTACTTTACTTGTTGCCGTTGGGTGAACCTCACCTTCGCCTTTTTCAAGAACCATGTATTGAAGGCCACTTTCTGTTGTGATGACGCCTTCTTTTTTCGCATTTTCTAGTAAGAATGCTTGGCCTTTGGCAAAGTTTTCATCTGCTACTTTATGGTTTGTCCAAGTACGGTAAATGAAAAAGCCCGCCAAAATAAAAATAATAAGAGGAAACAAAAATTTAGACACGTAATCTCCTTGTCTATTTAGGTTGTTTTAGCAAAAAGTTGATGGTTTCTGCCATGGCTTCAACGCTGTCATGACCACCAGTAATTACTTGATATTTTCCGTTTACGATAAAGGCTGGAACGGAGTTAATTTGGCCTCGCGTGGTGATCGCTTCTGCCTTAGTGATGTACTCAAACAGCGCTTTTTGCTGTGCTTCATCTAAATGGTAAGGGCTGATAAGGTTGCGAGACTCAAAGGCTTTCTCAACAGCGATTTGGCGTTCCTCAGCCGTTGCATCGGCACCCATTTGCACAGCAGTAAAAAGATCCGCCATAAACGCTTTATCTGGTGTTGATTCAAGCTGCATTACGGCAGTATAGAAGATGATGGCGCTCACTTGTGCACTTTCATTGAACGTTACATGCATTTTTTCAACGCTTTGATCGGTCAATGATTCAATTTGAGGGACAAACTCTTCCATTGAGCGGCAGTGGCCACAAGTTAAAGAGAATGCTTCAGTCAGGGGAGCTAAATCATACTCTTCAAGGGATACTGGCAAAACTTCGTATTGTTTGCCTTGCTGAGGCTGACTCTTGCCGCTATCGCATGCCGACAAAGCCATTACGGCAACAACAACAGCAAAGCCTTTCGATATGGTTTTTAACATAGTAGTGCTCTAAATGAGAAATTTGCGTTAGTTTATCGGTTAACGATAGTGACTAAAACCATTAAATAACAATAAAGTGAGACCATTGGTAACAGACTTTGCCTGACGTATGGACTGTAAGGGTAGGGTATTCTAGTGTTGCGTTTTATTTGAGAGATGATTTTGCATTGACTCCAGTGGCATGAACGCTGCATAGACAAACCAATCGGTGGACAAAAGCGCTAAAGATTCGGCGTGTTTTGTCGACACAATGAACAAGAGTTTTTCTACGTTGGTAATGGTATGAAGCATTGGTTTTTAATTGTTTGTGGCATTCTGGCCGGGTGCAGCAGCCTCGATCAAGATATGGTCCCTGGTGGGAACATTTTAGATACAGCTCCTAAATCAAACACTGAGCTGAGACACCCAGAGTGGGGATACCCGAGCGCATCCAATGTGGCTTCTTCCCCTCGTTCATATCAAACGGCGAGGGCGTCAGTAAAAAAGTCGCAAAACGTGACCTCTCTGGAAATGTTCCTGAGCAGGCATAACATTCCTCACGAGACGCTCAGTGGTGGTCACCTGATGATACGTTTGAAAGAGCAAGTGCATTTTCAAACGGGTTCTGCACGGTTATCTGCTCAATCTCAAGACTGGATTCGAAACATTGGTCACTATCTGGCTGGAAGAACTGATGTTGATGTCGTGATTGATGGTCATGCGGATAGCACGGGAGCTGAAAGCTTCAATGACACGCTATCTGAAAAGCGAGCTCGTGAAGTAGAAAAACAACTATTGGCGACGAGTATTCCACGTCAACGAGTGTTTTCTAGAGGCTTCGGGGAGTATGTACCGAAGTGCAGCAATGCGACAGCGAGTGGTAAAGCTTGCAATCGGCGCGTAGAGCTAACATTGATCGTGGATGAATAACGCAGACGTTAGGCGGTAATCTTCGTTGTGTTGTTCTTGCATACCCGTTATTTGCTTAGTGGAGTTTAAGTTCGGAGTTGAGCAAGAAGACTGAATAAGGAAAGCTCGCACGGCAACATCTAGCTAGAAAAAATAGAAAAGAGGCACCGTTAGGTGCCTCTTTTACATCCGCCAATGTTCATAGGGGGAACTTAGGCAAATTCTTTTTCAACGTAAGCGACGATGTCAGATGACTCGTATAACCACTGTGTCTCGCCATCTTTTTCGATACGAAGACAAGGGACTTTAACTCGCCCACCACATTGCTCTAGTTCAGCTCGATGAGTCGGGTTATTTTTTGCATCACGTAGCTCAATGTTCACCGATTGACGCTTCATTGCACGGCGGACCTTTACACAAAAAGGGCAG
Source organism: Vibrio sp. 1978 (assembly GCF_033344345.1). Classification (NCBI taxonomy): domain Bacteria; kingdom Pseudomonadati; phylum Pseudomonadota; class Gammaproteobacteria; order Vibrionales; family Vibrionaceae; genus Vibrio; species Vibrio sp. 1978. The sequence continues at coordinate 206,286 of NZ_JAWPOP010000001.1, forward strand.
GCTTCAAATTGGTAAAGTGCGTATTGTTTCGCTTTTTCATCAATACGTTGCTGTTCTTCTGCGGTGCGCTTAATACCACGAGGTGAGAACACCGCGTTCAGCAATAAGATAACCTTGCCTAAAATCCAACGGATAAACTTCATAATGATCCCTTGATGTTCATTGGGTAATTGTCCTTTAAGAATGCAATCATGATGCTTGTTGCACTGGACGTGAAGTCTATCAGTTGTTTGAAATGGATAAAACCATGTATTTTATGCGGAAAATAGACGTTTAAACCAACCCCAAAAGCCACTTGCTGAAGCCGGACGGGCTTCTTTACCTTGATAAAAACTTTGCATGAGTTCGGTTCTGAATGCATCAACGTCCATGCGTTTCATGACAAGTTCGTGCTGCAATGTATTTTGAGTCTGCTCGGCATGATCGTGCGCCAAGCTGAAATCCATATTTAAATAGCCTTGCGTGTATAACCAAAGGTGGGTGACTAAGATTAGGTCTTCAGCAGATTGGTTAGTAAACTTATCCGCGTGCTCATTACCCAAGGAGTCAGTCAGAACTTGCTGCATACGCTGGGTAGAGTGAGCATGTTGCTCGTAGTTAGCACTTGCTTCAATATGTGATTTGGTCAAAAGGCCAAGCAGGTGAAGAGTAGGTGCTGTTGTGGGTTTGTTCTCACAAACTTTTGTAAATAGTTGTGACTGTTCTTTTAACCAACGCCGCTTTGCTGCTTTATGTTCTTTAACAAAGGGGATTTCTTCAAATCCCATCTCTTGACTCAGTTCACTAAGAGACGTCATGGTTTTTTAGTTCCTTCACCGTTACTTCGATATGTTGATCATTGATATCAACAAAAATTGAGCTGCCAGTAATCATAACAGAAAGGCTAGTACCTCGGTCAAGATGCTGACAAATCAAGTCGATAGCGTCATAGTCAAAGCTCTCTACGTTGACGGGAAGCATTGAGAACTTTCCTGACATTTTGTCCCACCAGACAGCCGCTTTGGTGTTATAAGTGTAAACTTTTACATGCTTTGCGAGGCGAGAAGCTTTCTTAATTCTGTCTGGTTCTGGTTCGCCAATTTCAATCCAGTGAGTAATGCTTTGATCATCGCCAACATGCCATAAATCAGGCTCTTCAATCGTAGAGAGTCCTTTTGTAAACTCCAGATTGCTTTGAGCATTTAAACAGTAAGCTAGAATGCGAGCCAACATTCGTTGCGGCTTTTCAGAAGGATGAAGGGCGATAGTTAGATTTTTAGAATCGTAATAGTCATTATTCATATCGGAAATGGCGATACGAAATTTGTAAATGGTTGGTTTAAGAGCCATAGATTTATATCGTTTTGTTGGCAAAATAAGTTTTAGGCAAAAAAATAGCCAGCTTTAAAAGCTGGCTATCGTATCAAATTCTTTAAGAATTAAAGTACTTTGATTTGCTCTGCTTGAGGGCCTTTTTGACCTTGAGAGATAACAAATTCTACTTTCTGGCCTTCAACTAGAGTACGGAAGCCGTCACCAGTGATTGCAGAGAAGTGAGCAAATACGTCAGGACCGTTTTCTTGTTGAATGAAACCGAAGCCTTTAGTTTCGTTGAACCACTTAACTGTGCCAGTAGCTGTGTTAGACATGTCTATTTCCTAAATATCTAAATAATGTAATCTTTCGCCTCAACGGCGCTTATAGCGTGGAAAAATAAATTGCTATTGCGTACCACAGGACGACGGGTTACAAGTAATCCAACGAAATGTGAAAACAAAGAACTTTCTTTCTAGCCGTGTTTGAGTCTAGGTTAATTCCACGAAGAGTCAACATATATTAGTGCTTTATGGACAAATATTTGTATTTAGTCACTATTTAACCAGCATGTTTTTGATTAAATTTCAAATAAATGACGGTGATGTGAAGTTTTTTAGCATAAAATTCAACTAAATCTATAAATTTGACTTATTTATATAATTATTGTCCAATCTGGTTCGACCATTAAGGAGGATTTATGGCAAAGCGTAAAATCAGTCCTCAACCGAGTGGCTCACAACATGAGACCGACTTCGGCAGAGGTGAAATCAAAGACAACGCGTTAAAAGCGGTTGTTACCAGTCAGCTGTTCCAAACACGAGTCGTTAAAGCGAAAAAAGGTAAAGGTAGCTTCAGCCGTAAAATGAAGCATAGAGGCAAAGAGCCCTATTCAAAGTTCTCCCCAAGGTGGATTTTGAATAGGGCTTTTTTGTTGGTACTAGGTGTTTGCAAAACTGATGATATTCAATTTTTAGTACCAGATAAGTTTTCCTAATTTATCATGTACTGCTTCAACTGCTTCAACTGCTTCAACTGCTTCAACTGCTTCAGCGAACTAGGCGTTGAAAGTACCAATTAAGTACTAAAACTTACTAAGTTAGATTCATATCAATAAGCGTCACTTCCTGTCTTATGCAACTCTACTATATCTTTAGTCTAATCAAACAGCCGAGATTATGGTTTAAAAAGACTGGTGAGAAGTAGGTATGTCATCGACGAGTTATGGTACTTATGGTTGCAAATGTAAAAAAGCGTGTGCTTCTTTATTACTACTGTGGCTGTCCATTTGTCCGATGGCGCATGCACACAAGTCAGAGTCTCATTCTTTAATTGTTGCTAACTCCAAAGCGTGGAAGCCGTTCTCTTACCTTAGCCCAGATGGTGAACCTAAAGGTATTTTAATCGACTTTTGGAAAGAGTACGCGGCGAACAACCAAATCGACGTTCAGTTTCTCCTTTTGGATTGGGATGCTTCTTTACAAGCCGTAAAAGAGGGTAAGGCTGACTTTCACGGAGGACTTGTCTACTCGCCCGAAAGAGCGAAGTATATGGACTTTGGCGCAGTCATAATGCCTATCCAAACCAAACTGTACGTAAATAAAGATGTACTTTCGGTTGATATCAGGAGTGTTTTAACTGGCGAAATGACGCTGCCAATTGGCGTTGTTAAAGGAAGTTACGAGTCTGAGTTTGTTCAGACGAATTATCCGAATGCACCTATCGCAGAATACATTAACAATGATTCGATGATACAAGCCGCCGTCGATAAAAAGGTGCTGTACTTTGTTGCAGACCTGCAAGTTGCTAACTTTTATATGGCAACCACGCCGGGAGCGGGTATGTTTGTCCCGACAATTAGCTTATATAGTAAAGATCTTCGGATTGCAGCAGGAATGCACAGTGCAACTTCCATTTTAGAGGTATCACGAGCGTTTGAAAAAGTCATCGATACGGATCGTGAGCGGATCCTCACCCGTTGGAGTGTGGTGAAAACGGTTTATCCACTTTATCTTTTCCCTATTGCTATTTTCATTATGGCGGTCGCAACGCTTTATCATATTTTTGCTCTCAAACGTATGGTTGCTCTTCGGACAAGGCAATTAACGATTGCCAATCAGCAATTGCTGGAGATGACGTTGACGGATTCTCTCACAAAGCTATACAACCGTAGACACCTGATTGAGCAATTGGCGCTACTGAATCATTTGAAGCGAAACTTAACGGTGATGGTGTTTGATATTGATGATTTTAAATCAATCAATGATCGATATGGCCACCTTGCTGGAGACCGAGCAATAGTTGCCATCGCAGAAGCCGCTAAGTCGATGACTGATGACCGAATGACATTGGCGAGAATTGGAGGAGAAGAGTTCGCACTCGTTACGTCGTCTCTGTCAGAGCGAGAAGCGCTCAATTTTGCCAATATGCTTTGTAAAGCCGTTTACGATCAGCCTGTTATACTGGGCGGACAAGCAATTCATTTGAGTATCAGTTTGGGCTGTGCTTACTATCCTGAGTTTACCCACATCGTGAGCTTGCAAGATGCTGACGACTTGATGTATCAAGGTAAGTCTGAAGGAAAGAATCGTGCAGTTTTCCAAGTTATAACAGACTGTCAGCTTCAACCTGCGCTTCGTCAAGTGAATTAGGTCTCGCTAATTCAACTGATACTTCAAACCATCCTCAAGCCTCAAAGGTTTAGTCAGAGTAACGTGGTAAGCGTTGACGATTACGTTGCGTTGTTTTCTTTGAGGCCAATTTGCGTACAAATATTCGCACTTTCATATATATAACCCCCCACCTGCTCACGTTTTTATCATAGAAGCAGTAATTGTTTTAAAGTGATAAGCGATTTCTTGGTAAAGATCAGAACCCCTGTCTACACTCAGTGTAAAGTAATGCATATAAAGCATGATGCATACGGTGTTGTACAAAAACAATTAAAGAAGATAAGAAATAAGTTGGCTTGAGAAGGACGGGGAATGAACAACGAATGCTTTGCTAGGTTCCGAGCTGTCACGGATGAACTGTCAATGAAAGAATCGTTGTCAGTTGGGAAAGACCCTTATGCTCACTATCTCAAAGATATTGTGGGGATTGATTTGTTGTCTCGTGAAGAGGAGTTGCATTACGCCAAACTTAATCGAGCTGGTGATGAAGAAGCGCGCGAAATGTTGATTGAGTCTAATCTTCGACTTGTTGTGAAAATCGCAAAAGGCTACCTCAAACGGCCAGGCAATAACTTTACTCTGCTCGATTTAATAGAAGAAGGTAACATTGGTTTGATAAAAGCGGTCGATAAGTTCGATCCTGAGCCAGGCTACCGTTTTTCTACTTATGCGGTATGGTGGATTCGCGAGAATATAGAAGCGGCATTAATGAACAATGGCCGCACGGTACGTTTACCTGCTCATGTGTGCAAAGAGATAAATAGCCTGGCTTTAAAAAAGCTCGATGCGTCAAAAAGTGAGAGCAAGGAGTTGTCTATTTCTGAACTCTCACGCTGCTCAGGGGTGAAAGCAGAGCGTATAGATGAACTTGTTGCTCTTAGTGGTTTTATTGATGTATCGACCACTGCGGACCTTCATCGTGTTCCATTTGTTCTTGAACTGTGTGAAAGTGAGTATACGCCAGATCCACAACAAGACTGTGAAAACCAGTGCTTTACTCAAGCTATTGAAAATATTATTAAAACCTTGCCAACTAAGTTGCAGAAAGTCTTAATCCATCGATTCGGATTATTTGACCAGAGAGTGAAAACCTTGTCGGAAATAGGCCTGTTGTTAAACGTGTCTAACGAGCGTGTTCGTCAGATGCAGATAGAGGCGGTTGAACGCGTGCAGAAACGTCTCCGATTCGATGGTTGGGTTTAAGATTTTTAGCCCCTTATCCTAGCCGATTAATTTACTGGCTTGCTACTCTGTTCTTCCGTAAGTAACAGCAGCTCAAGCTGTGCTTTAGCTGCTGCCTCCAATCTCCATACACTCAATAATCGGTTAAGTGCTGCGCGATAAGTACGACTTTTGAGTAAAAAAGCGAGCGTACTTGTGTAGTTGTTTACGACTTGCGCTTGTGTCTCGACCAAAGCAGTTTTGTTTTCGATGTCGATGTGTTGAAGGTTAAAGTCAGGAAGAAACGCACACTCATACCATACCTCTACAATTTCACGAATTTCGAGTTCTTCTTCAGGCACGTCGAAGTCTTGTAACTGGTAGTTTTCTGGTATCGTTGATAAATAAACCACATCCAATTTGTCTGCAACAAATGTATACATCGGATTCCTTAGTGTACGCGCTTACAGAGTAAATAGTCTCATCGTTTACATTTTTGTCAATGACCGTGCTCAAGTATGAATGATGAACCACACCACATTCCGAACTTAACTTAGACTTTTTAAGTACTTATCGGTTAACCCGAAATACTTCAGGTTGCCATCTGGCTCCAAGACTAAGCTCATATTGGATGTAGAGATCATGCCCGGATCATTCGTTGAGAAAATAACGGTCTTATTGAGTAGTTTGTCGCTAAATAACCGCTTGAAGTAGTGGGAATTTTCTTGCTCTGCACCATTAAATGGCTCGTCAATGATAATCAAAGATTGTTCGCAGTTGCCTAGCCCTAATGCGAGCCGCAGTCTTTGTTGAATACCATTTGGTAAACTTTTACAGATATCAACGCTCAATTGAGTGTCCAGGCCTTGTGGCAACCATGTATCGAGCTCAAAGAAACTCACCATTTCACGCATTTTTTCTGTTGGGATTAACCCATTATGCAAGATGAAGTTAGTCTCCAAGGAGCCTTCAAAAATATGCAGGTTAAACGGGATGTAGTTAATCGAGGTTCGATAGCGGTAACTGTTGAATTGTTTGATGTTATAACCGTCCACCGAAACTGAGCCTTGATAGCGTTCCTCTAGCCCAGCGATAATAGAAATGAGCGTCGTTTTACCGCAACCTGTTGGTCCACAAATCACAACTTTTGCGCCCGGTGGAATTTTAAAACCAAGATTAGTTAAGCCTGTTGCCGCACCACTATAACGATGGCTCACACCAGAGCCGACGATACTACCTTGAAAGAGGCGAATAGGGGGGCTTTTCTCTAACGTTAGCTTATCGTCATTCATCGCCATAAGGTTGTTGATTTGCGCAGAAGACGCCTTAATGGATTGGAACTTAGAAATAGAGTTGTAGATGCCCATAATAGGCCCCAACGCCTTCCAGACTAAAATTACGGTAGCAAGCATTGCACCTGCATCGGAGGTGCCGTCCATCACGCCGATAACGGCCGCGACGATACTTGCGGTACCAATAACCTGAATCAAACTCCCGCCTGCTGCCTGAACCCTGCTATTAGTCACTGAAACATGTTCTGCATCGCTGGTGCTTTGTAAATGCGATGCGCTAAAGCGGGACTGGATAACACGCAATAATGGCAAGCCTTGGATGGTTTTTATACCACGAAGAATCTCATTCCATTGGTAAGAAACCATGGCGTTGGCGCGAGAGCTCTTGGACGTGGCTTGCGAGTAGATGTAACGAGAATAAACACAGAACACCAACATTAGAATCAACCCCGCCATAACGACTAGCGCTGCGGTACCAGACATAAGAGCAATGGCAATAATGAATACGATAACAAACGGCATGTCGAAGTAGCTTAATGTTGACTCTGCGGTTACCAAACGGCGGAAAGTGTCGATGTCCTTCAATCGTGCTAACTGAGAAGAGACACCAGCGGTAGATGTCATCGAATAAGGAAGCCACAACAGTTTGGATATTACGTTTTGAGAAATATGCACCGCCAAATCCTTTCCTGATGTGGCGATGATGTTGACCCGCATTTTCTTGAAAAAGTATTCCGAGAACCCAACAATCACAGCAAATAACGTGAGCCAATAAAGCGTGGCTTGCGAGCTAGAGGTTAAGGCGAAGTTGTACACACTCATAATAAAAAAGGGCTGGAGTGCGCCGAGAATGCTGACCACGAAGCTGAGAATAATCAGGCTTTTGAGTTCATTGTTGTAGCGATAAAACGCGTATTTAATCCAGTTACTGCGGTCTTGAGATTCAGGTGGCGGTTCTCGGAATAAGCGGGAGTATTCGCTGATCGAGACCAACAAGCACGGCTTCTTGCAGAGCGGGTATTCAATGGTGTTGTTATTTGTGTAATCAAACAGGATCAGTTTGCCGTCTTTAGTGCCCAAGAAAATCGCAGTGAGGTTTTCTATCTCGATAAAACAAGGATGAGGGTGCCCCTCGATGTGCTCCAACGTTTTTAATTTGGTGACGTCACAACGGTAACCAAGACGTTCAATCGTGGCAACAAAACTGTCGCTGTCTTTTGGTTTAGGGATAAAAGCATCACTGAGGATAGAAGGTGTGCCTTCCCATTCAAGCGCAATGAGGGTGTAAGCTAAACCACGAATCAAAGGTGACTGATTGTATCGCTCGTCATAACTGCGAGCCTCAAAGTCCAACAAGCGCTGAGGGACATTATTAAAATCAACCAAAATACTCATTGGTCACCTCCGGTAAGTTTGACGCGTTTGAGGCGATGATTAAGTTTGTCCATCTTGTTGCTGACGATGATGAGGATTTTGTCGTTGGCGCGATAGGCGGTACTGGTCAAAACCAATCGAGCAAAGTCGTCATCATAAACACAGTCGATATCGTCGAAGATCAACACACGTTTGTTCGCGAGTAAGGCACGCACTAACAACAAGGCATAAGCGACTTGGCGCGAGAATGGGTTGCGTAAATGTCCTTTAAGCTCGGTATAAAAACCAGCGGGAAGGGCATCGATTTGTGCTTTGATGTTCATGGTCTCGCAAAGCGCAAATGCGGTGTTGTTTAAGCTCGGGCGGAAACAAGTCAAGTTGTCGATGATGGTGCCTTCGACGAACGAATTGGTTTTGTCGACCATGAGCACGCTATTGCGCCAGACGTTGTAATTGACGTCATCGAGTGGTGTCTCGTTGATTTGGATATCGAGCTTGCTGTCGGTGTTTTGCCGCGTAATGCAGTTAGCGAGGTGGGTTTTGCCTGCGCCGCTTTTCCCTGTTAGCAAGTAAGCCTGACCGCGTTCAAACTCGATGCGTTGTTTTTCCGAATACTTCACCGAGATGCGCTCGACTTCTGTCGTGTCATTTTGTTGTTCTACAGATGCCGCAAGCTCAAGTAGTTCGGCGATACGTTGAATATGAAGCTTGTTCAACTCCCAGCGGCTCACCGTACGCATCACTTGTTGGTATGGGGCGAAGTAGCGGTTGGTAAGCATGATGATGGCTGCCATGATGCCTTGGCTAGATTGCATGTTGATAACTGCCGTTGCCAAAACCACCACCACACAAGCGATGGAGAGCTGTTGTATGAGCGACAAGATAAGGCTGAAGTTCGATTCGATTTGCTCGTATTTGATGTTCTCGACTTCACGTTCTTCCACCATTTGTGTCATCAAACTTTCGACGCGATATTCCATATTGCGCGCTTTGATATCGAGTGGGCTAGAGATGATCTCGATGATTTTCGACGTGGTTAAGCCTTCGATGTCGGATTTGTTTTCTAGGCTGTTGATTTTTTGCTTGGAAAGACTGAGTGCGAACACCGCCAAAACGATGGAGGCGAGCAAGATGGTCACCCCAGCCCAGATGTTGATTAGACCGATAATCAGAATGGTCAGTATGCTGACTGCAAGGTTGATCAATGCCCGTACAGATTCTCCGCCAAAGAAGGATTTAATCTCTGGAATGGTAGCAATACGCTCTAGGTATTCACCGGGTTCTAGGCGACGAAACTTCGATATCTCAGCCAAACAGATGGATTGAAACACCTTGTTGGTTAGGTTGGTTTCGAACTGCTTCATGATGACCGACGAAATCTTCTCTTCCTGATTTTTTAAGTGATAGTCGAGGAAGATGGTGATCAAGATAATGGCAAACAGAAGAAACAGTGTGTCTTTGGCTTGGTTAGGTAAAACTCGGTCAAAGATAATCAGAATCGAAAAGGGCAGTACTAAACCAAACAGTGTCGAGATGACCGTTGAGAAAGTCAGGTAACACTTGTCAGCAAAGTTAATCTTTTGGGAAAAATGCTCAGTTTGCATTGCGACCTCCTTTCTTAATCGATGGTTTGGAGAGAAGGTGTTTTGGAACTAAGTCTTGATTGCTTCTGCCTTCGATATCGCTCATCAACTGCATGATGCTTTCGATGGATTGCACCGACAACATGCCCTTGATTTGCTCAAGATTGATCGATTCAATGATGTAGTCATAACGCGCGCTCTCGTAATCACGTAGCGCGCTAAACAGTTTACTTTCCGCTGCCAGTAAGTCGGTAATGGTTCGCGTGCCAAGCTGGTAAGCGCGTTGAATGCCTTTGTAGGAAGCGTAGTTTGCACGGATGATGTTCTCGTAACTGCTGATGGCGCGGGAGAAGTCATTGATGTTGAGCACCGAGGTGTTAACGCTATTGCGCGTAGTGAACAACGAATCTTGGTACAGCAGCTCCGTTCGCTCGATGGCAGTCGACGATTTTTGATAACCGTAGTAATCCGAACCGCCGGAGAAAATTGGCACATTCAAGTTCAACCCGACGCTGGTCGAGTTACTGTCCCCTGTTGCGGTTGGGTCGGTTCGGTCATAGTTGTTCGCATCGTCGTAACGGTAACTGGCAGAGAGCGATACGGTCGGCACAAAGTTTGAACCGCTTTCTTTCAAGCCTCTTCGGCTGCGCTCGACGGTTTTCTTCGCAACCAATAAGTCGTTATTGAGCTTCAAAGCTTGTTCAAGAATCTCACGTTGTTCGGATTCGCTGATTTCCGCCAAGGGCACGCTTTCGTAGATGTCCTGTGATGGGGTGACTGGGTATTGAACTTGAATCTCTAAACCGTTCAAAATTACGCGCCGGTCTTTCTCTAAGGTTCTTAAGCGATTGGCAATGCCTTCTTTCTGGGCAATTACCTCATACAACTCGCTCGCCGCAGTGTTGCCAAGTTCCACGTTGCGACGCATTTGGCGCTCACGTGTTTCAGACGATTTAAGTTCTACTTGGGTGGCTTTGATTTGCGCGTTGTTTTTGAGGTATTCGAAATATTGCGTCGCGATTTCAGAAATGGTGCTCTGGATTTTGTTCTCGTGTTTGATTTCTTCAATGTTGAAATCAAGCTTCGCGGTGCCGTATTTAAAGATGTCACCAAGGTTAAACACCGATTGGGATAAAGACACACTGTAGCTGTTCGAGTTGTAGCTAGAACGTGTATCCGGTGTTCCCGTTAATATGGTTTCGTTTTCATTCCATGTGGTATCAGCAGCACCGTTTAAAGAGGGTAGAAACTTAGAACGGCTAATGTCGATGTTGTATTCGTTTTCTTCCACGCCTTTGTCACTAGCGCGCAGAGATAAGTTGTTTTCCAAGCCGAGTTTGACCGCCTCAAGCAAGGTGGTCGCCATTGCCGAAGGAGCATTGCTCAATGTAAGCGCTGCCAATACGCAGCTAGTTAAGTTTCTGTACCGCCACATACTTGTTGATCACCTTGATGATTTCGTCGTTTTTATAAGGTTTGCTGATCACGTAATCCATTCCTGCTTCGATACAAGCTTGGTGTTCATTACTGCTGGTCAATGCTGTCGCACCTATAATGGTGCAAGGGTTTTGCCCGCTCTCTTGTTCGTACTGTCGAATGCGTTTGGTTGCTTCAATACCGCCCATGCCTGGCATGATGCAGTCCATAAAGATGATGTCCGAGCGTTGATTTATGAAGTGCTGAACAGCGTCTGCGCCATCGCCAACGGTATCGGCTTCGTATTCTTGCTTGCTCAAAATACGTTTGAGTAGAATCTGTTGAACACGGTCATCTTCCACAATCAGGAATGAGCTGTTCTCCATCTGATCTTCAGAGGCTTCCGCTTCCATGATTGCTAACAGGTTAGGGATGAACTCATATGGAATCGCAGGAGAGTTCAGAATCTTGTCGACAAAGGTATGACTCTCTTGTGCTTGCTGAGTGCTAGTGACTGAAAGCAACAACTTCGTGTTCGGGTGATTGCGCAGTTGCGATTTCACCGTTTTGCTCAGTGAGGGCAGCTTGTTTGGCTCGAACGTGTCGGTCAGCATGATGGCATCGTATTCGCCAAAGGTTTTTGCAGCAGAGAAGAGTTCGTTCGGCGTTCGAATTGGCGTGATCTCCAAGCCCAAGTTGACTAACATTTTGTTCATTACATCAATGCGCAGCTGAGAGTTGGCACACAGCAACAAACGCTTATTGTCGAAGCGAGTTTTCTCGGTGTGGAAGCTTTTGGCTTTCAAATCGAGCTGAATTTGAAAACGTTCCTGATTGCCCGATTGATACCAATGGCTCTCGTAATAGCCATAATCTTTCAGTACGCTTTTAGCCAAATCGTCTTTGGTTGCAGTGTGCTGTTTATGGTCGCTCCAGTGTAGGGTATTGAGCTTGGCAAACGGCACATCCAGTGTGGTTAAGAAGTTTAGATTGATGGTCAAGCGGGTATTTTCAATGTCTGACGCCGCACCTGATTCAATGGTGACAAACAGTTTCTTGTCGGCTTTGAGTTGGATGGCATTTGATAGCTGTAGGAACAACACCCAGAATAAGCTGGTAGATTGTCCTTCAACACGGTTTGGTAAGTTATCTGAGATAAAGCAGTCTAGCTCACCTTCATTTCGCTGCACTTTTGAACTGATGTGAATCATCAATTCAGACAGTACATTCAGCAGTGAAAACTCTTTCGATTTGCTCTCGGTCCCTTGTGAAATGAGTCGGTTGTAGTTCTCTGCCAATTCAGACAGGGTATTGGCAGCCGAGGTTATATCTTGCGCCATCAACACTCCGCTCTCATCGGTCTCTTGAACGAGATATTGCACGCCGCCGTTAATGGTGTTGGTGATGCCACGAATCTCGTAACCAATCAGAGCATAGAGCTGCTTGTAGAGATCGTTATTGCGTTTTTGCTCTTCGAGTTTGCTGAAAATCAGTTTTAGGTGTGAGTAGATCTGACGCTGCTTAGGATTGATGCTCACTTCATTCAGCAACTCTTCCAACCTTTGTAAATCCAGTAGTTTGAGTTCTTGATAAAGCTCATCGAATTCTTGGTCAATGTCACGCTCATTCGAGCTGGATTTTTTCAGTTTAAGGATTGCCACCAAGTTCGATAGCACTGCGATACCAACCAGTACGACAACGACCACAAACAACCAAATGAAGAACTCGTTTTTCTCCATCATTAGGTCACTCGCATGGTTGTTAAATATGGTCCGGTAGTTGTCGTCCATTTGTAGGTAGTTATTGGTGAGCGAGAGGTACAGTGCCAACACATCGTCGCGTGTTTTTTGGCTGTCTGAGAAGCGATTGATTGCCAGTTCAAGCTGCGTGTATTCGGTCGCGCCCACCAAGCTAAACTCGGTTTTGTTGAGTGACGCGAGCGACTTAAATTGGTCAATTTCGTCTTTCAGAACCTCAAAATCAAGCTCTGTTGTACTGCAATAACGCGCGCTTAAACAGCGTTGAAGCGTTTGAATATCAAACTCGATAGTTTGGTTGAGCTGTTGAGCTTGAACCAACAGAGGCGCGTTTTGCACTTTCTCGACTGAATCCACTTTTTCCCAAGAGATATACAAATAAAAGGCGAGGGCAGCCAGCATCAAGCTGAAAGCGATGCTTAGGCGCATAACAGGAACGGAAATATTGTAAGAAGGTTTGCTACTCATCCATCACCTCTCATCGAATGCGTCTTCGATAGCCGACATTACCGGCTTCGCTGCGTATTCGATCACCCGGCGTGAACCTGTTTTCACGTCTGCGGTAAACTCCATATAAGGGGACAGCTTGTATTGTGTGCCTCCGCGCTCTAGATAGTTTTGACTGATTTGGATTTCCGCGAGATAGAATTCAGCGTCTTCTTCTTCATAAGAAGAACGGCTGATCGATGCAATTCGACCTTCCAAAAATCCGTATTTGGCAAAGTTGTAGGTATCCATCTTCACTTTGACCGCTTGTCCGATTTCTACAAAACCCATGTCTTTACGCGGGATCTTCGCCTCTCCGTGAAGGGCGTTATTGATCGGTGCAATGTCCGCGATGCTTTCACCTGGCGGTATCACAGCGGAGCGGAAGTTGAAGTGCACTTTATCTACTACACCGTCAATAGGGGCGTAAACCACGAGGCGATCCACTTTATCTGAGTGTTGAGGACGTAATATACGTTTCAACTTTAAGTCCTTGTTTGCTTGAATGATTTGTGCTTGATACTCGGCATTACGATTCTCCACCAAGTCTCGGTACTGCTTCTCTAGTTTGTCGAGTTGGAAACGCTCATTCATGACCGACTCATCAAGGTTTTCTATCTCACGCACCATGTTTGACTCTTGAACCTGCATATTCAGAACATCGACGTAAGACGCCATTTCCTCTTTGTACAAGGTGTTCTTAATATTGAGCTGCTTGCGTATCAAGGAGAGCTGGTTCTCGGAGCTTTTACGGCGCTTGAGCATTGAATCAATAAGCGAATTCTTATGTTGGATATCGTGAGTGATCAACTCTTCATTGGAACGGTTTTTAGAAAATTCTTGCTGCCAGGTATTCATGTTGACTTGCACTAATTCTGGGTAGTTTTCGATGTAGGCAGAAAAATCGGGTTCCACCATATCGCGCAGGCTTTCGTAACGAATCTTGTCTAGCTCTAGCTGAATGATCTCTGTGTTTACCGTATCGAGTTGAGTGTTTCTATCCAGAGAGCGAAGGCGTGCAATAGGCTGACCTTCGTAAACTACTTCGCCTTTGCGCACTAGCATTTCTTCTAGAATACCGCCTTCAAGGTGTTGCACTTTTTCGATGTCAGATTCGAGCAATAGCTCACCGCGCACCGACACCACAATGTCGATACGAGCCTGAGATGCCACGGCGATAGCCACCATGGAAAGCAAAAAGATAACCAGCAAGGTTTTGTGTACGCTGGTCATTGCACTGGCTAGCACGATTGTATCGTCTGTTGTTACCTTCGAAGCTTCGTTGTTCGAAACGAGCGCCTTTTTGAGGTGATGTTCTATTTGCTTATTACTCATGAGCCACCCCTACGATTCACTACCTGTGCGGCTATCGATTGAATTTTCGATTTTTAACAGCTGGCTAATTTGTTTGTTTACGTTGTTAAGCTCGGTTTTAACGTCCTCGATCAATTCATTAGGAGCAGGGAAATGGTGTTTGTTTAAGTGTTCAATCTTTGCCAATTTTGGTGGTAAGTCGTCATCACATAACAAGACGAGAATGGTCTTTAGTCTTTTTGAATAACATCTGAGTGCTTCAAAACGGTTTTGTTTATGCAGCATCTCAATATCAATCCCTGCGTCACTGAAATCTTGGTAAAAATCGCCTAATAGCAATTGCAGCCCTTTATGGCTGTTGTCGACTGAGCGCAACAGATTTGTCATATTTATCATTATCCCACCGCACTAATTGCTTTAATGACAACAAGTAAGGATCTTTATACTGGGTTTTCAAATTTTTTTGTTTTTATGGAACTCGAAAGGTATGAAAAAAGTTGTATAAAAAAGTTGGTTTCTAAAAATGGTGTCCTTTACTGCCTCTAAATACGATCAGTTAGCTAAAAGCAACGGAGGCTGTAATGGCAGGCGACACTAATCAAGAAAAAGACAATGAAAAGCTTAACGATGCGGTAGAGCAAACAGAAACGAAGGATACGGGGACAAAAGAAGAAAAACAGCAGTCGACCGTCTCTTCGACTGTAGCGACCGGTGCTGAAAGTGCAGATGCTGTTGATGAAGCCAATCGTGCGATGGAAGAAAATCCTAGTGGCGCGGGTACGGAAGAAGAAGCAGTGAGCTCGGGTGGCGCAGTTCAAGAAGAGGATACTGAAAGTAGCAGCGACTCTGACGCTACACAATCCAATGTTGTTGATAGTGTAGCTTCTAGCGGAGAATCAGGTGACCAGGCTCTGGGCAGCGGTGGTTCGGATTCTGGGGCGGGTGCCCAAGCGGTCGGTGGTGGTGATGCCTCTGGCTCTGAAGGTGGTTCGGACGCAGAAGGCAATGAAGCGCAAGGACAAGCGGTACAAACTTCATCTGCGCCAAGTGCTTCTTCAGACTCTGAAGGTTCTCAAGGTGGTGACGAGCTAGATTCAGAAACCACTGAAGAGAGCTTCGCGGTGGATGTACAAGACACCAGCGAAGAAACCACGACGCAAGTAGAAGACGATTTCGACTCCGAAACTACGAGCGAAACGTTCCAAATTAAAGTCGAAGGTGAAAATGACGCGCCAGAAGTAGGGCAAGATCTGGCATACATCATGGATGAAGATGGCACCATTACCTTCACGCAAGAACAACTTCTCGGGTACGCGAGTGATGTTGATGGCGATGATCTTGCCGCATTCAACGTGCAAGTGGGTGCTAATGCATCCGTTGTGGATAATGGTGATGGCACTTATACCGTCACACCTGATACTGATTTTAATGGTGAACTCGGCTTAACGTTTGATATCAGTGATGGTCAAGAAACCATTTCTAGCTCGATTGATTTAACTGTTCGTCCAATCAATGACGCACCAGTGCCTGAAGATAAAACCTTTGAGATTGAAGAGGATGGTACGCTGATCTTCACCGATGCTGACCTGCTTACTGGCGCAACGGATATTGAAGGCGATAACCTAACAGTTGAGGGCGTAAGCTACGACGGTGGTGACGGCATCCTGACCGACAACGGTAATGGGACTTACACTTTTGCGCCAAATGAAAACTTCAATGGTGACGTAAACTTCAGCTTTGATGTGTCCGACGGTACGGATACGGTTTCTGCCAACATTGATGTCAGTGTTACGCCAGTCGATGATGCGCCAGTGTCTGGCAATCTTGCTTACTCGGTGGACGAAGATGGCTCGATTCGTTTGAGTCAAGAACAGTTGTTGTCGCAAGCTTCCGATGTGGAAGGCGATGCACTGACGGCTTCTAACCTTTCGGTAGATGGCAATGCGACGGTGACTCAAAATGACGATGGTAGCTTCACCATCACGCCGGACGCAGATTTCAATGGTGATATCGACATCAGCTTCGATATCTCAGATGGCACGAATACCGTTCAAGCAACCGCTGACCTAACCGTTAATCCAATCAACGATCTGCCTGTTCCTCAAGACCAACAATTCAGTGTGGAAGAGGACGGCACTCTTCAATTTACTGATGCAGATCTGCTTGCAGGTGCTACCGACATTGAAGGCGATGACCTTTCTGTAACGGGAATCAGCTATGAAGGCACCGACGGCGTTCTAACTGACAATGGAGATGGCACATATAGCTTTGCGCCAAATGAGAACTTCAATGGCGATGTGAACTTCAGCTTCGACGTATCTGATGGCACAGATACGGTTTCAGCGAATGTAGATGTGAGCGTCACGCCGGTGAATGATCCTCCGGTGGCTGGTTCAACGTCTTACACGGTTCACGAAGACAACTCTATTACCATTTCTGACGCGCAACTGTTGGCAAATTCTTCGGATCTAGAAGGGGATGTCTCGATTGATAGCGTGAGCTACTCTGGCAGCGATGGTGTGTTGCAAATCAATGGCGACGGTACGTACACCTTCTCTCCAAATGAAAACTTTAATGGTGAAGTGACGCTTGATGTTGTCGTCGCTGATGAAGAAGGCGCAACGGATGTCACCACTGCTGGCATTACGGTGCTGGAAGTGAACGATCCACCAGTCGCAGGACCAACTTCTTACACCATTGATGAAGATTCTGTTCTGACCTTTAGTGAGTCGCAAGTGCTGTTGAATGCCTCTGATGTGGAAGGCGATGTAGAGCTTGTTGGCATTAGCTACGATGGTCCGGATGGCATTTTCACCGTTAACGATGATGGCACGTGCAGCTTCGCGCCAAACGAGAACTTTAACGGGCAAGTTCAACTTGATGTGACCATTCGAGATGAAGATGGAGCAGAAGTTGATACCGTCATCAATGTGAATGTATTGCCAATCAATGATGCGCCAGTATCGGGTGATTTGGCTTACAGCGTTGATGAAGACGGTGCAATTACGCTCAGCCAAGAGCAGCTTCTTTCTCAAGCGTCTGATATTGAGGGCGATGACCTGACTGCTAGCGATTTGACTGTAGATGGAAACGCAACCGTCACAGCGAACGATGATGGCAGCTTCACGATTACACCAGATGCGGACTTTAATGGTGACATTGATATCCAATTCAACATTACAGATGGCACAGACACTATCCAAGCAACGGCGGATCTAACGGTTAATCCAGTTAACGATCTTCCTGTTCCTCAAGACCAGCAGTTCAGTGTTGAAGAAGATGGCACGCTTCAGTTTACCGATGCAGACTTGCTTGCTGGCGCGACCGACATCGATGGCGATAACTTAACGGTTGATGGCATTAGCTACACAGGCAGCGATGGTGTGCTGACTGACCACGGTGATGGTACTTACACCTTTGCACCAAATGAAAACTTCAACGGCGATGTCAGCTTTAGCTTTGGTGTTTCTGACGGTACTGAGACCGTACCAGCCAACGTGGACGTGAGCGTCACTCCAGTGAACGATCCTCCGGTTGCGGGTTCAACGTCTTACACGGTTGATGAAGACAACGCGATTACCATTTCCGACGAGCAGCTTCTGGCTAACTCTTCAGATGTGGAAGGTGCAGTGTCCATCGATAGCGTGACCTATTCAGGCACCGATGGCGTATTCCAAGACAACGGTGACGGCACTTACACCTTCATGCCGAATGAGAACTTCAGTGGTGACATCAGCCTTGATGTGATTGTGGCGGATGAGCAAGGAGCGATTGACGAAACGACCGCAGGCATTACCGTCATTGAAGTGAATGACCCTCCAGTTGCCGGTCCAACGTCTTACACGATTGATGAAGATTCAGTACTGACATTCAGTGAGTCACAAATTCTTGCCAACGCATCTGATATCGAGGGTGATGTAGAGCTTGTTGGCATCAGCTATGAAGGCTCGGATGGTATCTTTACCGTCAATGGCGATGGTACTTGTAGTTTTGCGCCAAACGAGAACTCCAATGGTCAAGTTCAGTTGGATGTGACCATTCAAGATGAGAATGGGGCAACCGTTGATACGCACATCAATGTCGACGTATTGCCAATCAACGATCCACCAGTATCGGGTGATTTGGCTTACACCATCAACGAAGACAGCTCAATTACGCTAAGCCAAGAGCAACTGCTTGCCAAAGCGGGCGATATTGATAGCGAGAACCTTGAAGCCATCAATCTATCGACAGATGACAACGCGACAATTCAATACAACGATGATGGCAGCTACACCATCACACCAGATGAAAACTACAACGGTGACCTAGATCTGACCTTCGATATCATTGATAACGATGGCGGCTCGGTACAAGTTGGTCTGGATATTACGGTTAATCCTGTGAATGACTTGCCACAAGCGCAAGATCAACAGTTCACGGTAGAAGAAGATGGCACCTTGCTGTTCACGGATGCAGACCTATTGGAAGGTGCATCGGATATTGATGGCGATGATCTGTCTATCGAAAACGTTCTCTACACAGGTGCGGATGGTGTACTTACCGACAATGGTGATGGCACTTATAGTTTCGCGCCGAATGAGAACTTCAACGGTGATGTTCAGTTCACATTCGATGTGTCTGACGGCACAGGTTCAACACCAGCATTCATTGATGTCAGCGTGACACCAGTGAACGATCCACCGGTTGCCGGTTCTACGTCTTACACGGTTCAAGAAGACGGTCAAATCACCATTAGTGACGAGCAGTTGTTAGCTAACTCTTCTGATGTGGAAGGCGATGTAGCCTTGGCGAATGTTAGCTACTCTGGTAACGACGGTAGCTTCGTGGACAATGGCGACGGCACATATACCTTCACGCCAAATGAGAACTTTGACGGTAACATTTCTCTCGACGTTACGGTCATCGACCAAGATGGTGCAACGGATACGACAACCGCAGGCATCGATGTTATCGCGGTGAACGACGCACCTGAAACATCAGGCATTCAAGCTGAAGTGGATGAAGATAATGCCATCACCATCACGCAAGAACAGTTGCTTGCGAATGCGACAGACATTGAAGGTGATGACCTTGTTGCCAGCAATCTACAAACCAATGACCCGGATGCGACGATCGTAGCCAACGATGATGGTTCATTCACGATTACGCATACGGAAAACTTCAATGGTGAGTTGGACTTCACTTACAACATCAGCGATGGCGAAAATGATGTTCTGACCACGTTGGATCTGACCGTTAATCCTGTCAACGATGCGCCAGAAGCGGGTGACGAGATCTTTATTCAAGCAGAAGAAGACCAAACAGTGGGTGTTTCTCTGCGTGAAGAGCCTGCGTTACGTCTCGACCAAGCCCCTGAAAACGGCATCATTGAAGCAAATCTAAATGACGAATGGGTACAGCTAGAAGTCGGGCAGGAGGTTCCTGCAGACACGGAAGTGCGCTTCATTCCAAATGATGATGCATTGGCAAACGGTACGCATACGAGTCAAATTGGTACCTTTGACGACAACGCCAGCCTTGATGATTGGGGTACTGCTGTTGACCCTTACACACGTGAGTTTGTTGATGGTGATTTGAAAGTTACCGTTCAAAGTAATGATGACCCACTCGGTGCGTGGAATGGTAAAACACACATCGGTCACGGTATTGGTGATACTGACCGCCAAGGCTTGAGCGGTGATGAAAAACTGACTGTGACTGTTGAAGGTCAAGACATCAACGAAATCAGCTTCCACCTAGATGGTCTAGGCGGCTGGTTTATGGAAGAGTCTCGCCACTTTACCGAAGTCGAAATTCGCGCATTCAACTCTGATGGTGACTTGATCGACTCGATGACTTACCACAAAGAAGATCGTGGTAGCTATGAGACGGATTACACCCTAACGGTGAACGAGCCGGTGTCTTACTTTGAGTTAGGTACGATTCAAGGTAACGGTACATACGTGGTTCAAAACATGACGGTTTCGCAAACTTGTCATGATGAAGCGGTGTTCACATCTATTGGTGTGGATGGCACGGAAATCACTGAAACGGTAGAACTGAATATCCGTGAAGGTGACAGTGAAATCGAACTGACGGCTGATCTGCCAAATGTGACCATCGATACCGAAGGTTCTACGCAGTTTGCCTCTGTGGTAATCACAGAAGAGCAGCTTCTCGCACAAGCGAGTGATATCGATAGTGACGTCCTTGATATTCAAAACCTAGAGCTGGTGGGGGATAACGCGGAGCACGCTACGTTAACCGACAACGGCGATGGTACGTGGACAGTCACACCAGATGAGAACTTCTACGGTGAGATTGAGCTTGGCTACCAAGTTACGGATGGTGAACTCACTGACGACAACATCATCAACATCAACTTCGAAGCAGTAAACGATGCGCCAATCGTTTCTGGTCCGATTGTATTGTCGACTGATGAGGATGTGGGCATTACGTTTAGCGCGGACGATCTGCTTGCGAATGCAAGTGATGTGGAAGGTGATGCGCTGTCTATCTCTGATATCTCTTACAGCGGTGATAACGGTGAGCTTGTCGATAATGGCGACGGCACTTACACCTTTATGCCGAATGAAAACTTCAATGGTGAAGTCGATATCGATTACAAAGTCTTCGATGGCACCGATGAAGTCGATACTCATCTAGACCTGACCGTTATTCCGGTCAACGATGTGCCAGTTCCTGGTGCACCGCTGCATACTCAAATGCTAGAAAACGGCACCATCATCATCGAAGCAAAAGACCTGTTATCAGGTGCGACCGATGTGGATGGCGACATTCTTCATATCGAGAATCTACTGCTTGTTGACCAGTCACAAGGTACGTTGACAGACAACGGCGACAACACCTTTACCTTCGAGCCAACTTCGAACTTCTACGGTGAAGTGAACCTGACCTTCGACATCAGCGATGGTCAAGCAAGCGCACCAAGCACTGCGAAGATCGATGTTGAGATCGTCAACGAAGGTCCAGAGGTAAGCGGGCCTGTTGATGCGGTCGTCGATGAAGATGGCTCAATTACCATCACTCAAGAAGACTTGTTGGCGAACGCGACGGACGTGGATGGTGACAACCTTGAAGCGGTGAACCTGTCGACCAACGATCCTAATGCAACCATCGTTGAGAACGCTGATGGTAGCTTCACGATTACACCGAGCGAAAACTTCTTTGGTGAAATCGAATTTACTTATGACGTAACTGACGCGATTGAAACCGTCGCTGCGGATCTAAACCTCACCGTTAACCCAGTGAACGACCTGCCAGATGTACCTGATTTGTCCTTCACCACAGAAGACGGCGAAGCCATCACGATTACTGAAGCAGAGCTGCTGGCTCAAGCGACGGACATCGAAGGCGATGACTTATCTGTTGTGAACGTGACGAGCTTAAGCGATACGGTTCAAGTGACAGACAATGGTGATGGCACTTACACGTTAACGCCAGAGCAAGGCTTCTTTGGTAATGTTGACCTCACGTTTGATGTGAGCGATGGCACCGATGTGGTGGCGGCAAACATCGACTTGAAAGTTGAGTTCGTCAACGACGCACCAGAAGCAGCACCAATCGTGGCAGACGTGGACGAGGATGGTTCTATCCTCGTGACACAAGAAATGCTGCTTGAAAACGCCAGCGATCAAGATGGTGATGACCTATACGCAACGGCACTAGAAACCAATGATCCGAATGCCTCTATCGTGGATAACGGTGACGGCACCTTTACCGTTACGCCTTCACAGCACTTCAATGGAGACATAGAGTTTACTTATGAAGTAAGCGACGGTGAATTGAGTGTTGCCAATGAAATGACGTTGACGGTGAACCCAGTCAATGACATTCCAATTGTTGCGCCTGGCATGTACCACATTGAAGAGGATGGCAGCATCCTGTTCACGCAAGAAGATCTTCTAAGTGGCGCGATTGATATTGATGGTGATGACCTCACCGTTACCAGCATTAACTACTCGGGTGATGAAGGTACTGTAACGGACAACGGTGACGGTACATTTAGCTTCGTACCAGAAGAGCACTTCAGTGGTGACTTGCAGTTCAGCTTTACGGTTTCTGACGGTACTGATGAAGTTGAGCAAGACATTAATGTCCATATCGAAGCCGTGGCAGATGCGCCAGACCTAGTCATCACTGATGGCGATGGTCGAAACGTGGATGACCAAGCGATCTTGGTTGAGCCAGGCGGTATTGTTGAAGTGAACATCGCCGCAGCATTGGTTGACCAAGACTTGTCAGAAACGCTGACTGTGACCGTTGATGGTGTTCCTGAAGGTTCGGTGATCAGCTACGACAACGAAGGGGTACTTAACGATCAAGACAACGGTATCACCAGTTTCAACGATACTGAAATCACGGTTACGTTTGAAGGTGAAACCGCGGGTTACCAAAATACAGCGGGTTACTACAAAGTCGATGAAGATGGCAACATCACGGGCGTTGAAGTGGTGTACGAAAAC
The DNA here is from genome assembly GCF_033344345.1 of Vibrio sp. 1978. Taxonomy (NCBI): domain Bacteria; kingdom Pseudomonadati; phylum Pseudomonadota; class Gammaproteobacteria; order Vibrionales; family Vibrionaceae; genus Vibrio; species Vibrio sp. 1978. The sequence continues at coordinate 229,102 of NZ_JAWPOP010000001.1, forward strand.
GCCTCTCAAGTTGGCGGCGGCGGTGACCTCGTTCCGGGACAAGATCAGTTCAGCTTCCAAATCTCGGAAGGGGAAAGCTTCAACCTATTCTTAATTCCTAACGGTCATAACTTCAATGACTTTGCGTCCATGCAAGATGGTCAGTACGAGTTCCGTGCAGCAGATGGCTCTCCTGCGAACATGGATACAGTTGACCCACAACTCGTGTTTGTTGGCGCTGATGGTTCTGAAACCGTGATTCAAAGCCAATTCGGTGATGCTGTCTTCCATGGTGGTTCAAGCTCAGAGCTGAACCAAGATGGTATTGAACATACCCGAACTACTGTGAACGAAGACGGTGAACTGGTTTACGGCTTTGAAGATCTCTACGGTGGCGGCGATGCCGATTACACCGACTTCAACTTCACCATTGATGTCGGTGAAGTGAACAGCCAGATCTACAGCGGTGAAGTGACAGTCGGTCCAGATGGTTCTGTAACGCTTCCAACCACAGCAATTGAACAAGAGCTACAGATTCAATTGCCAGAAGACTTTAACCAACAGCTAGAAATCAATGTAACGGCAACGGCAACAGAGCTATCAAATAATGATTCTGAAACCGTTTCTCAAACCATCTACGTCAATGCAACAGGTGCCCACATTGAACATGCGCCTGAAGCATTGCCTGTTTCAGCGATGGTTGAAGAAGATGGTTCGATCCTAATTACGCAAGAAGATTTACTCGCTAATGCGCGTGACTTGGATGGAGACCAACTGACAGCACTGAACTTGGCAACGGATGATGAAAACATCACCATTACAGACAATGGCGACGGTACTTACACCTTAACGCCAGATGCGGACTTTAATGGTTATATCACCTTTACGTTCGATGTGTCTGACGGCGATGATGTTGTCTCAACCAACCTTGAGTTATTGGTGTCACCAGTTAATGATGCGCCTGAACCACAAGATCAAGCGTTCACTGTTGGTGAAGATGGTGTGCTGACCTTTACTGATGCGGATCTGCTAACAGGCGCTACCGACATTGAAGGGGATGACCTATCTGTTGAGGGCGTCACTTACACAGGCGCAGACGGTGTTCTTACTGACAATGGTGATGGCACCTACAGTTTCGCACCAAACGAGAACTTCAATGGCGACGTGAACTTCACTTTCGATGTTTCCGATGGCACGGATACCGTGACGGCAAATATCGATGTAACAGTTACGCCAGAGAACGATCCACCGGTGGCAGGCAGTACGGCTTACACCGTTCATGAAGACAATTCGATTACCATCAGTGACGAGCAGCTATTAGCGAACTCATCGGATATTGAAGGCGATGTGTTGATTGATAGCGTGAGCTACAGCGGTAACGATGGTGTCCTGGAAATCAACGGTGATGGTACTTACACCTTCTCACCAAACGAGAACTTCAGTGGCGAGGTGAGCCTAGATGTTGTCGTTGTCGATGAAGAAGGTGCAACGGACTCTACCACTGCTGGCATTACTGTGATTGAGGTAAATGACCCACCAATCGCAGGTCCTACTGCATACACTATCGATGAAGACCAAGTTCTAACCTTTAGTGAATCGCAAGTGCTACTGAATGCTTCGGATGTTGAAGGGGATGTTGAGCTAGTAGGCATCAGCTACGACGGTCCAGATGGTATCTTCTCAGTAAACGGCGATGGTACTTGTAGCTTTGCACCGAATGAAAACTTCAATGGTCAAGTGCAGTTGGATGTGACCATTCGTGATGAAGACGGTGCAGAGGTCGATACTTACATCACAGTCGATGTCTTACCAATCAATGATGCACCAGTATCGGGCAACTTGGCTTACAGCGTCGACGAAGACAACTCAATCACGTTGAGTCAAGAGCAGCTTCTTGCTCAAGCATCGGATGTAGAAGGCGACGCATTAACCGCATCTAATCTAGTGGTTGATGGCGATGCAACGGTTACGGCAAACGACGATGGTAGCTTCACTATCACGCCAGATGCGAACTTTAATGGCGACATTGATATCACGTTCGATATCAACGACGGCAGCGATACTATTGTTGCAACAGCGGACCTAACCGTTAACCCAGTTAATGATTTGCCGCAGCCAGAAGATCAAGCGTTCACCATTGGTGAAGATGGCGTGTTGACCTTCACTGATCAAGACCTATTGGATGGTGCAACGGACATCGATGGCGATGACCTCTCGATTGAAGGCGTCACTTACACAGGCGCAGATGGTGTCCTAACTGACAATGGCGATGGCACTTACAGCTTCGCGCCAAACGAGAACTTCAATGGCGACGTGAACTTTACCTTCGATGTTTCTGACGGCACGGATACCGTGACCGCGAATATCGATGTGACAGTCACTCCAGAGAACGATCCACCGGTGGCAGGCAGCACGTCTTACACAGTGCATGAAGACAACTCGATCACCATCAGTGACGAGCAGTTACTGGCGAATTCATCAGACGTCGAAGGAGATGTCGCGGTTGATAGCGTTAGCTACAGCGGCACAGATGGTGTGTTCCAAGACAATGGTGACGGTACGTACACCTTCTCGCCAAACGAGAACTTCAATGGCGAAGTGAGCCTAGATGTTGTCGTGGTCGATGAAGATGGTGCGACGGATTCGACTACCGCAGGTATTACAGTACTTGAGGTGAACGATCCACCAATTGCAGGCGCGACCAGCTACTCAGTGAACGAAGACGAAGTTATCACCATTAGCTCTGAACAGCTATTGGCAAATGCTTCTGACGTTGAAGGTGAAGTTGCGATTGATAGCGTCAGCTACAGCGGCTCCGACGGTATCTTTACCGATAACGGTGACGGCACATTCAGCTTCGCACCAAACGCCAACTTTGATGGCGATGTTAGCCTAGATGTTGTGGTTGTTGATGAAGACGGTGCAACTGCGTCAACTAATGCAAACATCGATGTATTGCCAATCAACGATGCGCCAGTATCGGGCAACTTGGCTTACAGTGTCGATGAAGACAATTCAATTACGCTTAGCCAAGAGCAGCTTCTTGCTCAAGCATCGGATGTAGAAGGGGACGCGCTAACCGCGACTAACTTAGTGGTTGACGGTGATGCAACGGTTACGGCAAACGACGATGGTAGCTTCACTATCACGCCAGATGCGAACTTCAATGGCGACATTGATATCACGTTCGACATCAATGATGGCAGCGACACTATTGTTGCAACGGCGGACCTTACTGTTAACCCAGTTAATGATTTGCCGCAGCCAGAAGATCAAGCGTTCACCATTGGTGAAGATGGCGTGTTGACCTTCACGGATCAAGACCTGTTGGATGGTGCAACGGACATCGATGGTGATGACCTATCGGTTGAAGGTGTGAGCTACACTGGCGCAGATGGTGTCCTAACCGACAACGGTGACGGCACTTACAGCTTCGCTCCAAACGAAAACTTCAATGGCGACGTGAGTTTTACCTTCGATGTTTCCGATGGTACGGATACCGTGACCGCGAATATCGATGTGACAGTCACACCTGAGAACGATCCACCGGTTGCGGGCAGCACCTCTTACACAGTGCATGAAGACAACTCGATCACCATTAGTGACGAGCAGTTACTGGCGAATTCATCAGACGTCGAAGGAGATGTCGCAGTTGATAGCGTTAGCTACAGCGGCACAGATGGTGTGTTCCAAGACAATGGTGACGGTACGTACACCTTCTCGCCAAACGAGAACTTCAATGGTGAAGTGAGCCTAGATGTTGTCGTGGTAGATGAAGACGGTGCGACGGACTCAACCACCGCTGACATTACTGTTCTTGAGGTGAACGACCCACCAATCGCAGGCGCGACCAGCTACTCCGTTAACGAAGATGAAGTCATCACCATTAGCTCTGAGCAGCTATTGGCGAATGCTTCTGACGTTGAAGGTGATGTCGCGATTGATAGCGTCAGCTACAGCGGCTCCGACGGTATCTTTACTGACAACGGCGACGGTACATTCAGCTTCGCACCAAACGAAAACTTCAACGGTGATGTTAGCCTAAATGTTGTCGTTGTTGATGAAGACGGTGCAACTGCGTCAACCAATGCAAGCATCGATGTATTGCCAATCAATGATGCGCCAGTATCAGGTGATTTGGCATACAGCGTGGATGAAGACGGTTCTATCACGCTAAGCCAAGAGCAGCTTCTTGCTCAAGCCGGCGACGTGGATGGCGATGACCTAACTGCATCCAACCTCACTGTTGACGGCAATGCGACCGTTGTTGCGAATAATGACGGCAGCTTCACTATCACACCGGATGCGGACTTCAATGGCGACATTGATCTGAGCTTCGACATTACAGACGGCGATGCGACCATTCAAGCCACTGCCGATCTGACTGTGAACCCAGTGAATGACTTGCCAACGGTTGGTCAGCCACAGTTTGTTACGCAAGAAGACACCAGCTTCACCTTCACCGAAGAGCAACTGCTGCAAAATGCAGGTGATATCGATGGTGATAACCTAACGGTTGAAAACGTTGCTTCTGACAGCGGTACTTTGGTTGATAACGGTGACGGCACGTACACCTTCGCTCCGAATGAAAACTTCGATGGCAACGTCAACGTGACGTTTGATGTCAACGATGGCACCGTAACGGTTCCTGCAGAAGCGAACATTGATGTTCAATCTGTGGTTGATATGCCAGAGTTGTCGATTGCTTCGGACTTGGTAATTGCCTCTGATAACTTCGAGTCTGGCTCGAACGGTTGGAACGCGAATACTGAAAGTTCACAAGGTTTCGAAACAGGCGACATGCTGGGTCGTATTGGTGGCACTGGCGGTGATGAAGCGGTCAGCAAAACCTACGATATCCCAAGCGATGTCAATGAAGTGAATATCTCGTTTAGCTTCTACGAAATCGATTCTTGGGATGGCGAGTCGTTCCAAATCTTTGTCGGCGGCGAACAGCTAACCACCTTGGAGAACTCCGCGTTCCGTACTCAAGATGGTACGACAACGCTTTACGACTCAGATGGTAATGAAGTGGGTGAAGTGATCCACGGAGCCTCTCAACGTGAAGGCTTCAGTGGTTGGAACGACCAAGCACACCAAGTGAACTTAACCGTTCCGGTGGAAGACGGTCAGCTTCAGTTAGGCTTTGGTTCTACGCTAAACCAAAGTATTCCTGACGAGTCATTCGGCATCGACAACATTGAAATCACGGTAGCGGACGCGGATTACCAAATCATTGGCACCGAAGATACACCAGTGCCGCTTGATATCGATGCAGCGTTAACCGATACCGATGGTTCAGAAAACCTCTCTATCTTGATTGAAGATGTGCCAGAAGGCAGCGCGCTATCAGCGGGTGTCGATAATGGTGACGGCACTTGGTCACTACAACCGGGCGAGCTAGAAGGGCTAGAGTTTATTCCTTCTGCGGACTTCAATGGCGATGTGACGCTAACCGTGAATGCAACCTCTACAGATGTGGATACCGGAACCACGGCAACAGCAACGCAAGATGTGACGATTCATATCTCGCCAACCAATGATGCACCAGAAGTGACGGGTGATATCAGCGCAGTCACTGCCGAAGACAATAGCATTACGCTAACTCAAGAGCAGTTACTGGAGCACGCTGTTGATATCGATGGCGATGACTTAAGTGCAATCAACCTGAGCACCAATGATGAAAATGCAACGGTTGAAATGAATGAGGATGGCAGCTTCACCATTACTCCGAGCGAGAACTTCTACGGTGACATCGAGTTCACCTACGATGTGACTGACGGGGAAGAAGTGGTTGCTGCTGGCCTCGACTTAACAGTAACACCAGTCAATGATGCTCCAGAGCCACAAGATCAAGCGTTCACCGTGGGTGAGGATGGTATTCTTACCTTCACAGATGCAGACCTATTAACAGGCGCGACGGATGTAGAAGGTGACAACCTAACCGTTGAAGGCGTGACTTACACAGGTGCAGACGGTGTCCTAACCGACAATGGCGATGGCACGTACAGCTTCGCACCAAACGAGAACTTCAATGGCGACGTAAACTTTACCTTCGATGTTTCCGATGGCACGGACACCGTGACCGCGAATATCGATGTGAGTGTGACGCCAGAGAATGATCCACCAGTGGCAGGCAGCACGTCTTACACAGTGCATGAAGATAACTCGATCACCATCAGTGACGAGCAACTACTGGCTAATTCGTCTGATATCGAGGGTGATGTTGCGATCAGCAGCGTGAGTTACAGCGGTAACGACGGTGTGCTAGAAATTAATGGCGATGGTACTTACACCTTCTCTCCAAACGAAAACTTTACAGGCGATGTTAGCCTTGATGTTGTCGTGGTTGACGAGGACGGCGCGGTTGATACAACAACAGCGGGTATTACCGTTCTTGAGGTGAACGATCCACCAATCGCAGGCACAACCAGTTACACCATTGATGAAGATGAAGTTATCACCATCAGCGCAGAACAGTTGTTGGCAAACTCTTCCGATATTGAAGGTGAGGTAGTACTAGATAGCGTGAGCTACAGTGGCAGCGAAGGTATCTTTACCGACAATGGTGATGGTACGTTCAGCTTTGCACCAAACCAAAATTTCAATGGTGAAGTGAATCTTGATGTTGTAGTCGTGGACGAAGATGGTGCGACCGCTTCGACGACGGCAAACATTGATGTTCTGCCAATCAATGATGCTCCGGTATCGGGTGACTTGGCTTACAGTGTCGACGAAGACAACTCAATCACGCTAAGCCAAGAACAATTGTTGGCACAAGCAACGGATGTAGAAGGTGATGCACTAACCGCTTCCAACCTAGTGGTTGACGGTGATGCGACGGTTACGGCTAATGACGATGGTAGCTTTACTATCACGCCTGACGCGAACTTCAATGGCGACATTGATATCACGTTCGATATCAATGATGGCAGCGATACTATCGTTGCAACGGCTGACCTAACGGTTAACCCAGTCAATGACTTGCCGCAGCCGGAAGATCAAGCGTTCACCATTGGTGAAGATGGTGTGTTGACCTTCACTGACCAAGATCTGCTTGATGGCGCAACGGATATCGATGGTGATGACCTATCGGTAGAAGGTGTCACTTACACTGGCGCTGATGGTGTCCTAACCGATAACGGTGATGGGACCTACAGCTTTGCTCCAAACGAGAACTTCAATGGTGATGTGAACTTCACTTTCGATGTGTCAGACGGTACGGATACGACCTCTGCCAACATTGATGTGAGTGTGACGCCGGAGAACGATCCACCTGTGGCGGGCAGCACGTCTTACACCGTACATGAAGACAACTCGATCACCATCAGTGACGAGCAACTACTGGCTAATTCGTCGGATATTGAAGGCGACGTAGACATCAGTAGTGTGACTTACAGTGGCAACGATGGCGTCTTCCAAGACAATGGTGATGGTACGTACACCTTCTCTCCAAACGAGAACTTCAATGGTGAAGTGAGCCTTGACGTTGTGGTTGTCGATGAAGACGGTGCGACGGATTCAACCACCGCAGGTATTACGGTACTTGAGGTGAACGATCCGCCAATCGCAGGTGCGACAAGTTACTCTGTCAATGAAGACGAAGTCATTATCTTCACGGAAGAGCAACTGCTAGCGCAATCAAGTGATGTGGAAGGTGACGTGAGCCTAGAAAGCGTCTCTTACAGTGGTAGTGACGGCATTCTAACGGCGAATGACGATGGCACTTACAGCTTCGCACCAAATGAAAACTTCAACGGTGGCGTAAGCCTAGACGTAGTCGTCGCTGATGAAGACGGTGCAACTGCGACAACCAACGCGAACATTGATGTATTGCCAGTCAACGATGCTCCGGTATCTGGCGACTTGGCTTACAGCGTCGATGAAGGCGGTTCAATCACATTGAGTCAAGAGCAGTTACTGGCTCAAGCGGGTGACGTCGACAGCGATAATCTAGAAGCGGTGAACTTAACCGCGGTAGCCAATGCAACCGTTGTTGAGAACCAAGATGGTAGCTTTACGATTACGCCTGACGCGAACTTCAATGGCGATATCGACCTAAGTTTCGACTTGATTGATAACGATGGTGCGAGCGTGGAAGTGGGCGTCGACCTAACGGTGAACCCAATTAACGATGCGCCGCAATCAACGCCAGTGAATATTGCTGGCACCGAAGATACCACCATTCTTATTACGCAGGACATGTTGCTTGCTAACGCGACAGACATCGACAACACCTACGATGAACTGTCTGCTGTCGACCTAGTGATTGATGAGCAATACGGTGACTTGCTAGACAACGGTGATGGTACTTGGTCATTCACTCCGGCTGAGAACTTCAATGGTGATGTGCCAATGTCGTTCGGCGTCAGCGATGGTGATTTAGTTACGCCGGTTGAAGGCAATCTAAACGTCGAAGCGGTTAACGATGCACCAGAAGCGCCAACCATCCAGATGCAAGGCGAAGAAGATGTGGTCATGGTGATTGACCCAGCTTACATCGCTGATCAAGTTACGGATCTTGATGGTGACGAAATCAGCGTAGAAAGCATCACGGTTCGTGCTCCTGCAAACGCGACATTAACCCAGCAGCCAGATGGTATGTACCACTTGGTGACCACTCAAGACTTCAATGGTTTGGTGGAACTGGGCTACACCGCGACGGATGGTGAAGAAGTGGTTGAAGGCTCGTTGAATGTGGATGTCATCCCAGTCAACGATGCTCCATTCAATGTGGGTAATGCCTTTATGGCAACCGACGAGGATGGCGCATTCACCTTCGACGCTGGCGACTTGATGAACTTGTTCGGCGATATCGACACTGAAAACCTAGTCGTATCACGCATTATCACCGCAGAAGGTGAATATGGTGGTGAGGTAACGGACAACGGTGACGGTACTTGGACATTCACACCGACTGGCGATTTTGCAGGGGTTTCTGACTTGCAAGTTGTGGTAAGTGACGGTGAGTTTGAGACGGTACTTGATGTACCAGTGTTTGTTCGCCCTGTTGCCGATGGCGCAGTCATCACAACCGACCATGATGGTCCGTTAGTCTTCGGTGAGGACGAAACAGGTCACCTAGGCTTGAATGTCGGTCTGATCGACGATTCAGAAACGCTAAGTAACCTAGTGATGACTGGTTTCCCTGTTGGCTTCGAAGTTACGGATGGTGTGAACACCGTTACCATCACGGAACCGGGTCAATACATCGACTTGAACGAGTGGGATATCTCAGACCTGCAAATGACGCCTCCGGCTGACTTTAATGGCGAGTTCTTCGTAACCGTGACCGCAACAACGGTGGATTATGGTGACGAGCCAGAAGAGTTCGAAGATGGCATCGATTCAGGTGACTTCGAAACCTTAGCGGGTGAGCCAGTTGTACTAACCGCAGATGACCTAATCGGATTGGCAGAGAATGTGGACGCTGACGCGGGTGATGAAGTGAAATTCGTTCACCTAGCTGATCGCAGCCAAGGTGAAATTGTCGATAACGGTGATGGCACATGGACATTCAATCCAGCACCAGGCTTTACGGGTGAAGCGGATATCGCTTACGTGATTGATAAAGACGGTGTGCTTCATGATGAGCAAACAGGCGTGGTCGTGAAAGAAGACGCACCACAAGAGAATGCTTCACCAGAAATCGACAGCATTTCTACCACAGAAATGGCAGCGGATGGCACCTTGTCGTTCACCAATGATGACATGCTATCGACCTTGAGCGATGCAGAAGGCGACAGCTTGAGCATTGAGTCAGTGAGCCTAATGGAAGGTCAAGGTGTGATAGAGACCGATAACCAAGGTAACTACCAATTCACACCAGCAGAAGGCTACACCGGAGATGTTCAAGTTGGCTTCATTGCAACTGACGGTGAAAACCGCATTGAGAGCTTCTTCAATGTCGACATCCAAGGTGAAGGTGAAACCACAACCAGCGAAGGCTACGCACTGGCTGATGATGGTTCACTAACACTAACGGAAGCGCAGTTGATTGATGAACTTGGCATTAGCCCTTCTGCAGAAGTGTTGGATGTCGCCGATGCAAACGATGCTGGTTTCTTTGCGAAATCAGGTGATGAAGAGTGGACATACTGGCCGAACGATGACTTCGATGGCAATTTGGCTATGGATGTTCAGGTCAACGACAATGGTGAAGTATTGACTCAGAATCTGAGCATCCAAGTTGCGGACGATTCAGCGCAAAGCGACGAGCCACAAATCCAAACTGCTCAAGCATCAGCAGAGCAGCAAGTTGGCGAAGCGCAACAGCCTGAAGAGCAAGCAGCAAACGGTGCAGACAGTGAAGAGGAGAGCGCAGCTGATGTGACTGCAGCACCAGGCGATACTATTTCTATCTCGGTTCCAGATGAGGTCAGTGGTAACGAATCGGTGGATTATGCAGAAATGTCCGGTCTACCTGATGGTGCATCGGTAAGCAACGCACTGGATAATGGCGATGGTAGCTTCACATTAAGTGGCAACCTCAACCAACCAGTATCAGTTGACCTACCAGAAGGTTACGAAGGTACGAGCGAAATCCAATTCCAAGGTTACGACGAATTGGGCAGCGCAGTAGAAGGTGCGAGTGGCACAGTTGAAGTTGAAGTCGATGATCAATACACCATGCAAGGTTCTGCTCAAGATCAGCAACCAGATATGGCGGGTATGGAATCTGGCGGCAGCGACTGGACAAGTGCAGGAGGTCAAGATCAAGGTGTTGACTTCACGGATGACTCTGGCAGCTTCGACTCGGATACTCAAACGGGTACTGACCAAGGCAACGATTTCGATCAAAGCTCAATGTAACCAGTCCTAGACGAGGGCAGTGTCATTGCTGCCCAAACCAAAGCCATGCAGAGCCTACTTTGCATGGCTTTTTTGTTGGGCTTCTTTCTATGAGCTCTAGAAAAAAACTTGGAAATTGAAAAAAGTATTCTTAGCTAGTTTATACCCAAGTAACCTCGAGATGTTAGGTTCAGCGAGAATGGCTTGGTTTGTAGACGCGGCGGCGATTTAAAGGTCTAGTGGGTCTAAATCAAGAATCGACAACAAAGTATACAAACCAAGACAGCTCGCCCTTCGGGAGCGTGTCATTGACTCGGTTTCTGTGTCAAACAACTTGGAAAGAGCTGACTATTACGCTGCGTTGTTTTCCTTGACCCCGAATCAATGACAACGCTCTGAATCCTGCATCTTGAAGTCACTTGGGTATAAGAGTCATTTACAAGGAGGAGCGACATGTACCGTTATGTCAGTTCACCAAAAGCGTCAAAGTACATAGTACCGCCACCACAGCATCGCGAGTTGTCGAGTATCGATGTACCGGAGTCAGAACTTGAGATGCGTGAAATTCTGAACAATTGGTTTGCCGATGGATTGGCGCCCATCATTGAAAATGAGGACAATGACATCTCTGCTAATGAGCAACAGCGCTTTGAGCAGCTCAGTCGCACGGTGGGCGTGTTACTGCGTAATAAAGATTACTACTTCGCCACTAAGCGGATTCTTTCGTTGTGGGAGCAAGACTGCTTAGAAACGACTTACGTTAATTATCTGATTTTACGTAGTGAGCGCATACCATACTTCGAATAAGCCCTATTTATAGGCTTAAAATAGTGGTTTACATGGTTTTCTTAGTAACTTTTGACACCTGTATTTAACATTTTTGTAAACATCGTTATATTTAAGGCTCATCGTTGTCAGGAGTTTATGGATGAACCTTACGATATCAGGGAAGTTGCAGCTCAGTTTTGTGCTGCTAGCCGTACTTTTTATGGCATCAGCGGTATTCACGTATCGCAACGTCACTACCGTAGAGCAATACGCCTCTTCGTTACTTAAATCCGATTTACCGACCGTCGACACCAGTCGCGGTATCCAACAGTCCGTTCAAGCGTCGCTGTCCTCGATTCGAGCCTACATGTTGCTAGGTGGCGATGAAGAGGCGAGCGCACGTCTGAGTGAGGACGTGCGTAATATCATGGCATCTACAGACGAGTCGCTTCCAACGTTGCAGGCGTTGATCTCTGAACAGGATTTTCAAGCGATCCAAAGCCAGTGGGACGCGGTAAAAGTTTCTCTAAACAAGCTGATTGAACTTAGCCACAGTGATGAGAACTTACCCGCACACAACCTCTTTATTAACGAAGCGGCACCCATTGCAGAAGTGGCACTTGACCAGCTTCAAAGCTTAATCAACGAAGAGTCAGGAAACCCATTCGGTGGAGACAGAAAACGTCTGTTCAAAGTTTATGCCGACAGCTATACCTCGCTCGCCAATGCACTGTCTGCACTGCGAGATTTCCTGTTATACGGGCAGCAAGATCACCTAGACAAATACCACGACTTGATTAAATACCACAATCAATCTGTGGCGGAAATCGATAGCAAACTCGACAGACTTACTGATAACGACCAATCTTTGTGGTCACTGTTTAAAGAAATGCAGCAACTGTACTTTCCTTTAGCAGAGCAGGTAATTGCATTGCGTCAATCGCCAGAGTGGAACGAATCAAACTTGTTAATGGCGAATGAACTGTTGCCAGCAGCGGATGCACTAGACCAAAGCTTAGAAACGATCGTATTGGCTCAGCAAAGTCGTGCAGATCAAAGTGGACAGGGCATTAATCAGTCGATCAAAAACGTACTCACCACCATGCTGATTGCCGCGGCATTGGTTTTGTTTGCCGCAGTAGCGATTTCAAAATACATGGGCAACACCATTGGTCGCCGAGTGAAAAACTTATCGGAGCGTGCAAAGACGATCGCTTCAGGGGACGTTTCTCAGCCTCCGTTAACTGTTGTTGGGAAAGATGAATTGGCAGACCTTACCGATTCGATTAACCGCATGAACCAATCGTTAGCGAGCATCGTGGCAGGGGTGAGTGAGAAAGCGCACCAAGTGGATACCAGTATGGGGGCTTTGTTGGAATCGGCGCAAGTCACTTCATCGAATGTAGAACAGCAACAGACCAGCATTGTTGAAATGGGAAGCCAATTGGATGAAATCGCTTTAGCCGCGCGTAACACCCTAGATCAAGCCAACCAATCAGTGCAGAAGCTTTCTGATTCAAAAGGCGAGATTGAACAAGGTCGTGATGCTTTAGAGCAAAACAAAGTCACTATGGAAAGTTTGCACGGCAGCATTGAAACCGCGAGTACGCAGGTGACGCAGTTAAGCAAAGAGAGCGAAGCCATTGGCCGAGTCACAGAGGTGATTGAAGGCTTAGCAGAACAAACTAACTTACTGGCATTGAATGCCGCGATAGAAGCAGCGCGTGCGGGTGACCAAGGACGAGGCTTTGCGGTTGTGGCGGATGAAGTACGTATGTTAGCGACTCGCACTACTCAATCGACGACAGAAATCAACGGTATCATCAATGCGATTCAACGCTCGACCAATTCGGTGGTAGAGGAGATTGAACACAGTCAATCACTTGCGGAGCAGGGCGCTGAGCACATTGAAAAAGCGGTAACTCGTTTGCTTGTTACTACTGAGCAAATAGGTTCCTTGAATGAGCAAATGGCAGAACTTGCAGCAGCGGCAGAGCAGCAATCTCATGCGACCAATTCGATCACTGGATTGATGTCCGGTATTACTCAATCAGTGGATGAAGTTTCGAATAACAGCCAACGTGCATCAGAGACATCATTGCAAGTAAAAGAGCAAGTTACTGAGCTGAATCAACAGATGGCAACTTTCAAAACGGCGTAGATAAGGTTTACATCTTTCATCGACTTTTGAACGTTAACCAAATAGTAAAAAAGCCCCAATCCTTTTTACACAAAAAGGGTTGGGGCTTTTTGTTGGATGATACGCCGATATTCGTCTGCTTGCTCATTGGATTTGGCTATTTAAATCATAGCTAAAACCAAATTCTCTTCGCCGAGCCGGAGTCGTAATATGACTCCATCGGCAGCAAATACTGCAAAAGAATTTTTAAACTTTATACCAATCCCGGTAAGAGAATCGTTCGTTACTACGATTGGTATCATCCTTCTAGGAGCAAGATTATGAACAAACAAGTAAGCCTAATTGGTCTAGACAGCGAACAATCAGCACAACTAGCTCAACAGCTCAATCAACTGTTAGCGCATTACCAAGTGTTGTACATGAACTCTCGCGGTTACCACTGGAACATTAAAGGTGCGCAATTCTTCGAACTGCACGTAAAATTTGAAGAGATCTACACTGATCTACAAACAAAAATCGATGAGCTTGCAGAGCGTATTCTAACTTTGGGTCACACGCCAGCGCACGCATTCAGCAACTACTTGGAAGCAAGTGAAATTAAAGAACATCAAAACGCTACTTCTGGTGAGGAGTGTGTACAAGGTCTGGTTCAAGGCTTTAGCGTTCTGCTTCTAAAACAGCGTGAGATTCTACAAAACGCGGGTGAAGCAGATGACGAAGGTACAGCGGCATTGATGGGTGACTACATCCGTGAGCAAGAAAAATTAATGTGGATGCTTAACGCTTACCTACAAGGCTAAGCAGCGCATCACCCAAGCAATCCTTGGGAACGCATGAAACAATCGGGAATAAGTCATAAGGGGCACGCTGGTGCCCCTTTTTTTGTTTGCGTGTTTTATGTGTGCGCTTTATTTGCGTGGTAAGGATTGGAAATGGCTCAGTAAATCGCTGAGTTCATTAAGCGCCAACGAGGCTGAGTCATTGAAGGTTTCTTGATTCCCATGGTGCACAAGGCAAGAGGGCATCTGCGCGTTATACGCTGCCTGCAAGTCGTAAAGGTAATCGCCGACATAAAGCACTTCATCAGGCATCAAACGCCACTCTTTCGCCAATACCTGCAGAGACAAAGGGTCTGGCTTGGGCGGGAAGCATTCACGAGTGATGACTCGTTCTACTGAGATTTGGTTGTGCTCTAGTTTGCGCTGAGTGGCGATTTGGCAGTTGCGCGTCACGATAGCGGTTTTGATTTCATTTTGATGCAAGTGGGCGAGCAATTCATGGCAGCCAATCATTAGAGCAGACTGCTCAGCATCAGAAATCTCGTAATCAAATATCACGTTATGAGCGTGCTCTCGATGATGAGGATGCTCAAGTGCGTCGACAAAATCCAATAGATCTTCACTCTGCGGACAGCCAAGCTGTTGTCGCAATTCGCCGAAGTTCATATCAGAACTCACCAAGGTGTTGTCCAAATCAAACACCACGGCTTTAATTTTATCGAGCTGTAAAGGGAATGGAATCATAATGACCTCGTACAACTTAACCGAACTATCGTTTTAAAAAACAAAAGGTTATTGTTAAGTTTAGATTCTTCTGCTTAGATTGTACGAAAATAAATCACTAGTACGTCACAAATTAAATAGTCTTAACGATTTTAGTGTTTGATTACCTTTCCTCAAGACGAAAGATTTTGCCGCTGTCGGTAGAAAAGTAGATATAACCATCGGGGCTGATGGTTATATCTCTTACTCGCTCACCAAGATTCTCCATCAATCTTTTTGATTCGGTGAGCTTGCCATTCTCAATAGAAACCACGTTGATGTGCGCCAGCTTCAAGGCACCGGCGAGGATTTTTCCGTCCAACTCTGGGTATTTATCACCACGGTACAAAATCATATTACTGGGTGCGATAGAAGGGACGTATACCAGCTTGGGATCTTCCATTCCCGGTAACGACTTAGCTTCACCGACGTCCAACGGACCCCAATATTCTTTACCATGAGAGACTTTTGCCCAGCCGTAGTTCGCGCCTTTCTTGATTAGATTAATTTCATCGCCGCCGCGTGGTCCATGTTCAATAGACCACAGCTGTTTTGTTGCTTCGTCGTAAAACATACCTTGTGGGTTGCGGTGCCCGTAACTCCATATCTCAGGACGAGCTTGGGAAGGTTTGAATGGGTTGTCTTGCGGAACCGAACCATCAAGGTTAAGGCGCAGAATACTGCCAGCATGGGTTTGAGTGTCTTGCCCATTATCACGTTCGCCACGGTCACCGATTGAGAAATAAACTTTGTCGTCTACAAATGAAAGTCGACTGCCGTAGTGACGCCCTGTGTCGGTGATGGCATCAGCAACAAAGAGATCGTTCCAACCCACAAGTTGATTGTTTTGCAATTGCGCCGTCGCTAACGCCACCGTATTGCCTTTACTCGTGCGCTTGCTGTAGGTAAAGAAGAGTTGCGGGTTTTGCGTATCGGCATTCGGTGCGAGTGCAACATCCAATAAACCAGCTTGTCCACTGGTGTTCACATTGGGGACGTTAAACAGCTTTTGAGGTTTGCCTGATGTGATATCCAGCAACGAAACCGTACCGTTCTTTTCATTGACGATAACGCGTTGGTTATCTAAAAACTCGATCCCCCAAGGGATCTGAAATCCATTCGCCACCTCGTTCGCGCGGTATTCGGCAGCGTTGGCAGAAAAGGATAAACAAGTGAGTAGGGCAGCAGCAATCGTTCTCATGGTTCCTTCCAATATGAATCGTGTTAATACTTAAAAGCTAACACTAAAAGACTATGTTTGGCAGAGATTCACTTGTATATGAATGTAAAAAATCCCCGATACGAGATCGGGGATTGAATTAAGGCTAGAGAACTGTTTAGTTAGCGAGATTACATCGCTTCTTCGAAGATCTTAGAAATTTCTTCGTGAGTTGCTTGTTTAGGGTTAGTGAAACCACAAGCGTCTTTCAGTGCGTTGTCTGCTAGTGTTGGGATGTCTTCCAGTTTCGCACCAAGCTCTTTGATACCTGCTGGGATACCCACATCTTTCGCTAGAGTAACGATAGCGTCGATTGCTGCCGCTGCACCTGCTTCAGCAGACATGCCTTCTACGTTTACGCCCATTGCTTTTGCTACGTCACGTAGACGCTCAGGACATACTTGCGCGTTGTAACGCTGTACGTGAGGTAGAAGAATCGCGTTACAAACACCGTGTGGAAGGTCATAGAAACCACCTAGCTGATGTGCCATTGCGTGTACGTAACCTAGAGACGCGTTGTTGAATGCCATACCCGCCATGAACTGCGCGTATGCCATTTGTTCACGAGCTTCTAGATCTTCACCGTTTTTCACTGCTGTGCGTAGATAAGCCTGGATAAGCTCAATCGCTTTAATTGCTACCGCATCAGTGATTGGTGTTGCTGCGATAGATACGTAAGCTTCAATCGCGTGAGTTAGGGCATCCATACCTGTTGCCGCAGTTAGCGAAGCAGGTTTAGCTAGCATTAGCTCTGGATCGTTTACCGAGATAAGCGGTGTTGTGTGCTTATCAACGATAGCCATCTTGATGTGACGCTCTTCGTCAGTGATGATGCAGAAACGCGTCATTTCAGATGCAGTACCCGCCGTCGTGTTGATCGCGATAAGTGGCATCATTGGTTTTGCAGATTGGTCTACGCCTTCGTAATCTGCGATTTTGCCGCCGTTAGAAGCAACAAGCGCGATACCTTTCGCACAGTCGTGTGGTGAACCGCCGCCTAGAGAGATAACGAAGTCACATTCGTTATCAGTAAGAAGTGCTAAGCCGTCGTTAACGTTGCTGATAGTTGGATTTGGTTGAGTGCCATCAAACACAACGGTTGCTACATCGCGCTCAGTGAGAAGGTCTTGAACTTGTTTGACTACACCGATTTGGTTAAGGATCTTATCCGTAACGATCAAACCTTTTTTAAAGCCTTGAGATTGGATGTTGTCTGCTGCGTCTTTCAAACAACCAGCGCCCATTAGGTTTACCGTAGGGATAAAAAATGCACTTGTCATATTGGATAGCTCCGTCGTTATTTTTAATAATCTTTCTTAATTTGCCATTTACTGTCGCACATTCGTTTCCAGATTGAAGTTGATCTAAAGCAAGTTTACCCACTTAGAGGTACTTGCAAGAGAAAAACTGTGACAGTGATCTTGTTGCACTGCGTATAAGTGCAACACTGATATAAAGTAGAACAAATATGAAACTATGGACGCAAACGATTGGCAGAAATTGACTTCTGACGCGGATATATCTCTAAATTCGACTAAAGTATAAAAAATCCCCATTAATAACTTAATTATCAATGGGGATAGGGAAGTGTTTTATAAGCTAACTACTAATAATTAAGCTATTTTAATCAGTTTTGATACTAACTTTTCGATACCTGAAGCCGCTTGAGAGATATTCTCTGCCAACATGTAAGCAGGGGTTGAAAGTACGAGGTGTTTTTCATCAAAAACGATGTCTTCGACAGGGCACGTGGTGTGTTCACCGCCCATTTGATTAAATGCTATTGAGACTGCCTCATCGTTGCCTACCGTTCCTTTCACGCCTTGCTCATAAATCATCGGAATAATGACAGGAGAAATACACAGATAGCCAGCTGGTTTTTTCGCATTAGCAAACGCGCGACAAGCTTGAGCTACGTGTGTGTTAATGGAGCACTCCGCACCCGAAACAGCGAAGTCGGTTAAGTTTTTCGCGGCACCAAACCCACCTGGAAGCAGTAGGGCATCGTATTCATCGACGTTAAGTTTGGCGACATCGTCAATATTTCCGCGTGCAATACGAGCTGATTCGATCAATACGTTACGTGTTTCATCCATTTCGTCACCAGTTAGGTGATTGATGACGTGGAGTTGGTCAATGTTAGGTGCAAAGCAGTGCCAAGTTGCACCTGCCTTCTCGATGGCGTAGAGCGCCAACACTGCTTCGTGGATCTCAGAACCGTCGTAAACGCCTGAACCACTTAAAATGACTGCGACTTTTTTCATGTTTGGATTCCTTTACTCTGAACGTTCCTTAGATTGCTCTTCGCTATCTAGACCATGCGTTTCCGAATGTGTTTTAACGTTTTCACTCTCGTTGTCATCTTCATCATAGTAGCGCACAACAAAGGGTGTAAGCATAACACTAGAGGGCAGAAAATGTTTCATATCGACTCCAACGGCTTAATAGAATGATTTTTATACTGATTTTTATAAAACAGTACGTTGAACCTGATCATTTTTGAGTTAAGCTGACGTTTCCTTTGGCATTCGTGAGTGGTAGGTCACATGAAATCAGTGCAATTTCGTTTCACACTTTATGGTTGTATCGCGATTCTCTCTTGGAGTTGTCTGCTTGGCATCGCGAGGTTGGTTACGGAGAGTTTAGGTCCTGTAGGCGGGGCAGCCATGTTGTACTCTCTTAGCTCTGTTTTCCTTCTTATCGTGGTCGGTATTCCAAAGTTGTCTTACTTTTCTCCCAAGTATCTTGCGCTTGGTGGTGCGATGTTCGTCTGTTATGAAATATTTCTCGCTCTATCTTTGGGATATTCCAACTCGCGCGCGCAGGCAATTGAGGTGTCGATTGTCAATTACCTTTGGCCCGCACTGACGGTTTTATTTGCGGTCCTTGGCAGCAATAAAAAAACAAACTGGTTGCTTTATCCCGCAGTTACGCTGGCGTTTGTTGGGGTTGCTTGGACTGTGAGCGGTGAGAATGGCTTATCCATAACTCAGATCATGTCCAATGTTAGTAGTAACCCTCTGGTGTATTTTATGGCTTTCGCTGGCGCGGTTATATGGGCTTTTTATTGCAACTTAACCCAAAGGCAGCAATCTAAACATAATGCGATTACCCTGTTTTTTATTGCAACAGCTGTTTCGCTTTGGGTCAAATACGCGTTTACGGATGAGCCACCAATGACATTCAGTTGGGAAGCGATGGGGTACTTAGTGGCCTCTGCGGCTTTAATGGCTGGTGGTTATGGTTTATGGAATATCGCGATCGTTGGCGGCAATATGGTTTTTCTCGCCACCTTGTCTTACTTCACACCCATTTTTTCCGCTTTATTTTCTTCCATTATTCTTGGCGTAACTCTGAGCCATAGCTTTTGGCAGGGCGTTGTGATGGTAACGGTGGGCTCGCTGATGTGTTGGTTAGTCACCAAAGAGAAGCGCGAAGCGGCTGGGTAAGTTACCAACGAGATCAGAGAATTTAAGTGAGCAACGAACAGATCTCCCTTGCGAGCTGTATTCGAATACGAAGAAACTAAATCGAAAAAATTAAAAAAGCTCCCGAGATTGGGAGCTTTTTATTGAGTTTTAACGGCTCTTTGGTGGCACTCTAATAAGCGACGTTCAAGTGTAGTTGAAGCTTGAATCTGTGCTTCGACAGTCGCTTGATAAGCTGCTTACGAGTGTGCTCTAGTGTATCAAGCTCCAATGTGTCGTCATCAATATGTACGTCCACATTTACTCGTAGCTCTTGGCCCACCTTCGTTACGCCAGCCAGTTTCAATTGATGCTCAGTTACTTTTTCAATCTCAAGAACATCTTTGCCAACGCTCTGACACAGCTCTTTGCTTGGTGCCATCATTAGTAGTTCACGTAAGGCACCTACTAGCATATCGAACGGTACTTTGAGGAAGTAAAAGCCCATTAAAACCATCATCATGGGGTCGGCATATACCGCATACTCAGAGAATGGCGTTAGTGAAACAGCCCAAGCCGAGATAAATCCTACGGTCACCGCCACACTCAACAAAGTATCCATTTGCCACTGTTTTTTCTCCGCTTCAATCAAGCCTGATGAGAAGCGGCGGCTGCGTTTCGCCATAAACCACCAAGCGTAACCACAACCGATAACATTCACGATGCCGAATAAGGTCGCAATAGAAGCATCGACCTCGCGACCTCCAGACATCAATGCTGATATCGCAGAGTAGAGAGAGAAGCTTACAACCACTAAAATGACGGCTGCTTTTATCGCAATAACGATTGGTTCTAAGACCGCTTTTCCAAATGGGAATACAGATTTTGAAGGCTTGTTAATATAGTAAGAAGCGGCCAGTGACAATAAAGTTAACAGTAAGCTGACCAAAGAGTAAACACCGTCAAACACGATGACAATTGATCCTACAAGCAAGCCAAGTACCATACCACCAGCAGCGAACCCAGATGCCAAAAGGGCTGAAATGGTTAGAATACGGTTTTCGTTTTTGCTTGTCCTGTCACACATAAAAGATGCCTTTGAATTTTAATACCTTACTATTCTTCGCTCATAAGGTAATTTAGGCAACCACAAAGTGACCAGTAACTAATCTAAAAAATTGCGTTTTTATTTATATTCCTATAAAACAATGGCTTACTGTGATTTTTTGGTGTCAGTAAAATTGACACTCACTGATAAAATGTTTAGAAGTCAAATAAATACTCGCTCAATTTATCTGCTAACCACGTCATTGCTGGATGCTCAGTATGGCCGTTAGGTGAAAACATACAGTAGTCTTCTTGCGTCAATCCGTATGTGTGTTTGATAACGGCGAGCTTCTGCTGACGAAGGTAATGGCGGATTAATGGTTCTGGAAGCACGCCCCAAGCGTCTTCTTCTAAGATGGTGTTCAGCATGTAGTCAAAACTCGAAAAACCAATATATCGAGTCGAGAAAGGTTGCAGTTCAGGGTTGTCTTTCTCATTTAGGTACACCATTAGTGCTTGCATCTGACTACGTAGATCTTCGTCTGAGACACGGCGCATCTTACTTAGGCGGTGTTCTACACTGCATACTGACATCATACGTATCTTGCCTAATGGGTTATATACGATACGAGGATCGTCTACTCGCTCATAATCAACGCCGAAAGCAAAATCTACTTGGTGGGTACTGACCAAGTTGGCTAAGTCGCCACTGGATGCCAAGATTAAGTTGAAGGTTGTTGAAGGAAAGCGGTTATTCAATGTATGAGATAATTCTTGCCAGAGATCATCAGGTAAGGAGTCGTCACGTGCTACCCAAACTTCCGCGTTAAACCCTTCCGAGATTTGAGCGCAGGTCTTTCTGACCCGTTGTGCGATGATAAGTAGGTGTTCGCAATCTTTGTAAATGGCTTTCCCAGCTTCAGAGAGGGTGAGCTGGTTGCCAGTTCGGTTAAACAATTCAACGTCGAGATCTTTCTCTAATGCCTTAATCGACATACTGAGTTTGGTACGATTGCAGTCGAGTTGCCTTGCCGCTTCAGAAACAGAACCACACTCAGCGATGGTGCAGAAGGCTTCTACTTGAGTTAAGTTCATGATTTGACACAACCAATAAATGAATTCAAATAATTTGGGTATTATGCAGATGCGCTCCCAAAGCCATGAAAGATTATCGAAAAAAACGCGAATCCGCCAGATAAGTCTATGGTCTTTTAACGGTTTTGCGGTAATCTATGTGGGTTACAAAAAGTGAACATGGAGGCCACGATGGCACAAGATTGGGACGGCTTAGCAAAAAACTGGGAATCAAATCCAGCAACAGAGCAATTTGCGCAGTCGGTGTTTGAGCAGTTACAACAGCTAACTCAGCTTGATGGCATTAAAGTACTAGATTTTGGATGCGGAACAGGGCAGTTAAGTCAACGATTGTCACCGATGGTTAAAGACATCGTAGCATTAGACGCATCGGAAGCCATGATTGAGGAACTCGATAAAAAAGAGCTCGTCAACGTAGAACCTGTGGTAGATGCATTATCTCGCGGCTTGGTCGCTCAGCATCCGGCCTTTCGTGGACAGTTCGACTTGGTGGTTGCATCATCAGTTTTAGCGTTTGTGGAAGACTTAGACGCGTCATTAACGATCTCGCATTCTCTACTTAACCACGGCGGCTATTTTGTTCATTTTGATTGGATTGCAGAATGTGAACAAGACGGTTTTACCCTTGCGAAGTCTGAGCGTGCACTGAAAGAAGCGGGTTTTACTGAAGTTGAATCGCAACACGTTTTTGACATTACATCTGATGGTAAAACAATGTCGGTATTAATGGGGCTTGGTCGTCGCTAATACCGCTGAATAAAGAACAAAAAATGACAAAAGCGAGCTAACAAGCTCGCTTTTTTCTTATCTGATGAGGATATATGTAACTTCACTTGCTCTAAACAAGCGTCGTGGTGCAGGCAAGGACATACTCGAACAACTTAGTCTTCGGAGGTTATTTTGAGACGACTATCCTGCGTATCTCCTCCAGCACTTCAGGGTTGGCTATTGCGCCTAAATTTTCGACGCTTCGGTTGTTAACGACTTGCTTAACGGCTAACTCGACCAGCTTTCCTGAGCGTGTCTTAGGTATATCGCTTATTGCGTAAATTGCACTAGGTACATGCCTTGGAGAACATGCAGACTTTAGCTGTGCTTTGATGGAAGCGATCATCTCGTCATTGAGCTCTACCCCTTTGACTAATTGGACAAACAGCCATATTTGTTCGTTGCGATCGACTTCTTTTCCTACTGCGATCGAATCTAGAATACCGTCTATACAGTTCACTTGCTGATAGATTTCGGCCGTGCCGATTCTTACGCCACCGGGATTCAACGTGGTATCACTTCGACCATAAAACACGTATCCCCCAACGCTGGTCTGTTCAACATCATCGCCGTGGTGCCAAATATTGTCGAATTTATCCCAATAAGCGCGATGATATCTCTCACCGGTGTCGTTCCAAAAGCCAGCAGGGAAGTTGGGTAATGAATTGGCACAAACCAACTCGCCGCGCTCTCCCATTACGCTATTACCTTGTTGGTTAAAGACTCGGACATCGACCCCTAACCCTGCTGATTGGCACTCTCCCCGATAAACGGGAGAAATAGGGTTGCCTAATACAAAGCAGCCACAAATGTCTGTTCCGCCAGAAATCGAGGCGAGGTGTACATCTTCTTTAATGTGCTGATAGACATAATCAAACTGTTCTGGATACAGAACAGAGCCCGTTGAGCAAATGGTTTTCAGACTTGGAAATGCATCACTTTTCTGCGGAGAAAAAGATGCTTTTTCCAGCGCCTCTAGGTATTTTGCTGAGGTTCCAAACAGCGTCACTTCGGCTCGTTCTGCGAGGTCCCAGAGCACATCATGAGTGGGGTAAACAGGGCTACCATCAAAAATCACCAAACATGCACCGCTCGCGAGTGAAGAAACGTGCCAGTTCCACATCATCCAACCGCAGGTCGTGTAATAAAACACGCGTTCGTTCGGTTGAATATCGCAATGCAGTTGATGCTCTTTCAAGTGATTAAGCACCGTTCCGCCGACGGAATGAACGATGCATTTCGGTTTGCCTGTTGTGCCTGAAGAATAAAGCACAAATAGCGGATCGTTAAAATTCACACGAGTAAAAGTCAGCGCTTCGGGTGTGTATTGATTCAGGACGTTTTGCCAATCTTGGGTGCAGACATCGCATTCAAAAATGTGTGGTTTAAGGTAGCTAATTTGGCAAACTTGTTTAAGACCATCAAGATGATCCGCAATATGCTGGTTTTTCTCAGACATATCGAAAGTTTTGCCATTGAATGTATAGCCATCACAAGTAAACAGGATTTTGGGTTTCACTTGACCAAAGCGCTCCAAAACGCTTTCGACGCCAAAATCAGGTGAGGTGGAAGTCCAGGTCGCCCCTAAACTGGTGGTTGCTAGCATAGCTATCACCGTTTGAGGTAGGTGAGGTAAATAACCAGCGACGACATCACCTTGCTTAATTCCACATTCTTTCAACCATTGCTGCACACTCGAAACTTCTTCGCACAATTGTTTCCAGGTGTAGGTCTGTTTTTCTTCACGTTCATTTTCAAACCAAATCGCGAGATCATCGGGTTGGTGACACGCGTAGGTTAGCAAATTTTCGGCGTAGTTAATTTGCGCGTTTGGGAACCATTTTATATCCCTATTTTCAACAGGCTGCTGCCAGCGACTTTATGATCGCTCTTTTATGGTCTCTCCCGGAGTGCCAATGACGTCGCAGAATAGCCAAACTTCCTGCCAAAATTTTTCTACATGATCGAGTGACCATTGATGCAGATCAGCGAAGCTTTCAAGGGTATTTCCTTGTCGATTAATGTGTTCAATAAACTGTGTAATGTTGGCTTCTTCGATACGACTGTCGCTCGGTTGCCATACTTTGCTGCTCTCGCGCATAGGTCCCTCTATAACAAAGTGATAACAGGTTTTAGTGTGAGAGGAATACACGATAAAGTCAAACAAGCCAGATATTATATCGTGTCATAAAAATCATGCAGTTACGATGGGTTGTAAACAATATGTTACATCAGGATAATGCTGAGAAAATCGCGCAGGGATTGGAAGCTCTTAAGACTACAGATAGGCTTAATGTAAAGGATTTGTTAATGGAGATGAGCCATGACCCAGTATCGTTCTAAACCCGTAAACCAGGAAGGCAGGGTTGAATGGAGCCGTGAAGAAGACGCCATTTGGCGAGATTTGGTAACACGACAAATGGGTGTGATCCAAAACAGAGCTTGTGAGGCTTATTTACACGGTTTGACGCTGCTTGATTTACCTCAAGACCGCGTTCCTCAGTTGCCAGAAATTAATCGTGTCTTGATGGATACAACAGGTTGGCAAGTGGAGCCCGTTCCCGCGCTTATTGATTTCGACCGATTTTTTAATCTACTCGGTAATAAGCGCTTTCCAGTCGCCACATTCTTGCGTACAAGAGATGAGTTCGATTACTTACAGGAGCCAGATTTCTTCCACGAAATATTTGGTCATTGCGCGATGTTAACCAACCCAGACTTTGCTGCATTTACCGAGCATTATGGTCAACTAGGGCAAGCCGCTACCCCAAAACAAAGAGCCTATCTCGCTCGCCTCTACTGGTTTACCGTAGAGTTTGGCTTGGTGAAAGAAGGGGACAAAACCAAAATTTACGGTGGTGGTATTCTTTCATCTCCTGGCGAAACCCTCTACGCATTAGAGAATGATGCAGCAATTCGCGACCCATTTGAATTACAAACTGTGCTGAGAACGCCTTATCGTATCGACATCATGCAACCGAAGTACTACGTGATTGACGACTTTTCTCAACTTTTTAAAATCAGTCAGTTAAATTTATTGAAACAAGCCGATCTAGCGATTGAAGCTGGACTGCTTCCTCCACTTTTTGAACCAAAGGAACCTGCTCATGTTGAATGAACAAAAATGCGAAGCTTGTAGTATCGATGCCATTGCACTAAGCAAAGAAGAACAACAATCTCTGCTGCTGCAATTGTCTGATTGGCAGATCATTGAAAGAGAAGACATACCTCAACTAGAAAAGGTGTATAAATTTAAGAACTTCAAACAAGCATGGGCTTTCAGTAACAAAATCGCGGAACTGGCAGAAGATGAGTTCCACCATCCTTCTATTTTGTTGGAATGGGGTAAGGTCACCGTAACGTGGTGGAGTCACTCTATCAAAGGTCTGCATAAAAACGATTTTATCTGCGCATCAAAGTGTGACGCGCTAGCATCGGCAGAGTAGGACATTACCTCATACAAAAAACGCCCGGCTTACGTCGGGCGTTTTGTTTCTAAATGACTTTTACATTACTTTATAGATTGATTCGGAAGACGGATGTCGTGCCCGATACCTCATTGCCAACGACGATAAAATGACCACCGTTACGGGTAAAGTAATTAATGGACTCTGGACCTAAATCGCCTGCTTTTGGATTGTATGTGTCGTTCATGCATTCGCCATCTTCGACTTCTGTACATACTGGCTGATTGTAATCACGGCGGTTTACGTAATGCATAAACTGCGCTTGTTTCGGGTCTGTGATGTCATAAATCATGATACCGCCTTGACGCTCCAAGCCGATAAACGCGTAATGACGACCGTTAATTTGTGCTACTTCAATCGCCTCTGGCTCAATACCTTTATCATCACTTCGGTCATCCCCACTATTATTGTTATCGTTGGTGCTGTTGAAGTTCTTGCCTTCATTCAGCAGCGCGATAGTCGCGAAATCGTCACCACTATCGAAGACCAACTTGCCGTTTTCATCCCAAATCGAGAATGAACGCGCGCCAAATGATTGAACATTCTCTTGTGCAGAAAGCGTTTGTTCCGGCTTAATCACTTTTAAACGCGCGAGTTGTTTGTTGTCTTTTAGTGCCTCTGCCAATGGGTGTTCTGCTGCCACTTTCAGCTTCTTACCGCGCACTTCATCAATATGGCTTAAACAGGTTCCTTGCTCAGATGTATATTCATCTGTACCGAGGTAATCGTCTTCATCCCACATAAAGCCAGCTTTGTCGCACAGTTCTTGAGTGGTTTTGAATCCGTACTCACGCCCGTCGCCTTCATTTGCAGATACGATGTAAGTACTCCCATTCACTGAGTAGCTGTCGATGGTGTCAGGCATAAATAAGCCAACCAGTTGTGGGTAGCTTTTCAAGTTCCCAATGATTTTGTCTTTGTTGGATGCATCGAGTTTAGCGCCCGACCAAGACTTCTCACCCAAGCCAACAATTCGCTCTACTGATTTGCTCTCTGGATTGACGATTGCCATGGCGTTATTTTCTTGTAGCGCGACATAGATTTTGCCGTTATCTGCAAAAGTGAGGTATTCCGGCTCTAGATCTTGTGCGATGGTGGCGTTTACCCCCGAAATACGCACATTCTTTGGAAGCTCTGCTTTTCGTGAATCATCAAATTCGTTAAAGCCAATTTGTGACACTTCTGCTTGAGCAACACCAAGGCTCAGATCGATCAAAGTGATACTACCTTCAGGGTCAATGCTGTAATCGCTGTTTGGTTCTCCTTCATTAGCGGTTGCGATGTATCGGCCATCTTTCGAGAAGCCAACCATGTCTGGCAATGCGCCTGTTGGAAACGTCATGACTAATGACAAATCGTCGGAGCGGTACAAGCCAACAATACCATTCGCTTGTTTATTACTGTTTTCAATCGCAACTGCTACCAAACCATTGAATACAGCGACACTGTTTGCTGCGCCAATTTCAATGCCCGCTGCTTCGCCAGCGCTGTTGAGATCAATGAATGCGCTTTGCGTTGGTACGCCGTTGTCATCCATAGACATTACATCGACACGTTTTGCTTGAGCATTAACCACATAGAGCTTATCTGTACAGGCGTCATAACTGACGATTTCAGCTGCCGATGTGTCGAATGGTGCATCAGCAACGGATGCTCCGATAAAAGTTAAACCTTGAATTGACGTTTCCCCAGTAACGGGTGCAGTGGTAGGTTTGCATTGTGTAGCGAATGAAGCCACGGTATCTTCGGGTTGTGATGAACACGCGATGGCAAGTGATGACAATGCGAGTGCACCGATTGCCTTTAAAGGGGTGATCATGATATCTCCTTATCAATCCGATAGGTTGTCAATCAGCATGGGTTTTATGCTGCTGTCCATTTCCGCAACTGGAATGATAGAGCGCTGAATGACGTTTGATTTGGTAAGGCTCTGAATATATGTATGATTGATGACTCTTATATTGGCTTTTTATGAAACTAATGTGTCATCAATATGATGAAGTAGGGATAGAGGAATAATGGAATTAAAATCGTTTTTAGATTTATTGGCAGCGTCACCAGAGCAGGTCGAATTTGAAGCAACGATGGCGGTGATCGAAGATAACTATACGTTTGAGCCAACCGCTTTTGTAAATGGTGAGACACAAAACAATGCAGGCGAGAACAACGGTTCGTGTAAGATCTTCGCTTTCGGTTTGCTAAACAACCTAGACAAAGAAGCGACGCTAGCCTGCTTTGGCCGTTTTTATCGTGAAGATGTATTGCAGCATCCAGAGAACAGCGATCACCAGAATATTCGTAATTTTATGGTGACAGGGTGGGAAGGCATTAAGTTTGAAGCGTCCGCTTTAACCGCTAAATAAACACCAGTCAGAAAACGATGATCAGTAAGCCAGTCGTATTACGCGACTGGCTTTTTTTCTAGACATTTTCGGCACAAACACAGCTGGTTGGCGCTTGGCTTGGGTAAATCACGGGTTTCAATAGTAAAGCACCAGCATGTCTCTTTGCCTGCGGCGATATCACAATGGGCTTGAGTCCCGCACTCAGGACAACTGTGCGTTGAATCTTCTCCTGCGATTTGTTCGATAATCGCATCTCGTTGGAGATCGGTTTTGTCTTTCCATTGGATGATTTCATCCATCGTCCGGTGACAACCAGAGCATATTCCGGCGTTATTTTTACATGCTGCTCGACAAGGTGACTTCATTGCTTTCTCGTTCTCATTTTTTATGCCGCGTACTCTAGCACAAAGCGAGTCAAGGCCGCCAAAATAAACGTGACTGCGATTTGCTGGTGAGGAGGGAGAACCAGTGTTACCCTTGCACGAGTTACCTTAACTCTCTGTCACTTATGTTAGAAAAAGAAAACCTCATTAAACTCGCTAGAATGCAAATGCCATTTGGGAAATATGCAGGGCGAGTGTTAATCGACCTGCCTGAAGAATACTTACTGTGGTTTGATAAAAAGGGCTGGCCAAGCGGCGAGCTAGGGGATTTGCTCAAGCTATGTTTAGCGCTCAAAATTGAAGGCTTAGATAGTGTCGTGAAGCCTTTGAAGCGCATGTAATTAGCTACAGAAACGCCCACTCTTGATGAAAAGACTTATTATGAATTTTGATATCGATGCACTGAAACACCACCAATTGGTCGAAGATGGTAAATTAGAGGGATGTTACATTCATCAGCCAGCTCAAGGTAGCCAGCAAGATGACAAAGCTGTTTTGGCAGAGCGCCAAGCGTTGGAAAAGTTGGCATATAAGGTAATACAGGTTAAAGCTAAAGGCGGGACAACAACGTTTGCCGAGGCGATGCAAAAGCTTGCGAAGGAAACTGGTCACCTGCCTAAGGAGTAAGTGAGTGTAACCTGCCACAGCCTTACAAGTTCACCCACGAGACCAGTGTTTTCATTCAAAAGAGCCAGACCGTTAGGCTGACTCTTTATTGCCCCTTTTCGTGTTAGCACGGAAACTGTCCTGCTACCAGACTTGTGTTTCAATAGTGCCTTGTAGTATCGAAAACACTTACCACAAACTCTAGAGATTTATGTACTATACCACCTACTGGAAGCTTGATGGGTGGTATTGACGTGAACTTATCTCAAATTGATCTGAATTTGCTCTTTGTTTTAAAGCACTTGCTCGAAGAGAAGCATGTATCTAACACCGCTATGGCTTTAAATATGAGCCAGTCTGCGGTAAGTCGAGCACTGCAAAAAATGAGAGTTTTCTTTAATGACGAATTACTGGTGCGCAAGAAATACGGCTATGAACTGACTCCAAAAGCAGAGTCAGTAAGGCAAGACATCAATAATGTGATTACCAGTTTAGAAAAACTTGCCCATAGAGACTCGTTTGATCCGAGCACTGTATCAAGCACCGTTAAGGTTTACGGCCTTCTTCCTCAGATTAATACCTTAATGCCTAAGGTTATCGCTAAGATTCGGCAAGAGGCTCCAAACCTTAAGGTCAGTTTGGACTCAGCACCAAAACGTCATTTTGATGCGTTGGTGGCTGGAGATGTTCATTTCGCACTTTCCTCTCATCAACCGCCAAGCTCTGAGCAAAATATCTATCGAATGGTTGTTGCTAAGCGCACTTTCCGTTTGCTTATGAACCGCTATCATCCACTGGCCGATTTAGAGCTAACTCCAGAGCGTTTGGCCGAATTTGACTTTGGACAAGTCTCTTTGCAGGGTGAGAAGCGATTGTCGTTTGAGCATAAATACCAAGAGCTAGGGCTAGCGAACAAAAAAAAGCGTTTATCAGCACCAGTTCAACTGAATAACTTTAGTTCTGCTCCAAGTGTCGCTGCGGAGACTGAGATTATATTTCATCTACCAACACCTTTTGCAGAAGCAGCTTGTCAAGACCCTCGTTTGATCGTTCGAGAAGTACCTGCCGAGTTGCAGTTGGACTTTCAAGAAGTCTTCCTATATTGGCACAAACGCTTTAACGATGATCCTATGTGTGAATGGGTACGAGAGATCTTTAAACAGCTCTATGTTGGAACCGATACTTTAGCTTAAATGCTTATATCGGGTCATTCGTGTTTAACTATTCGTATATTGGATAGTGATATTCTCTTTTCTCGATAGTGATTAACTTGTCAGTGATTATGATAATCAGGTTTAATTGATAATAATTATTAAATGCAATTACATTTTAAGCCTATTCAATATGAAGCCTCTTTTCACATACTCTCTATTTTCTACATCAGTTGTTTCTGCTTGTATTACTGTACCTATGGTCGTTGTTGCAAATGACCAGTTACCTGAGACTGGTATCAATACAACAGCAATGGAAACCGTAGTGGTCACAGCCTCTGGTTACGAACAGAATGTCACAGAAGCGCCAGCAACTATAAGTGTTCTCACCCGAGAGCAACTTGAAAATCGCTCATATAAAGATTTGACTGATGCTTTAAGTGATATACCTGGGGTAACCGTCACAGGAGGTGGTGATGGCCAAGATATCTCAATTCGAGGTATGCCTGCTCAATATACGGCCATTCTTGTTGATGGCAGGAAGCAGTCTGGTCGAGAAACTCAAACTAATGGTAGTACGTTTACTGAACAAGACTGGCTTCCCCCGTTGAGTGCAATTGAACGTATTGAAGTTGTACGTGGCCCTATGTCAACCCTCTATGGGTCTGATGCTTTGGGGGGTGTGATTAATATTATTACGCGTAAAAATTATCAAGAGTGGCACGGAAGCTTGCGTGCAGAAACGACGCTTCAAGAAAATTCAAAATCTGGAAATAGCTATCAAGGGCAGCTGTACCTTGCTGGCCCTGTCATAGATGGTCTGTTGAGTACTTCTTTGACTGGACTGTATCAGGAAAGAAAAGAAGATGAAATTGAAGGTGGTTATGCAGGTAAGACACTCGACAACTATCGAGCTTCTTTGTACCTCACACCTACCTCGGATGACACTTTTACTCTGGAGTTCACCAATCATAACCAAGAGCGAGAGACCACTCTAGGTAAATCAGTGGAGCGAGAGTCTCAAGTTGCAGTACGAGAATATGAACGCCAATCTATTGGTTTTAGCCACGACGGAAACTACTCTTGGGGTACAAGTTCTTCATTTATCAGTAATGAAACAGTAAAAAATATCGGTGCAGATAAAGAAGTAGAGAATAGTCAAATTAATACGCAATGGGGTCTGCCTCTTAATGCTCACTATTTAACGCTGGGCGCATCTTTCGAGCAAAAGGATCTGACTGATAATAAACTATCATTGACCTCTAAAAACAAGCAATGGGCAGTATTTGCTGAGGACGAGTGGTATCTCACGGATACATTCGCTCTCACTCTTGGTTTACGTTACGACGACAATGAGATCTTTGACGGGCAATTTAGCCCAAGAGCTTACGGGGTCTGGTCTATTGACCCTAGTTGGACGCTAAAAGGTGGTGTGTCTACGGGTTATCGAGCACCTAGTTTGACACAAATGGACGAAGAGTGGGTTCAAGAGAGCTGTAGAGGACGTTGTTCTATTTACGGTAATCCAGACTTAACAGCAGAAACCTCCATCAATACAGAGATGGGACTGTATTACGTTAATGAGCGAGACCTTTCTGCAAACATTACTTTGTTTTACAGCAACTTCAAAGACAAGATCGAAAGTGAGTTTGTCGATCCGACTTGTACTGATAGCAGAAGTTGCGACCGCACTTACGTCAACATTGATGATGCGATCAGCTATGGTGCAGAAAGTTCCGTATCTAAGGGTATTACAGAGTCAATTACACTAAGTGCGACCTACTCGTATACTCGTAGTGAAAAGAACACTAATGACGATGATGATGGCTTACCTCTCGTACAAGCACCTGAACATATCTTCTCACTTAATGGTGATTGGGCAGTGCGTGATGATGTTGCTTCATGGGCCCGAATAAACTATCAAGGCAAAGACAAAAACAACATCACTAGTGATAGCACAAGAACGTTGGCACCTTCTATTACTTACGTGGATCTCGGTGTGAACTGGCGTGTAACTAAGAGTGTGAAGTTAATGGCAGCGGTTTATAACTTGTTCGATGCTCAAACCACAGAGGAAGAGTTTGGCTATATTGAAGATGGCCGACGCTACTGGTTAGCTGCTGAAGCGACTTTCTAATCTACTCACTTTTTAAGCGAATAACAAAACAATGAATACCAAAATTAAGTCTGCGATGACCTCTCTGCTACTTATGCCCTTTGTCTGTTTGGCTGGGGAGTTCAATGTAGAGAAGGATATCTTGTTCAAAACTGTAGGTGAGAGAGAGATTAAACTTGATCTTTATACTCCATCGGTTGAATCAAATACTCAGTACCCGTTATTAGTTTGGGTACATGGTGGTGCATGGAAACGTGGAAGCAAAGACGCCATCCCAGAAAAGAACCCATTATTACTTCAGTCTGTGTTGAATGAAGGTTATGCGCTAGCTTCAGTTGATTATCGCTTAAGTGGAGAAGCGATCTTTCCTCAGCCAGTACAAGACATTAATGATGCACTGAACTATTTGTACGGCAATGCTGAAAAGCTCGGTATTAAAGCGGACAATGTTGTGATAATGGGACGCTCTGCTGGTGGGCACCTCGCTGGCTTTATTGGTGCGACTAACTCGGCATACAACCAAGTAGATTTCTATGAGCCACCAAAGTACAAGGTCTCAGCCGTAGTGAGCTTTTTTGGCCCTACCGATTTACTTGAGTTAAGTAATAAAGGTGGCAAGAAAACCAGCAAAAAATCGTCTGTATCTCGTTTCTTAGGAGATATTCCAAACAATATTCCAAAGCTTGCCAAGAAAGCATCAACGACGAGTTATGTGAATGAAAATACTCCACCATATATACAGTTACACGGCACCTTGGATAAGCGAGTGCCTCTATCTCAAAGTGAGATACTTAAGGCTAAGCTTGATGAGCATGGAGTTACCAACCAACTTTTCATTGAAGAAGGTGTAGGACACAGTGCACCTGTCTTTGATACCGAGAAGTACGTTACTCATGTTTTGGACTTCTTAAATAAACACTTTCCGAACTAACGCTCTAGTCAATATAAGGCTTAAAAGTTCAAGGGGAAATACTGAGCCAACTGTGATTACAGTTGGCTTTTTCATGTATCTCTATTGGGCATTTTATCATTCTGATTAATGGGAGCGGCTGGCTCATTTTCAGGCAGTGGTTGAATAAATCTATGACTACTTTAGGGTATGTATTCTAACGTACTTCTGTCCAATTATAAGCTATAGGGTTTTCTCAAGCTGTATTTTGCTTTACAGGAGTCAGAATGCCTGACTCCTTTTCACTTTGCTTGTCGTGAGCTTTACCATCTTGGTCGTAGAGTATTGGTTATCGAAACCATTAACTCATGTTAGTGAAAGGAAGTTCCTGAACCCTATAGTGCTTCTTTCACCAATCTTCTGTTTGGGCCATTATCTCTAACATCCAGACGCGAAATAGCATAAGATACACGGCCTTTACTAGCACTGAGCCACTCATTGTAATGACAGATAAAACACAGCAAGCGACATTTGCCGATCTTGGCCTGATTCCAACATTAGTCGAGCGACTAGAAGCGTTGGAATACAGCCAACCGACGCCCATTCAATCCCGTTCTATTCCTGATATCCTTGAAGGGAAAGATATTATTGGTGGTGCCAATACGGGGTCTGGTAAAACCGCTGCTTTTTCGCTGCCAATCTTGCAAAAAATTGTTCAGCAAGACGAATCAAACAATCGCCGTGGCAACTTCGTTTCCCACCTGATTTTAGTACCAACTCGTGAGTTGGCATCACAGGTGGCATATAACGTCAAATCTTACTCATACCATCTCAGAGATAAGATCAAAACGGTTGCCGTATTTGGTGGTGTATCGGTGAACCCACAAATGCTGGCGCTTCGTGGTGGCTGTGACATCATTGTTGCAACGCCGGGTCGATTACTTGATCTGGTATCCAGTAACGCGATTAAGTTGGACCAAGTAAAAACGCTTGTTCTTGACGAAGCCGACCGTATGTTGAGCCTCGGATTTACCGAAGAACTGAATAAGATTCTTGCGTTACTCCCAGAGAAGAAACAGACGCTGTTATTTTCTGCAACTTTCCCTGATAAAGTGACGACGTTGGCTCAGCAGTTGCTCCGCGACCCTGTTGAAGTTCAGTTGCAGAGCGCAGAAGCCAGCACTTTGGTGCAGCGCGTGTTTAGTGTAAATAAAGGTGAGAAGACGGCGGTACTCGCGCACTTAATCAAACAGCATCAGTGGCGACAGACTCTGATTTTTGTGAATGCTAAGAATGCCTGTAATCATTTAGCTCAAAAGTTGTCAAAACGCGGTATTACCGCTGAAGTTTTCCATGGTGATAAAGGGCAGGGCGCTCGTACTCGTGTCCTTGACGGTTTTAAGTCTGGCGAGATTCAAGTTCTTATTGCCACCGATATCGCAGCACGCGGCCTTGATATAGAAAAACTTCCAGTGGTGATTAACTTCGATCTTCCGCGTAGCCCTGCTGATTATATGCATCGAATCGGTCGTAGTGGTCGTGCTGGTGAAGTAGGTTTAGGGTTATCTCTTATCGATTACGACGACTACCACCATTTCAAAGTGATAGAAAAGAAAAATAAGTTTCAACTTGAACGCGAGCAGGTAGTCGGTTTTGAAGTGGAAGACGATCAGAGTGAAGCCTACTTTTTACCAATGAAGCCGCGAGCGAAGCCGGCAGGTACGGGTAAAAAGAAGAAAAAGCGTAATCAATAGAAAACGTAAACTACATGTGAGTTTACTTACGGGAGTTGTTAGAGAAAAGGAATGCTCACTAGCTTGAGTCTTCGCTTCTAGCCATTCCTTTAAAGAACAATAGAGCCCTGCTGGAGCTACCAGTAGGGCTCTATTGCTTTTCAAGATAGTGTTATTGGCGACGAGCAGGGCGTCCGCGAGGTGAACGCTTTTTAAATGCAGACGCTGCTTTGGCTTGTGACTTAAGAATAGAGTCAACGGTTAGCGGCATTGGCTCTTTAGGTTCAAGGCCATGAGGGAAGGTACGAGCTCTTGGTGGTAAGTTGTATTCTTCTTCGCTCGCGCGTGGCATGCGCTTAAAGCGATAAAGGTAAAAGTTTTCTAATTTTTCTCTCGCCCATTCGGTTTTCTTTAAATACTTCACGCTACTTGCAATCGAAGGCTTAGTGTTAAAGCAATTAAAACGCATTGCTGTATCTAGAATGTCCCAGCCGTAAAAATCCACTAACTCTTGCAACATAGTCTCTAGCTTTAATCCGTGCAGTGGATTGTTCTGTTGCAGCTCGATTCTCTCTTCGTCAGTCATCATTTTTAAGGGCCTTACTCATTAAAGGGCGGAGTTTAACAAAGTATACAATGTAGAGATATCTATAGTTACTTTGCGATGGATGCGAGCACAGTGCTCTCTACCTTGAAAGTATAAATCGGAATTGGCCGCTCTACTTGGCTCTCTGCTCAAAAATGACTCTTAAAAGTTCAAGCGTCCCAGCTCGATGTTAAATTATTGTGTAATAAGTGAGATTTTTGTTGTTCTTTTACTAATGTCTAATATTCCTACCCATAGCAACACATGCTTAATAAGCTCAAAATCAAAATTGGTTCATGCCGCTTTCTTAGTATGGCCTAGAAGTTTGATGTGGGTGTTGTCTCGTATTGGTCGAAGGCCTGTCTACCAAGCGAAACTCTAGTTGACGTAGTTCAACGTTGAAACATAAAAGGATGACTCAATGTCTGACAAAAGTAAGACTTTTTACAGGGATGTGCGCAAAAAACCGCATGAATTTGAAAGCCGAGAAGACTTTCTAAATCATGATTTAACCGTCATGAGTTTCCGTCGCTGGGGAATTCATTTGCCTTCACGTGATTACAGTATTGAAATCGAAGACTGGGTACCGGCATTAGCAGCAACCATTGGTAAAGTGGTTATGGTCACTGCCATGGTTTCCGCTTTTGCTGCTCAGTTTGGTTTATCTCCGGAATTCATTGCAGAAAACGTGCGTTACGAATTACTTATCGCTGGAGCCCTGTTCGTCATCCTGTTTTCTGCCATCCTAAACCCGAATGCAAACTTAGCGGGAACCCATGGACCAATGATACCGCTGATTCCTATGATTGCAGCTGCAGGAGGGCACCCTCTCGCGCTAGGTTTGATGGTGTGTGTTTTTGGGTTAATTCTCGCCTTAACCAAAGGTGGCTCTAAACTCATGACTCTTACTGGTATCGGGGTTCGAGGAGGGTTGTTGATCTACCTTGGTGCCGTTGGGTTGCTCGGGCAAATTAATAAGACGGAAGCGTGGGCTGCAAGTACGGACCAAGGTTACATTTCGTTTGTGGTCATAGGCCTAACCGTTATGGTTTACGCTTACTTAGCCAAGATCAATAAACGTTGGCTCGCTATCCCATTGTGCTCTGCACTCGCGGGTATTGTTGCTTATTTGATGGGCGCTGAGTTTGCTTTTACCACAGAACCGGGCCTACCTAATTTCAGTCCATTCTACTGGTGGGGGGAAGATACAGGCTGGCAGCTAGGCTGGCCAACCCTAGAGCACTTTATTGCCGTGACTCCATTTGCTCTACTGGCAGTCGCTATGTGGTCCCCTGATTATCTCGGCCATCGTGTGTTTCAAGAACTTAACTACCCAAAAGAAGCGAAAGGTGTACTCATGGATGTCGACGACACGATGGTCGGAGCATCTGTTCGTCAGGGGGTTGGTTCACTCTTAGGGGGCGGAAACCTAGCTTCTTCTTGGGGAACGTACATGATTCCTGCCGCAATTGCCAAGCGTCCTATTCCAGGTGGCGCTCTGTTGACGGGTTTCATGTGTATTGCGGCGGCGGTAATTGGCTACCCAATGGATCTAGCAATGTGGGAACCTGTTCTGCGCGTTGCTTTGATTGTGGGTGTATTCTTACCACTCCTTGAAGCGGGTATGCAGATGATCCATAAGCATAAAGATTCACTCAGTGCAGGTATCTGTATTTTTGCCTGTGCATTCGTTAATCCAGTCTTCGGTTGGGCAATCACGATGCTGTTGGATAACCTCGGGCTTATCGGCGACCATGAGCGTGCTAACGAACTATCGCGCAAAGATAAATATCTGATTCCTGGCACTGCGTTTATCGTATGTGCAGGCTCCCTTGCTATTGTTGGTCAGCTTCCAGGCATTCCAGCTCTTATCGGTTAATCGAATTATGCTCTAAAGGTATAGTGAGAGCAGTGAGTAAAGGGACTTGCTTCTTAAAATAGTAGACAAAAACAAAAAGCTACCTAGTACCAGGTAGCTTTTTGCATGTAGGGTTAGGCTACGGAGTTAGGCTATATGAGTGATTCAATGCCGTATTTTGCGCCGTAGTGTTCAACGACAAAATCAATGTCTTTGTCACCACGGCCTGATAAGTTGATCAAAATCGAGCCGGTTTCTCCTTGCTGTGCGAGTTTAATTGCGTAAGCGACAGCGTGTGAGGATTCAATAGCAGGGATTATTCCCTCTTCACGAGACAGCTCAAAGAAGGCATCAATCGCTTCGTCATCACTGATTGAGCCGTAATTGACACGGCCAATGTCTTTTAAGTAACTATGCTGAGGCCCAACCGATGGGTAATCCAAGCCACTTGCTACAGAGTACACTTCCTGAGGTTCGCCTTGCGCATCTTTAAGCATGTAAGACTTAAATCCGTGCATGATACCTGGCTCACCGAGTGTGAGTGTTGCAGCATGCTCGCCAACCTTTTGCAAAGAGCGGCCCGCAGGTTCAACGCCGTGAATGGCGACTTGTTCATCCTCTAAGAAAGCAGTAAATAGCCCCATCGCGTTAGAACCACCTCCAACGCATGCGACGAGATTATTGGGTAACTTGCCGGTCATTTCTTTGAATTGAACTCGTGCTTCGTTACCGATAATTGATTGGAAATCTCTCACCATTTTAGGGAATGGGTGAGGGCCAACGACAGAGCCTATCGCATAAAGTTGTGTATCAGGATCTTTCAGATAAGCTTCGAATGCAGAATCTACCGCTTCTTTGAGGGTTTTGCGCCCATGAGTGGCAGGAATGACATTAGCACCAAGGATTCTCATGCGGACGACATTCGGATGTTCTTTGGCGATATCAACTTCACCCATGTAAATGTCGCATTTCAAGCCAACCAATGCCGCGGCTGTAGCAAGCGCAACACCGTGTTGCCCTGCGCCAGTTTCTGCAATTAGTTTCTTCTTACCCATCTTTTTAGCGAGAATGGCTTCCCCTAAGCAGTGGTTAATTTTATGTGCGCCTGTATGGTTTAAGTCTTCGCGCTTTAGGTAGATGTCTGCTCCGTATTTTTTAGACAAGTTTTCCGCATGGAAGATTGGGCTAGGTCGTCCAACAAAGTGCTTATACAGGCGAGCGAGTTCCGCTTTAAATTCAGGATCTTTGCTGCATTCCTCATAAGCTGCGTTGATGTCATGCATGATTTGTTCAAGCTCAGGTGGAACAAAGCTACCACCGTATTCACCAAAGTATCCTTCTTCGTTGGGCATAGTGAGATCAAACGAGTTTTTCATTATTTACATCCTAGTTAACGAAAGTATTGATACTTTTATACCCAAAATTTAGAAGTGGTTGTGTGATCAGTTGCTTAAA
The DNA here is from genome assembly GCF_033344345.1 of Vibrio sp. 1978. Taxonomy (NCBI): domain Bacteria; kingdom Pseudomonadati; phylum Pseudomonadota; class Gammaproteobacteria; order Vibrionales; family Vibrionaceae; genus Vibrio; species Vibrio sp. 1978. The sequence goes on from NZ_JAWPOP010000001.1 coordinate 268,446, forward strand.
TCAGAGTTCGCGATCTAGTGCACTAGTTAAAAAGTACAACTTGTGTAGGGGACAATAGTTGTGATGTAGAATCAGGTGGTTTGAATAGATGCAAAAAAGCCTCGAGAGATCCTAGGCTGTCATAAGAACCTCTCGAGGCAAACAGAATGCTGGAAATACACTCTGCGATGGTGTCTGGAAACAAAAATTAGATTCGTTTCCTTTGTCAGATATTAGGGTTTTAGAATGAGTCGATGTCAGCGAAATGTCACAAGTTAATTGCGGTATTAAAAGCTTATTTTTTATTTTTGATTAATGGATTAGAAAGTAACCTAAAACAGGCTAACCTACCGCGTGTTCCGCGTCTTTTAAGTTGGACATGATCTTTCTTTGTCTCGAATCGGCGTCTTTAACCAACACGTGCACTTTAGCTCTTAAAGTAAACGTGGCGCTCTGGCTGGAAATTTTTTGTTTGACTGCATCAAATTCGAACTCACCATTTTGGAAACTTGATAAAGGAATGAGACCTTCGGTTCGGTTCCTCTAACTCAACAAATACCCCGAAGTGTGTGACTCCACACGCTGTCCCTATGAAGTGTTGTCCGATAAATGGCTTCATGTAATGACATTTCAGTGCTGACTCAACCTCTCAGCTAGGGATTATGTGCTCGTAGTTATTAGAATTTATTGATTGAGCAGATATATTTAATTTCATTTTTTCTCTTATATTCGCCAATCGCTTTTATTTTATAAACTTTATTTTTATGAGCAAAGCATGAGGCGAAGTGATTCAGATATGAATGAGATTAATTTAATTCCAAACTGGAATTGCAAGGTAGGTTGTGTGATTACCTAAAGATGTATACCAAAGTGACTTTATTGAAAGTGATTAATGATGGTGTGGGAGAGGTAAGTGATTTGGGTATATAAACTTAGATAGAGAATAGTAAGGGCAGTAATAAGTGGAAGGGGATTGTGGCACCAACAACATTGATGCCACACAAAGAATTACAGAGCAGTTACTTCAGCTGCTTGTAAACCTTTGTTACCTTGTTCAACAACGAACGATACTTTTTGGCCTTCAGTAAGAGTTTTGAAGCCTTCAGAAACAATAGAACGGAAGTGAACGAATACGTCATCACCGCCATTGTCTTGAGAAATAAAACCAAAACCTTTAGTTTCGTTGAACCATTTTACTGAACCAGTTAATTTATTAGACATAGATACCTCTATATTTGATTGTTTTAAATATTGAATTTTTAGCTAATATCAAGTGCTACTATATGATTTTAGAGATAACTATTTTGTCGCAGGAACGTAAACGAGGAATTCGATGTGGAACTGAGAGAAACTTTGATCTTTAATTACATTAATAGCTCTTTCCGTAAGAGCTGATGTGCAGTATACCGACAAAATTAATAAAGGCTAGCCTTTTCTTTTTTATTTTTTGAGTACACCAAGCGCATTGCTTTCAAAGCATACGCTTGGTGTATAAGACGGCGTGATGTTATAGGTGGCGTCGAGCGCTTAGTGTTTTCTGGTTGGGCCGTTACGAACGATGTCTTTACCATTGTCATATACGTGCTGCGAAACCCAGCGACCGAGGAGCAATTGGTGCTTTTCTCCTAATACGGCAACAAATGGACGACCATCGGTATTAGAGGTGGCTAGCGCAACGCCAGTGACACCTTCAAGGCCAAGAGCGCCGCTTTCTACTAAATGCAGAAATGCCTCTAACTCTTCAATCGTTTCGATTACATGGTTATCAATATTCATTGTATTCAATCTCTTCGAATTGCATTGCGGTCGCGTACTCTACCTAAGTTAAGCGTGGAAACCAAGCTTCTACGTGCGTCATGTAATGAGAGAACCTTGCCCTGCCACTAATCATCAATAAGTTAGTCTCGATAGTCCGGAACTTGCCTAGATTCAATGAGGCAGAAAACACTCTCTGGTTAGACATGAGTCACATAATGTTGTCTGGTTTATCTCATCAATACTTTTGCTATTGGATGGGGTAAAGGGGAGTGCAATAATTTGTAAAACTCTTTTCCTAAAGGCTGTTATGAAGAAAGTCCTGATTACCGGTTTTGAACCTTTTGGTGGTGACGCCATTAACCCCGCCTTAGAAGCGGTCAAGTAATTAGAGGCTGCGGCCATAAAAGGCGGTGTGATAGTTACTTGCCCAGTCCCCGTAGTTCGATATGACTCGGTGAAAGTCGTTATTGAAGCAATAGAAGCGCACCAGCCAGACTGTGTGATTACTGTAGGGCAAGCGGCCGGGCGTAGCGCGATAACCCCAGAGCGTGTCGCAATTAATGTCGATGATTTTCGTATTCCAGATAACGCTGGTCATCAGCCGATTGATGAACCCGTGGTGGCCGATGGTCCTGATGCTTACTTCTCGACGCTGCCGATAAAGCGTGTTGTTCAAACGCTGCAAAAGCAGGGGATACCTAGCCAGATTTCCAACAGTGCCGGAACATTTGTATGTAACCACCTTTTTTATGGCATCCAACATTATCTAAAAGACAAACCTATTCGTCATGGGTTTGTTCATATCCCATTATTGCCAGAACAAGCAGTAGATGGCAGTCAGCCTTCTATGTCTTTGGACATGATAGTCGAAGGGCTAAGGCTGGTGGCGCAAGTTTGTATTGCCAATGATAGCGATATCCTGGTAAGCGGTGGAACGATTTGCTAGTAAGTGTTTTAAAATCCAGTAAGTGTCTGAAAGATAATAATAAGCTCGTCGTTTGATGTTGTAGTAAATGTTAGCTTTGTCAAATTTCACAAGTAGCGAAAGGAGTAGCATTGAATAGTCAGGTTGGATGTTGTTCAAACTGGCATTCCTCTAGTACAGGAGGTGTTAGGGGCTAACTTTACGAAAGGCGAGTTATTATGAAAAGCAACAAAAGTAAGTCAATCGCACTTATCTCTGTCGTTGTTTTCGCGTTGGCTATTGCTGCGCTTAAATTCGAAAACACGCTCGGAGTTCTTCCCATCGTAGTCGCTATTATCGCGTTTTTTACTTGCGTTATTTATACCGGTAGGTACTTGTCCGATATGAAGCGTTCAGAGTTGATAAGTCAACCCAAACAAGCTCGAAAAATGTGTGCCAACGCATCACGCAATGAGCTTGATGAGTGCGATAAAAAGCGTTGAAGCGAGTCACATTCTCCGTATACTTTGCTGGAGCATTAATGCACTAACGTGTCGGAGATAAGCATGTCAAATCGAGTACCAACCAACATACTGACCGGATTTTTGGGTGTCGGTAAAACGACCACGATTTTAAATCTACTGAAGAACAAACCGGAAAAAGAAAACTGGGCGGTTTTGGTCAATGAATTTGGTGAGATTGGCATCGACGGTGCATTGATGACCGACCAAGGAGCGCTGATTAAAGAAGTGCCGGGTGGTTGTATGTGCTGCACTGCGGGTGTGCCGATGTCGGTAGGTATCACCGCATTATTGCGTCAAAAACCGGACCGTTTATTGATTGAGCCGACAGGCCTTGGTCATCCAAAACAGGTTATCGCGACGCTTACCTCACAGCAGTATGAACCTTACGTTGATCTTAAAGCGACGATTGCCTTGGTTGATCCGCGTAACTTAAGTGATGAAAAGTATCTTTCTAACCAAAACTTCGTGGACCTGTTAGACAGTGCAGATGTGGTTATTGGTAGTAAGGTTGACCTATGTTCCAGCCACGACCTTGATGTGTTTAATGACTGGGTGACGGACCAATCCCCTTCAAAAGTATTCAGTAAGCTTATTCATGACGGTGAGTTGCCGATAGAAGTCTTGGATATTGAACGGGTTTACGGCAGCGCTTCTTCCCATATCGAGTCACATCATCATGACCACGCTCATCAAGAGCCTCAATTCCAGTTGGCGCCTGGTGAAGCCTTTGTGCGCAAAGAGAACAAAGGGCAGGGTTATTTTAGTTGTGGGTGGTTGTTTGGGGCAGAGTATAAGTTTGATTTTGAAAAGCTTTTCTCTATGCTTTCGGACTTGACCGCAGAGCGTGTTAAAGCAGTGGTCAATACGGATCAAGGTTGTTACGCGTTTAATGTTGCCAACCGAGTCGTGTCGGTGAATGAAATCAGCTTAGAAGGCTTTGAATCACGATTAGAAGTGATAGATTCTCAGCTGTTGCCATGGGATGAGCTTGAGCGAATTCTCCTTCAGTTATCTGGCATCAAACATTAAATTGCGCAAAGGTTAAACGAAAACGGTGAACCACTGATATATCTGTGCTCACCGTTTTTTCTTTTGTAGGATTTCAATGAGAAAAGTGAGATAAATCACTCAAATTCGGGTATAGTGCACGGCTAAATTTTTAAAGCTATTTTTAGTGGTTTGTTTAAGGAATACGCTCAATGTCATTTTCATCTCAAGGTTTTGCGCCAGAAGTGGTTAAAGCACTGGCAGAATGCGGTTATGAAAAGTTAACGCCAATTCAACAGAAGGCGATTCCAATGGCTCGCAAAGGCCATGATATTTTCGCTACAGCACAAACAGGTACTGGTAAAACGGCTGCGTTTTCTCTGCCTATGATTCAGCAGCTGCTAGACAGTAACCGTAGCGCTTCTCGTAAGACTGCTCGCGCACTTATCTTGGCTCCAACTCGTGAGCTTGCTGAACAAATTGCTGACAACATCAAAGCTTACACGAAGTACACGAACCTGTCGGTGGCTGCGATTTTCGGTGGCCGTAAAATGTCTTCTCAAGTAACGGCATTAGAAAACGGTGTAGATATCCTAGTGGCTACACCAGGTCGATTGGAAGAGCACATTGAACAAGGTAATGTCTCGGTCGCACACTTAGAGTTTTTAGTGTTTGATGAAGCAGACCGTATCTTGGACATGGGCTTTATTCACGCAGTACGTAAGATCATGCTAGATGTGGATACTGATCCGCAAATTATGATGTTTTCAGCAACGACTTCGAGCCAACTAAATCTGTTAGCAAAAGATATCCTGCGTAAGCCTAAGCGTATTGAAGTTGAGCGAGCGAATACGACAGCACAGACAGTTGCTCACGTGTTATATCCAGTTGATCAAGAGCGAAAAACGGAACTGCTTTCGGAGCTGATTGGTCGTAAGAACTGGAAACAAGTGTTGGTATTTGTGAACTACAAAGAGACCGCAAACGACGTTGTAAAAGAGCTGAAACTTGATGGTATCAAAGCGGTGGTTTGTCATGGTGACCGTGCTCAAAGTGCTCGTCGTCGTGCGTTAGAAGAGTTCAAGTCCGGTAAAGCACGTGTCATGGTGGCTACCGATGTCGCTGCTCGAGGTCTAGATATTGAAGATTTACCTCACGTTGTGAACTATGACATGCCTTTCCTAGCGGAAGATTACGTTCACCGAATTGGTCGTACAGGCCGTGCAGGTAAACAAGGCCATGCTGTTTCATTTGTAAACCGAGATGAAGAGCTCACGGTTGTTCAGGTTGAAAATCTAATCCAGCAGCGAATTCGCCGTATTGAGCTTGCAGGCTATGAACCAAAACAGCGTGAATCTTACATTGAAAAGCTGCACTCAAAACCAGCGTTTAAGAATCGTCAAGGTCGTCGTAATAACCCGAACCAGTCGGCAACAGACCAAGGGTCGGCAGAGCGTCGTCTTGCTATGGTGAAGCGCCTGAAAGCGCGTCGTGGCGCAAAGTAAATTACATCCGTTTTAGATGAAAAGAGCCCCTCAATATAGGGGCTTTTTTTGTTTTGTCGTTTCGCGTTAATTTAGGCCAAGCATATTTGGCTCACCACGATAAATAATGCGATCGTTTCCTCGGTGAATACCAAACGTAACTGTAACAGGTGGATTTTCCTCTTCACTTGTCGTGTTATCCCAATCGTATTTCAGCCAAGGGATGCGATTACCTGAGCCGTCTAAATCCAGGTGGAATTGTATTTGCTCGCGTGCTGAGTCAATTTGGCTTGCAACGATATCGGTCATTCTGCCAATACTCATCGTTCCAACGCCAGAAAGCAGGGCGTTGTTTGCTAGCGCATGAGACCAAATTGGCGTGCTGAAGTAATATTCACCACTCGCCGTTGTTGAGCTGTCATCGAAGTTAGTCGTAAATCGACCGTTTTGCCAAATTTCCACATCAAGTGGCACTTTGATCACCATGCCTTGGTTGCCACCTACATCTTGAAAGTTCAAACGACCGAATCGAATGTCTGGTTGTTTTGTGAGCACTTCGCTATCGTCGAAGAAGTTTACCTCATCAACGGCTTTAGTCGTGACTAAACCTATTTGGCTGCTGTCACTGTTAGTCCCTTTATTAAATGGGCCATCAGGGTATTGTTTATCTGTCGTGTTCTTTTTCCAACATGGGCTATTGTTACAAGTCGCATTGGTCGAGGGCTTCTCGATCACAAACGTTCCAACACTCGCGCTACCCAGTAGTTTCCAGTCTACCTTCTTAGGCTTAGGCGGCAAAAACCGATCGGAGTATGAGCTTAGCTCGCCTAAGTCGAAATGTTGTTGAAGGTTAGATGAAAAGTGGACGTAGTTCTTCACGTTTTCCTTATTCGCATTGAGTGCGACAACATCGTAAGTGACTTTCTCAAAAGGTTGATTCATGTAAGCAAAAGTTTGGCCATGTGGGTAGTGCCATTCTTGGTCTTGCACTTGAAAATATTTTGGGTAAAAACGACCGATGTAACGATAGCTTTCGTTCACAGTCATACCTAGATATTTACTTTCTAGGTTTGCTTTTACTCTCAAGCTCCCGACTTCTTCCCAATATAATCCATTAAAGACGAATTGATCATTCTTGGCTGAATTATGCGCCTGAGCCAGTGAGTCACTACTTTTTAGCAATTTTGAGGTTTGGTTCGCTGTCTCTGATGGCGTATGTTGCTCACTCGACAAGACAACCGATGCTGCTGGAGCGTCATCAAGCATAAAATTACGGGTGATAGAGGCATCACAATAACGTGCTGATTCAACAGAACCACTTACAGAGCCGTCAGTTTGCCAAATGATCGGCTTCACTGTTAGAGAGAAAAGTTCTCCGGCGGCAATAAACCCATCTCCTTGTTCAGAGGTGCCAGAAGGCAAAGCACGTTGGTTGTCACAGATAGCGAATGTCCATGGTCGCGAGTGCACATTAAATGTCCCTTTCACTTCCACTTTGCCTTCTTCAGGGCACTCTTCAAATCCCTCACATTCAAAATGATCGGACAATGTCACTTCAAATATGCCGGACTCGTTCGTGACAAGACCATGTTCAGACAAGCCGTCTTTAAATTCCGCTGAATAGCTAAAGTTTCCTTCACTTCCTCCTAATGGTTGAACCAATGGATGAAAAACCTTAGGAGTACCATTGTAGTTGCTTGCGACTACAGGTTCGCCGGTGGAAGCACAAGCAAGCAATCGCGTATGCACGTTTTCTGGTTTACCTGCAATAACGCGTATTTGATTTAAAGTGGCGCTTTTCGTCTTTGAGTAGGCCTCAAACATAAATGGCGTAAACATAAAGCTAACCGTTTGATGCTTGCTGGTGTCTTCTGCCATAGTGAAAGTCAGCGTGTAGTTAGTACCTAACGCGATGGTATCAATATCGTTCGGGACCACTCGAACAACGAGCTCACCATTGTCGTCAGACATAAATTGGTTTGCTTTTAATGTCTGCTGACCTTTGATCACCTCTAAAGTGAACAAGTCAGGGTGTGATAGGGCTGCACTGACTTCTGCGCTTACAACTTCTCCATTATTGGTTGTCATTGCTGTAAATTGCGGAAGATCGTCGCCGCACATCAGTGCCATGTCGTCCGATGGTGTGACGCTGAGGTCGAAGTCGTTCTCTGATGGAGGCGTAATTTTACATTCAGGGATATAAGAAGGAATAGGGCAAGTTGTTGGTGTTTGATTTGCGTAACTACAATTGGGTTCATCAATGCCACAATAGTGGTTGAAATTTGAACTTGATTCTAGGGTGGCTGTCACACTACCACAAATAGAAGTATTGGAGTTATTAATTGAAAAATGCATTGCCGAAATAGCTTGCTTATTCGCATATATTTTGGTCGTGCCAAAACCTGTATCTACAGTATGTCCCTGAGATGTCAAAGAACCAAAAACTGTCGTATTATTAAGATTTATCCCCGATAGAGCATTAATGTTGCCCACAACTATTGGTGTATTAGAAAGCGACGATTCCAGTTGATTAATTTCTACTTTTGTTCCTTTTGATTTGATATCACCGCAGAACATACCAGATTCGATGTACACGTCACTTTGAGCAATGATGTTGCCATTAAGGACGTTGTGCTCTCCGTAAAACTCGACAGAACGGCCATTTCCACCAACACCATTGGTTTCTATATCTCCTTCGATTTCACTATCAGTTATTTTTATAGAACCTAAAGCAGAGACATTACCTAGTACGTAGCTATTACCATTAATTTTTAACCAAGTTCCTTTAGCTTTGATGTTTATAGGGCTTTCCTTTGAGCCTATGACATTCTGCCCACGGAGTGTTATGGAACCATGAGCGGTTAAAGACGATGAGCTTTGACTACTATTTATAATTTGATCGCCTTTCGGGAGAACAATATTTGTAGTGCAATCGTAAGTAGAACCCGTTACATGAATGGTTCCGTTTTTACAAAAGGCAACATTAGTGTTTGACTTGATATCTGCTAAGTCATAAGTGGTGGCGTGTGAGGTTAGCGGTAAAAAAGAACCGCAGTGAAAATACTGCAAAGACGCATCATCAAATGTCCTAATGAGTGGAACAAGATGGCATCAAGCGAGCGTGAGCAAATGCTCACTGAAATTGGAATAGCTGCGGTAATTTTTTGTTTTGAAGCAGCTTAGTTATTGAACTTTGGTTATTTTTTATTTCGTATGTCATACCAAAGTTTAGCGGCCTTATTACAACGTAAGTGTCAGGTTAGTTCAAGAGGCCAGTGTGATGTGTGTCGATTTATATGTGTAACTATTTGTTAGTTAAGGATAATAAGTAAGCATGTTGGTTCAGAATCAGGAAGGAAGCGATCCTGATTCTGAATGTTTATAACGCTATGCAGCGTGAACGATGAGTGGAGCCATCTGATATAACTCTTCTAGTATGGCTTTCGTTTGTCTCGAATAGACCAGGCAATCTCGATCGCCAACGAGCTGAATTGCCCTCACTTTACCTGCAACCAGACATTGCCTAATCGTGCGTAGAACCATTTGGATATCAATTTCTGACGCGCCATCAAGGCTGTTTTTGGTTTTTAGAGATCCAAGGTCGATGCTAATGATTATTTGGTCGCAGTGGTCTAGGTAATTGCCGATCTGTTGCTTAACGTTATTGCGATGACGAAAAGAAAACTCTTTCTCGGTCACCCAATCACAACCTTGATCTTCCGCGTATTCCCACGTTTCCTGCTTCGTCTCTTGCTCACAGACGCCAGCAAAAAACAATCGTACGTTTTGATAGCGAGAAAGAGCAAAATGGAATGCAGAGCCTAAGCGTGGCTCAAGTGTCGGCTTCAAGTTCATGTTATGCCCGATATTTACGACACCCACTTCGTCTCGATAGGATACGACCACAGGTAACATTGACAAGATTGCCTCGGTACAGTTGGTCACTAAAACGGGAATAGAATGACGAGAAAGCGAAAGACTTAACGCTTCCTGAAACTCGCCATTTTCCAGCTTGTCGTGGTTGAAGTGACCAAAGTTTTCAGCGGTTTCATGATCATGTTGTTGGTAAAGCCAATCACTAGCATTTTCCAAACTTTGATCAGCTAATTCAAACGCACCCTTCGACATAGGAGGTAAATACTCGCACACTGTCATAAAAGAAAAAGGGTAATGTTGCGGCTGTTTCACTGTGTGATGGAGTTTATAGCGTTTGAAAAAGCTTAACATGATGAATTACCTTTCTGGTGGTAGTGCCCTTGCCGCTTGCAGTACATGTAAAATAATGCGCTGCTTATCCTTTTCGACTCGGTGGGCCGGAGCCATCACCGAGACTGCGCCAATCAGTTTGCTTCCTTTCATTACCGGTGCGCTTATACCTGAAACACCAGGGTCAATCTCAGAAGTACTGACGGCATATCCGTGTTTACGGATGGTTGTGAGCTCTTTTTCCCACTCGTCGCGTCGGTGATCTTGATTAAAATATCTCAAGATTTTCTCGCATCGACTTTGAGGCATAAAAGCGAGCATCACTTTAGATGAGGCACCGCGCAGCAGAGGTTGACTTTGACCCTGGACGAAGCTGCAACGCAGCGCCTGCATACTTTCTTTCTGTCTGACACAAAGCGCACGATAACCAGCTGGTACCATATAAGCGGCCATTTCCCCGGTTTGTTGTACCAACCTAGCCAGTATGGTTTCGACCATGTCGAGCCCATGTTGCGCGGTCTCATAGCTGTGCATGAGTAATAATGCCGCTGGACCAACGACAAATGTCTTGTCGTGAACGCTTTCTTCGATCAAGTTCCACTCTTTAAGCAGTTTTAAGTGTCGGTAAAGGCTGCTTAAAGGAACGTTCAATTGCTCGCTTAGCGCTTTCGCAGAAACTGGGAACGGACTAACTGCAACTTGCATTAACAACTGCAGTGATTTTTCGTTTACCTGGTTAGCATTAGCTTTGTTTGTCGTCATGAGAGTGTTGTAACGTGTTGTAGGAGTTACGACAAATATAATTCTTAATTACTGAGAAAAGAAAAATAATTTTAATGGGTAATTCTTACATGATGAGAAACAGACCGGTAAAGACTTTCGCAAGTACCGATAGACATAACATGGTGTCGAATTAAAGTCTCAGGTTTGAGGCGCTTGATACTAAATTGGAACAGGAGTGAATAAGACATTGTTTAGTTTGCGGTATTACTCAGCGTTTCGCATACTGAGTTAATCCAAACAAATAATGTTAAAAAACGTGAGTTGCTAGCGGGTATCGGAATCGAGGTACCATCTCAGTAAATCGGTTTTATAAAAGGTTACTTTTATATGCTGAATAAGGCGATTTTTAAAAAAGCCATCATTTTCCTTCTGCCTATTCCCTTGGTTATTGGAGAAGTTTTGTATTTAGCTCGTGAAAGCGTGCAAAACAATCTCAATCATTTATTAGAAAAAAATGTGCAAATTGCAGATGAAATTTTATTCCAAATAGAGACAGAAAACCGCACGGCGCTGCTACACCCTGAACGATGTGAAGAGCTCCAGCAAAGCTTAATGTTTGAACGAGATATTGAAGAAATGCTCATTGTGAAAGAGGGAGTCATTACTTGTTCTTCGAAATTGGGAAGTATCTCTAAACCGTTAGCTGAGCACATCGCCTTTCCCAAGGGACAAACGCTAGCGCTTGGTAGTGTTGATAGCTTGTACGATCAGTTCTTGCTAGTGGTAACGGAGGGAGAGCGGGGTTATCAAGCCGTAACGATTATCGATCATGACTACTTTAATGCAACAATAGGGTTTAACAACGATTTACGCCTAAAACGCTCTGCGCTGTTTATCCATGATCAAGTTTCACCTGAAGGAGCATTAAGAGCGGGAAGTAATCCTATCGGTATCAAATCGTCGCAAATGTTTGAGTATGAAGCTTTGAGCGAAGCCAGCGATCTTTTCGTCAAACAGAGAACACTTTCCTATTTTTTGTACTCAATTCCAATTATTTTCGTTATCTACCTTTGCTTGTATGCGTTGAATAAGTTTATTGATCCCCATCGCAATTTGATACTGGATCTTAAAAGAGCGATAAAAAGAGGAGAGTTGACCCTGTATTACCAACCGCAAGTTAACGTTGATACCGGCCAGTTATTCGGGTTTGAAGCGCTAGTGCGATGGGAGCATCAAAGTAAGGGGTTCATTTCTCCGGATGAGTTTGTCCCTGCGGCAGAGCAAAGTGGATTGGTTTTTTTACTTACTGATTTCGTTCTGGATAAAGCGGCAGAGGACTTCAGTAAATTAGTCTTTGATCAGCCTGTCCACCTTGGTATTAACGTGCCGCCTGGTTATTTAGTCGGACCAAACGCGATCAGAAAAATTCAATTGCTCGACAGACAGTTGAGCCGAAACAAAGTCTCATTAGGGGTAGAGATAACGGAGCGTCAGCTCATTGATTCAGAGGCGAGAAAATGCATTGCAGCGCTGCGAGTGCATGGTATTGATGTGCTGATCGATGATTTTGGAACTGGCCAAACCTCGTTAGCATTTCTACAGCACATGCGCATAGATTACTTAAAAATCGATAAGTGCTTTGTCGAAACCATTGGTATTCCTAGCCTTAGTGCTTCTGTCTTAAAAGCGATGGTTCACTTCGCGGAAGAATTACAAGTACAATTGATCGCTGAAGGCGTGGAAACCATAGCGCAAGCTGAACACTTAAAGAAGATGGGAGTGAGATATCATCAGGGATACCTATACTCCAAACCATTACCTTATGAGCAGCTTGCGCAGCGAAGTCATTATGATTGGTAGACGTTAGCTCTATAACACTGAGCATTTTCATCAAACACAAACTCTAACTCATTTTTGATGCTATCTAAGCGGTCTTCTTGGTAGTGAGACACATACAATAGTTGGCTTAAATTCTCTCTAGCGATGAGCTCAAGTGTGTTCTTAACTAACCGTCTACCCAAAAAATCTAACCCTTGATACGGCTCGTCCAAAATCAATAATGTGGGTTGTTTCACGATGGCTCTTGCAATCAGTAATAGTCGCTGCTGACCGTACTCTAATTGCTTGAATGAGGTTTTTTTGTACTGGCTCATATGTAAGATATCGAGCCACTCGTTTGCAATATTCATCTCTTTGCGAGTTGGCTGGTTATACAACCCAATCGAATCGTAAAATCCTGACAAAATGACTTCTAATGCGCTGCAATTGACTCGATATTGGAGGTGTAGCGCTGAAGACACCATACCGATATGCTGCTTAATTTCCCAGATTGTCTCGCCAGTACCACGCTTTTTACCAAAAATATCAATGTCATTGCTGTAGCATTGCGGATGATCGCCAAAGATCAATCCAAGTAAGGTACTCTTTCCACAACCATTTGGGCCTTTGACCTGCCAATGTTGGCCCTTGTCTATGCGCCAGTTCAAGTCAGTAAAAATCTTCTTATCGGTGTATTCAACAGTCCCATTCTTTAGTTCAAATATTGGGTTGTTGAATGGCGTCGAGTGCTGATGCTGACGTATCAAGCTCATCATTTCTTCACTCTGTTGCTCTGACTGAGATTTTATTTGTCCAATGATTGGATGATTATCCCAACTGGACTTATCCATTGTACTATCAAGCTTTCCTGCACTGAAAAGCGCGATGCTATTGATCCACTCAGGCATGTCAGATTCGCGAGAGAAGGTTACGAGTAGTTGCACATTTTGAGAAAGCGAGTGTAAATAGCGAGCGAGAGCAGCTCGGTGCGCAATATCTAAGCCAGTAAATGGATTATCGAGTAATACTAAGTCAGGTTGTGTGGCTAAAGCTCGGGCGAGCATTACTCTTCTGGTTTCTCCGGTAGAGAGAACGCGGAAGCCACTATCTTTAAGATGACTTAGGTCGAGATCATTAATTAGCTGTTCAGTTAAGTTGGTGTCTTGGCTCTGCTCTAGGATTAATGAATAAACAGTGCTCCCTTGGTCGATACGATCAAGAAAATCCGTATCATCCTTTTCTAATTCTCTTTCCAGTAATCGCTGTTGCTCTGATAACGACACTTGCGCAACGGACAGCCCATTTAGCTCAATTTCCCCACTATTTGGTGACATTTCATCACAAATAAGGTCTCCAAGCAGAGAGCCAATATCTCCATCCGCGCTGAATATCCCCCAAGACTGCTGAGTGTTAATTTTCCAATCGTCAATAAACAAGTGTGTCGTGTTTCTCTTAGCTGCAAGCTGACGAAAGTGAATAGTCATTGTGTTTGTCTTCCCTGTTTTCGTTTTAGTGGATTACTTATAACAATTTACGAACTCAGTACGGAAGCGCTTTTGTGTATTAATTTTGAACAGTGCTCAGTCTTGTGCATATTAACGAAGCCTTGTAGTAGAGGATAAAAATGCGACTAGAGTCATTAAGTAACAAGTAAACTTGTCAATAATTTTGTTTTATTTTTGAATCAACCTATCATTATGCATGTATATGTTATGCTGATAAATTCATATCTGCCGTTTGTTAATTAATCAATGTAAGGACACATGTTTATGAGTGAAACGGAATACGATTACCCTTCGAGTTACAGCCTAGTTTCCATTACCGATACCTCCAGTTACATCAAATATGCCAGTGAAAACTTTAATGAAGTCGCGGGGTTTGATGAAGGGGAGCTTATCGGTAAACCCCACAATGTTGTGCGTCATCCTGATATGCCAAAACAGGCTTTTAAAGATTTATGGACTCACCTGAAAACTGGCAAACACTGGATGGGAATGGTCAAAAATCGACGTAAAAACGGCGGCTATTATTGGGTTGACGCGTTTGCTTCTCCTATAAAATCTAATGGTGAAGTTGTGGAATACCAATCAGTGAGATTTAAACCTGAGCGTATACACATCCAGCGAGCGGAAAAAGCGTATTCGAAGCTTCGAAATAATCGTAAGCCGTGGAAAATGTATCTTCCTCGTACACGTTTGTGGATGAGATCGGCCTTCTTCCTTTTAATTTCAAACCTTCTTGGCTTACTCATTCTACAAATGAATCAATCACCAGTGATAGCGTTTGGCGTTGTTGCGTTACTTTCCGTTTTCTCTATTTATGTATTAACCAGACCAGTTGAGAAGCTCGCTAAACAGGCTAGGCAAGACTTCAACAATCCACTCATGGAATATATTTATTGCGGAAGAATCAACGATCTGGCTGAGATTGAGCTGGGTATGAAGATGCGTAAGCAATTTGCCAATGCGCTATTGGGGCGCGTTGGCGTGTCTGTAAAAGACTCTTGCGAAAAAACGCGCGCAAGTGCTAACAGTGCTGCGACAAATAGCCAGCAAGTGACGGAGAACTTAAGCGCACAGAAAGTGGAGATTGACTCGGTCGCAACAGCGGTCAACGAGATGCAAGCCTCTTCATCTGAGATATCAAATAATGCTCAAGCGACCGCCGAGGCTACGTTAGAAGCGCAAAATACGATGATAGACAGCCGTAGCGTTATCGATAATGTTAACCAATCGGTACTAGAGCTGGTGGGTGAGCTCGGCGAAATATCTAAAGTGGTCATACGTTTGAACCAACAAACCGAGCAAATTGGAACCGTTGTTGAAGTCATCAATGGTATTGCCGAACAAACTAATTTATTAGCGTTGAACGCTGCAATTGAAGCCGCGAGGGCAGGCGAACAAGGCAGAGGGTTTGCCGTTGTAGCAGATGAAGTGAGAACCTTAGCTAAAAGAACTCAGGAATCGACAACAGAGATTAAATCGGCCATTGAAGGGATTCAAAATGGGAGCAAATCAGCGGTTTCTGCGTTAGAGAAAGGTAATGAAATGTCGACCGGAACGGTAACATTGCTAGGTACTGCTTTGGATAGCATTCAACAACTGGAGTCCCTTGTTCAGGACGTCGTCGAACGAAACCAACAAATTGCGGTCGCGATAGAAGAGCAGGTTTATGTAACGGATGAAATAAATGAAAACATCCAGTCGCTTAATTTAAAGTACAGTGAATCGTATGAACTGATGACTGAAACGAATCATATGAACACCAAAGTGCAAAATTGCACCAATGACCTGTCTGAAATGATTAAGAAGTTTGCTTAAACTTTAGAAAATCGAAGTTAAAAGCCCGCTAAACATTAGCGGGCTTTTAACTGGAATATAGTGAAGTGCTGGATTCGCTTACGAGCGAGGATTTCTAAATCTCGTTTTTGTAAGAGCTAAAACGACGAGAGCTCGCAATAAATGCGAGCTCTCTAAATAAGTGGCGGAGAGATAGGGATTTGAACCCTAGATACGCTATTAACGTATGCCGGTTTTCAAGACCGGTGCTTTCAACCACTCAGCCATCTCTCCGTTGTGGGCGGTATAATAAGGAGCATAGTCCGACTTGTAAAGTGCTGAATTATAATAGAAGTACTGTTTGCTTGTTTTATGATCACTGATGTGATGTTGGACAGTTTGAAAACGGAGTGAAAAAGGGACAAAAAGTACCAATTTATAGAGTTTTTACTTTATATTGGCGCACGTCAATAAAATGGTGTTTTATTGTTATCTTGCTGATATATAAGACATAACATGCTTTTAGGGTACATGTGTTCGCCCGAAAGTATTTGCAAGACTTTGTGAACTAATTCAAAATTAACTGGTATAGCCAGTTGTGCTTAGAATTCTTAAGGGTGTTTATGAAGGTCACAAATCTATTTAAAGACAAAGTTGATGCGATTTCTGCTCATCAATCCGAGTTTATGAATTGGATGTCTCCAACGTTACGCGATTATTGGAGTGACTTTTTGGGGAAAGCTCAAAATAGCTTTCTTTTCTCAAAAGTTCGTGATCACCAGCAGCCAGCCGTCAACGAAGAAGTTGCACCTCAACCTGCACCGATCGTAATGGCACCTGAGGCTCAAAAGCTTTATGACGAGTTAAGTGAAAAAATTGGCGAAGTTATTCACACTGGTGATTGGGTTCATGTGTCTCAAGAACGTATTAACCAATTTGGTGCGGTAACGGAAGACATGCAATGGATTCATACTGATCCAGAGCGTGCTTCAACTGAATCTCCATTTAAGACAACTATCGCTCATGGCTTTTTAACATTAGCATTGCTGCCTAAACTGACGGATTCAGTCGATCCAGACAAGCCAATGTTCCCAACAGCTAAAATGGTAGTTAACTTGGGTTTAAACCAAGTCCGTTTCCCTTACCCTGTCAAAGCAGGCAATAATGTTCGTGCAGTCAGCACGTTAACAAAAGTAACGCCAATCAAAAAAGGTTTGGAGATTGAGCGCGAAATTAAAGTGGAAATTGAAGGTATTCGTCGACCTGGTGCGGTTGTGGTCTCTGTAATTCAACTGCATTTCTAATTCCGAAACCGGATAGAACACGACATAGTAAAAGAGAGCATCAAGGTGCTCTCTTTTTCATTTTTACTGATTAAAGTTTTTTACTGGCGTATAACCGTAACCTGCAATCGCTTTTTGTCCCTGCTCTGAACGAAGGAAAGCGATAAAACCTTTACCTGCATCGCTAATCTTATCTACTTTGTATAGCACTAGGAATGGTCGCGCCAACTTGTACTTATGATTGCTAATGTTTGTCGAGGTTGGGTCAATACCATCTAACTGAATCGCCTTGATCGAGCGATCTACTGACCCTACAGAGATAAAACCAATGGCGCGAGTGTTATGGTTAACAATGGTTTTTACCATGCTGTTGCTGTTTACAACCAAGTTGTTTGGGCTGATATCCGAGACAAGGCGATCATTAACGATTTTGGTCAGTCCCAGCAAGCTTTCGAAGCTGTAACGTGAACCTGAAGACGCTTCTCTAGTAACCACCGCGATAGGCTGATCTGCGCCCCCGACCTCTTTCCAATTCTTAATTTTACCTTTGTAAATATCAAATAGTTGTTGCTGAGAAAGGTTTTCTACAGAGTTGGTACGGTTTACAACAACAGCGAGGCCATCATAAGCGATAGGGTATACATTGAGATCTTCACCTTTTTCGCTTTCAGTCAGATAGCGAGAGCTCATGCCTATTTCGGCTACTCCTTTATTGACCATGGTGATACCAGCACTCGAACCAATGCCCTGAACAGCAACGTAATCGTCTGGGTGTGTTTTGTTGTATTCCTCAGCAAGTACATCCATCACACGAGCAACCGACGTTGAACCCGAGATGTTGATTTCTTTTGCAATGGTAGGGAGGGAGACTGCTATGGCCAATAACGTCGCCACAGTAAAACGTAACATATTAAACTCCATATACGGGATAAAGCAGAGTTTATGATATTGCGTTCAGGTTACACTTTTGTGAACTGTTAGCGCTAAACAGGGGAATTGTTTCTAGTCAAGAGGTGATGGAGCTAGCGTTTCCAAGTGGATTGAGATGATAATCTGGGTAAATGATAATATAGCTATCTTATACTTGAGTTAGGTAGATAACTACCATCGGTGATGATGTAAAGGTTATATACTAGGATCGACAGCTCTAACTATCATCCATCGGGAGAACGTTGATGTCAGTGTCCCAAATGGCGACAAGTCGTTTATACAAATCAGTTCAATCGCTCTGCTCTGCGCGTAATGCTAACTTGCCTGTCGAACAGGGCAAGTGCCTCTATGAGCTAGTAGAAAATGGCGTTGAGCTTCATCGGGCGCATTTTCTCCTCGACTCCCAGCATAGCGAGTATACTTCTCCCGTCGCGAAGATCATGTTTGATGAGGACAACCAACTTTGGTATTTCTATGTTCCCACATATCACAACGAGCTGTTAAGGTGGGTGCCTTATAAGCCACTTCCATTTAGCCGAATGCTTGAGGACTTACTCAACGAGTTGGAGCGCGATCCTCAAGCGTGTTTTTGGGAATAGGGCGAGCCCAACGGATGCGAATGCCGACATGATTTATACTTTAGGCTTAACGACTTGGTTTCTAAAGTCTTTGGGGGTCATGTTGTAAACGGATTTAAATGCTGTACTGAAATGCGCTGCACTTTTAAAACCAGACTCAAACGCTATTTCTGTTATTGATTTTTCTGACTTGCGCAGTTGGGTTGCTGCGAAGTTTATCCGTTTCACCTTTAATATCTGAGAAAACGAAAGATCATCTGCGGCGAGGCGACGTTTCAAGGTCGCGATGGACATGCTCATATGAGCCGCTAAGCCTTCTAGCGTGATGTCTTTTTCAATATTACCCTCAATGTACTTAATGGCTTTTTGAGAGTCGCTCAGGCTACTTGCATCATCTATGATAGATAGGATGTTTGGCTCTACCTCAACCATCAACGACAGCAATGCCATTGCGATATGGCTTTGTGTGTAGTCTGGAGCGTTGCGACTCGCTAACTTAACCAACATGTCCTTCAATTGTGCTACTTCGCTACTGGATTGCGTTGAAAAAGGATAGAAGCGCCTTTCTTCCGTTTTGGAACGTAGCATCGGGTGCGCTTTCTTAAAGTCACAGAATATGTTTGGGTTGAAGACCAAAGCCAGTGCTTTAAAGCCACCGTCACTAGAGACGGCTTCTGCACTGCTCAGATCTGCGGAGTTATAGAGTGTGAAATCTCCGGCTTTAAGTTCAAATTGCTCACCATTAGGTTGATGAACTAATAGGGCACCTTCTTCAACAATATATAATCCATTATGTGTTGCAGTGTAACGCTCACTTTTGCGCGCAGTGAAGTGATTAAAGCGAATGATCTCAATGTTCGGCATACTCGTTCTTATCGTTTTACATAACAAATAAAAAAGGCGCTCAATAGAGCGCCTTTTAACTTCATTCGGTATTATTCACTTACAGTCTGTTCTGTTTGTGCTGCTGGTTGTTCAGCGAATACCTGGGTTGGCTTTGCAACTAAACTGCGGTTTTCTTGGTTTACGTCCGTAAGGACAATTTCCAATGTATCCCCAAGTTTGTATACGACCTCTTTATCGATAGAGATGGTACCGTTGTCGCCATTGCACTCAATTCTTTCTTTATTATCAAGAATTAGTGCACCAGGAATAAAGGCTGCTGCGCCATTTTCGAGAAGTCGGACACGTGCGCCTGCACGATTAATATCGAAAATCTCACCTGTGAAACAAGTTTTCTTGCTCGGCTCATCAGCAAGCGTGCGTGCATATAGCCAATCTGAGACATTTCGCTCAGCGATTTTATGATGTTTACGATGTAGAGCTAGCTCTTCGCCTACTTGGTCATCTGGTTTTTGTACGGGTTCTTTACCAAGGATGACGGCCTTCAACATACGGTGGTTGATCATATCACCGTATTTACGAATTGGTGATGTCCAAGTTGCATAGATGTCTAAACCCATTGCGTAATGAGGCAGAGGCTGATTACCCACTTCACTGTATGCTTGGAACTTACGAATACGGTTATCTAGATAAGACGTTTCTTGAGCAGCCAACCAGCGGCGCAACGCAGCAAAGCCTTCTAGCGTAGCAATAGACTCCGCTGTGAACTCCAACTGGCCTTCTGGATTGACAAGTTGAACCACTTCTTCAATCTTCTCGTTCTTGATACCTGCATGCGTATTGAAGACACCTGTTTCAAATTTATCGCGTAATGTACGACCTGCACAGATGTTTGCGGTAATCATGGATTCTTCAACAAGACGGTTTGCACTGCGGCGCATGTCTGCGTGGATAGCGATTACATCGTTATCTTCACTGAGCTCAAAACGGTAGTCAGGACGATCAGGGAAGACCACTGCGTTTTTCTCACGCCATTCAGCGCGAGCAAGAGAGAACTCATAAAGATCACGAACGATAGTCGCGATCTCTTCAGATGGCGTCCATGCTTCAGAGCTGCCGTTTTCTAACCAATCAGACACGTGATCGTATACTAGGCGTGCATGTGATTTGATGTTTGCCGCGAAGAATTTAATATTGTCGCCAATCACACCATCTTTACTTACCGTTACGGTACAGCAAATAGCAGGGCGGGTTTCTCCTTCAATCAGAGAACATAGGTTGTCCGCTAAATCGCGAGGTAGCATCGGGATGTTGCGGCCTGGAAGATAAATAGTATAGCCACGCTCACGCGCTACTTTATCCATTTCATCTTCAGGTGTGATGTAAGCGGTTGGGTCCGCAATAGCGATGGTGAGTTCGAAATCGCCAGATACGGTTTTCTTCGCGTACAGCGCATCGTCCATATCTTTAGTCGATTCACCGTCGATAGTGACGAATGGAACATGAGTCATGTCTACGCGTTCTAGCTCCGCGTCGTCTTTTAGTTCCCAGTTATCGATGCCTGCTGGCTCAGAGTTTGGTAGATCGTTTTGAGCAAGCGTCACCCACCAAGGCGCAATTTTATCATTCGCGTCAGTGATTTTTTCAGAAATTTCTACGAAGAAAGAGTTATCGCCTTTTAGAGGGTGGCGAATAAGATGTGCGACAACCCAATCACCTTCGGCGAACTCGTCAGGTTTTAGACCTTTCTTTAGTTTCGCTTTAAGAGATAGCTTTTTAAGCTGTGGGTGATCAGGTGCTACGTTGAGCTTGCCTTTGAACATTTTTACTCGACCAATAAAGCGAGTCACGGCTTGTTCCAGCAGCTCTTGTGGCTCTGCAACTTCGCGTTCATTTTCGGTGCGGATAATGGCGATGACTTTGTCACCGTGCATGCACTTTTTCATGTACGCAGGCGGGATGAAGAAGCTCGTCTTACTGTCCACTTCCAAAAAGCCAAAGCCTTTATCTGTGGCTTTTATTGAGCCTTCTTTTTTAGGCAGGTTTTCTTGGATTTGCTGCTTAAGCTGAGCGAGTAGTGGGTTATCTTGAAACATCTTTTCTTAAATTACCTATGGAGTTGGGCACACTATAATCATTGCGAGCTATTATTACTACCTGTGGAGCGTAATTTCGCTGTGAATTTTGCCAATTTAACCACGAGAAATTGGCTTAAATATTGATGAAATTCTCATCTGTGAGTTACGCGAATCTACGGGGAATGGTAGGGTTGGTGGAAAAATATGCTAAAAATACCATTGTTGAGAATAAATTGTGATGTAATTCAATTTTTTCTGGATTTTTTTATGCTTTTAAGGAATAATCCGCCTCCCTTAGTCGTCCCTAATGGCTTATCGCGGTTGTGTACTGTGCTGTGTTCCCGTCTGAATGGAATCAGTATCTGGATGGATCAGTATCGAATTGGAAGAGCATATGGGACTGTTTTTTTGTTTAATTAAGTAGGATCCCAATGCAAGATTCTGTTATTCAATTCAGTGATTTATCTCTGAATGATTCTATCCTTTCTGCTCTAGACGGAATGGGTTTCGTGTCACCAACTCCAATTCAGGCTGCGGCAATCCCACACCTATTGGAAGGTGCTGACGCGCTGGGTAAAGCTCAAACAGGTACAGGTAAAACAGCAGCGTTCTCTCTGCCTCTTCTCAACAAACTCGATCTAAACCAACGCAAACCGCAAGCGATTGTACTTGCTCCGACTCGTGAGCTGGCAATTCAGGTTGCAGCGGAAATGAAAAACCTTGGTAAAAACATCAAAGGTTTGAAAGTTCTAGAGATTTACGGTGGCGCATCTATTGTCGACCAAATGCGTGCTCTTAAAAGTGGCGCTCATGTAGTTGTCGGTACTCCAGGCCGTGTTCAAGATCTTATCAATCGCGAACGTCTACACCTAGACGAAGTTAGTACTTTCGTTCTTGATGAAGCAGACGAAATGCTAAACATGGGTTTCGTAGATGACGTAACTGCGATCATGGAGCACGCTCCAGAGTCAGCACAACGCGTTCTGTTTTCTGCAACTATGCCTCCAATGCTGAAGAAGATCGTTGAACGTTTCCTTCGTGACCCTGTAACGGTTGACGTTGCTGGTAAAAACCACACTGTAGACAAAGTTCAACAACAGTTCTGGGTAGTGAAAGGTGTAGAGAAAGATGAAGCAATGTCTCGTCTTCTTGAAACTGAAGAAACTGACGCGTCAATCGTATTCGTACGTACTCGTCAAGATACTGAGCGTCTGGCTGACTGGCTATCTGCACGTGGCTTCAAAGCAGCTGCACTGCACGGTGACATTCCTCAGTCTCTACGTGAGCGTACTGTTGATCACATCAAACAAGGTGTTATTGACATCCTAGTTGCAACTGATGTTGTAGCTCGTGGTCTTGACGTTCCACGTATTACGCACGTATTCAACTACGACATCCCATTTGATGTTGAGTCATACATCCACCGTATCGGTCGTACTGGCCGTGCTGGACGTAAGGGTAAAGCGATCCTTCTAGTTCGCACTAACCAAATTCGTATGCTTCGCACTATCGAGCGTGTAACTAAGTCATCTATGGAAGAAATCCAACTTCCTCTACGTGACCAAGTTGCTGAAGCTCGTCTAGCTAAGCTAGGCGCTGAGCTTGAAGCAGAGAAAGAGCACAAAGCACTAGACAAATTTGCTGAGTTGGTAGAGAAACTACAAACTTCTCTAGACATCGACCCAGCAACACTTGCTGCTATGCTTCTTAAGCGTCAGCAAGGCAAACGTCCTCTGTTCTACATTGGCGAAGACCCAATGGTTGAAGCAATTGAGCGTGACAAGCAACGTCGTAAAGAGCGTCGTGAAGGTGGTCGCGATGGCGGTCGTAACTTCAACAACCAAGACTGGGATACTTACCAGCTTCAAGTTGGTCGTGAGCAAGGCGTTCAAGTTAAAGACATCGTTGGCGCTCTAGCAAACGAACTAGGTCTAGGTAAAGGTTCTATCGGTGCGATCAAGCTAGCTCAAGGCCACACAT
This sequence comes from Vibrio sp. 1978, assembly GCF_033344345.1. Taxonomy (NCBI): domain Bacteria; kingdom Pseudomonadati; phylum Pseudomonadota; class Gammaproteobacteria; order Vibrionales; family Vibrionaceae; genus Vibrio; species Vibrio sp. 1978. The sequence goes on from NZ_JAWPOP010000001.1 coordinate 291,799, forward strand.
TCGTACAGCTACCTAAAGCAATGACTTCAGACGCGGCGAACAAGCTAAGCAAACTACGTATCCGTCAACAAGATGTTGGTGCTGTAGTATGTGATTTCGATGATTTCCGCGAGTCTCGTGGTGGTCGCCGTGACGGTGGTCGTCGCGAAGGTGGTCGTCGTGATGGCGGTGGTTACCGTGGCAACCGCGAAGGCGGCAATCGTGGTGGTGATCGTCGTGAAGGCGGTCGTCGCGAAGGTGGTTTCCGTGGTAACCGTGACGGCAACCGCGATGGTAATCGTGAAGGTGGCGAACGTCGTTTCGATCGCAACCGTGGTGGTGATCACCGTGGTGCACATCGTGGTGAACGTGGTCACGGTCGTGGCCGTCGTACAGACGCATAATCACGAGTGATTAAAGCGACGGTTTAAGTTGCTACAAAAAGAATTGAAAGCCGAGCAAAGCGCTCGGCTTTTTTATGCGCGTCTAATACGGTTTTGCTTTTCATCGTGTTTGTTTACCCAACTTATTACTTCGTCTAAGGGCAGGGCAGAACAAGTAACCCTGAATGATGTCACAGCCTCGACTTCTCAAAAAATGCAGTGTGTCCATGTCTTGAACGCCTTCTGCTACGACCGAATACCCTAATCCATGTGCTAACGCAATCGTGTTCTCAACGATAGAGCGGGAGCCTTCAGTGCGGCTTGCTGTGAAAAGAAATTAACCAGCTTACCTTGAAACGTATTATCAATCTTTCGACGTTTTTGAGGTTATCTCATAATTTGAATCAGTCATTGGCCTTCAGGTTGTGTCATGTCTTCGATAGACTCAAAGCAGTATTTACGATTAGGGAGCCCAGTAAGAGCGTCATGGACAGCATTGCGCTTCTCTCTTTCAGCAACGGTATGAAGCTCGAATATCGAATCGTTGCTCCACTTAATCACCAGCACGACAAAGATACTGCCGCCAAAAAGTATAAGAGAAACCCCCGTTTCTAAGAGAGAAGCAATAGGTTTTTGCATGATGGCGTGCAAAAAAACGGCATAAGCAAAAATGAAACAGCTGATTAACAATAATAGGAAAGTCCACCCGGTTACGTCAGTTTTCGAGCAGATGTTTTTTGTCATCTGCCATCCCCAGCAGAGCAAAATCGAACCTAAGATCACTAATAGAAATGCAATAGTGGGCACATTATTACCCCGATTTATTGATTGGTTTGTTATTTTTGTTCACCCAATAAACAACGTATCTTATATATCTGACTTTGTACAAATTGACCTATTCATAAATTATCTTTAACAAGTGATATCTTTTAGCCTTCAAATAAAATGAAAACTTGCTACAGATCAACAAAATTTGTTCAATTAAATCGGTTTTACTAAAAGATTGTTGAAAGATTAAAAAATTATTGAATAATAGAGGGGCAAACAAGAAGTACGCAGCGCACAAGCGCTATTACAACCTCTGCTCTACAACAGGATAACTATTTCATGTCTAATTCGTTTGTACTGGTGATCAACTCTGGTAGCTCTTCATTAAAATTTGCTGTTATTGATTCTGAAACCGGTGAAGCTTTGGTATCAGGTATTGGTGAGTGTTTTGGCCTACCTGAAGCTGAAATCAGTTGGAAATATCAGGGAGAAAAAACCGTTGAAGCAATTCCAGCTGGTGGCAACCATCATCAGTACGCTGTTGAGCGAGTGGTAAAACTACTCGATACTCTAGGTTTGAGCTCAAAATTTGTCGCTGTAGGCCATCGCATTGTCGCAGGCGGTGAAACCTTTAAAGGAACTGTGAAAGTTGATGAAACAGTTATTCAAGAAGTAGAGCGCCTTGCTGAACTTGCACCACTTCATAACAAAGCGAACGCTGAAGGCATGAGAGCGGCAATGGCGGCGTTCCCTTCACTGCCTCAATTTGCTGTATTTGACACTGCTTTCCACCAAACAATGCCAGCCAAAGCCTTTATGTACGCACTTCCTTACGAGCTTTACGAAGAGCATAAAGTGCGTCGTTACGGTGCTCACGGTACAAGCCACTACTACGTAAGCCGTGAAGCAGCGAAAATGCTAGATAAGCCGGTTGAAGAAAGCAGCTTTATCACTGTGCACTTAGGTAACGGTGCATCAGTGAGTGCGGTTAAAAATGGCGAATGTGTTGATACAAGTATGGGTTTGACGCCGTTAGCTGGCCTAATGATGGGCACTCGCTGTGGTGACCTTGATCCAAGTGTTATCGAGTTCCTTTTCCGTAAAGGCTGGGAAAAAGACGAAGTGTTCGAGATGATGAACAAGAAGTCAGGTTTCTTAGGTGTATCTGGTGTGACAAGTGATGCTCGTGGCGTACTAGAAGCAATGGAAGCGGGGAATTCACGTGCGAAGTTGGCATTTGAGATCTTCACTTACCGCGTTGCGAAATACATTACTTCCTACCTAGCGGCTCTGGATTCATTAGACGGCATCATCTTCACTGGTGGTATTGGTGAAAACTCACTACCAATTCGTCGTGAAATCTTGAAAAACCTAAAACTGTTAGGTTTTGTTGAAGATGAGAAAGGTAACGAAGATGCAAGATTTGGTAACGCAGGTGTTATTGCAACATCTGAGTTATTAGGTGCCAAAGCTCTTGTTATTCCTACTAACGAGGAATTTGTGATAGCTAAACAATCGGTTGAGCTATTGTAATATATAACGAAAACAGAAAGTTAAAAGCGAGCCTCGTGCTCGCTTTTTTACTTAAAGCAATTTGGTAATTACTCTTTGAGTTTCAGAGCTTCGCGCTTTTCGATTAAAAAATCCATCAAGACGCGGATTTTTTTCGGCATATGCTCTCGTGAAGGTATATATAAATAAAACCCAGGAAACTCTTTGCACCAAGGTGTCAGAACTCGGGTCAATCTTCCCTCATTTATGTGCTTTTCCACCCATAAATCAATATGCTTCACTAAACCCACACCCTGTATTGCAGCTTGTAACATACTATAGTCATCATTAAAAATAGCATTGCCTTTAGGCTCGAAAACGAGGGTGCGCTTTGCAACATCTGGAGAGGTTAGCGACCAATGATCAATTGTTCCGCTAGAGGTAAAACGATAAGCAAGGCAATTGTGACCTTCTAAATCCTCAGGAGTTTGAGGTAGTCCATTTTGCCTAAAGTATTCAGGAGAGCCCACTATTGCCGTTGTTAACGGCGGAGTAATAGGGACCGCAACCATATGTTCATCTAAGCTTAATCCTAAGCGAATGCCAGCGTCAACGCCTTCTGCGACGATGTTAGAAAACCCATCATCCATGATTAGCTCTAGGCGTATTTTAGGATAACGAGAGAGGAACTCACCTAGATAGGGCTCAATAAGCAGCCGAGCAGCGGTTCTTGATACACTGATACGGATTAATCCCGAAGGCTCAAGATGAGAGTCGTTCAATTCGTTAACGACCTGCTCAATGTTCATCAATGAAGGTTGCAAAATATCAAGCAGACGTTGGCCTTCTTGAGTCAACGACATACTTCTAGTGGTTCTATTGATTAACCGAACTTGTAGCTGTTGCTCTAACGCTTTCAGGTGTTGTGATAAGGCAGCACGGGTTATCCCCATTTCTAAGGCTGCTTTAGTGAAACTGCGATGGCGAGCAATATGTGCTAACCACGTCAGTGATGAAATTAAAGAAGGTTCTATTCTCATTTGTTAAGTATAACTAAACAGTCATGTAGATAAAACGATATTTATCCGAAACAGTGTGTTGACTAATATTACCTCGAAGCTTAGGTCAGCCTGAGATGAACAGTTAACCTCTAATGGAGAATGTCGCTATGTCTAAAGTCACTTTCAAAAATCTCAATGGTCAAGGTATTGAGATTTCAGCGGTTATCAACTTCCCTACAGATTTTGATGCAAGTAAACAATATGCGGCGGTTGTTGTTTCACACCCAGGTGGTGGCGTAAAAGAGCAAACCGCAGGCCTATATGCGAGTAAACTTGCAAAAAGCGGCATAATTGCCATTGCGTTTGACCGTTCGTATCAAGGTGAAAGTACAGGTGAGCCTCGCCAAATGGAAAACCCTTACACGAGTACTGAAGACGTGAGCGCAGTCGTCGACTATCTGACAACGTTAGAGTACGTCGATAACGATAAAATTGGCGCAATGGGGATTTGTGCTGGTGCGGGCTATAGTGCAAATGCAGCGATCAATGATCGTCGAATCAAAGCACTGGGTATGGTTAGTGCCGTAAACATTGGCCAAATGTTCCGTAATGGTTGGGATAATTCGGTTAACGATGCTGACGCTGTTGATTACTTAGAATTTGGTTCGAATGCTCGCACAACCGACACGAATGGTACAGAATTCGCGACTATTCCTCTAGCTCCGATGCGTGAAGAAGATGCCTCAAATGCAGAGCTACGCGAAGCTTGGGAGTATTACCACACACCACGTTGTGAACATCCGAATGCGCCGGGCTTTGCTCTAACTCGTAACTTAAACCAGATCATTACTTACGATGCGTACCACAAAGCGGAAGCATTCCTAACTCAGCCAATTCTTGCTGTCGTTGGTAGTGACGCAGGCAGCAAATGGATGAGTGATGACCTGATAGAACGTGCTGCGAGTTCAGATAAAACCTTGTATGCCATTGATGGTGCAAACCATATGTCGCTTTATGATGTTGCCGAATACGTCGATGACGCAGTATCCCAACTCGCATCTTTCTTCCAACGCACTCTTTAATATTCCCGATGAAAGGCTCAATTGCTTCGAGCCTTTCTGCTCTCAAGGCTTTTTACTCTTAAGGTATTGATTATGAATATGCAAAAAATCACTTTTAGAAATGCTGATATGTCTTGGGATATGTCTGCATTAATTTTATTCCCAGAAGGCTTCAATGAATCGAAACGCTACCCAACAATGATAAGTGTTCATCCTTTTGGTAGTTGTAAAGAACAAACATCCAGCGCTGTCTATGGTAAAGCCCTTGCTGAGTTAGGTTACGTCGTGATCGCATTTGACGCGAGCTTCCAAGGAGAATCGGGGGGATTGCCTCGCTACGTAGAAGACCCAAGTCAACGTGTTGAAGATATCAGTCGCGTTATCGACTATGCAGTGACTTTACCTTATGTCGATGAGAATAGAATTGGTGGACTCGGTATCTGCGGCGGTGGTGGTTACATGATCAATTCAGCCCTAACCGAAAAGCGCTTGAAAGCTGTCGTAGGTATTACGCCTGTTAACTTAGGTCGCTTGTTCCGTGAAGGCTTTAGTATGTACGACCCTATCGCCAATCTTGAAGCTATGGCTGCGCAGAGAACAGCCGAAGCTCGCGGCTCAGAGCTGAAAATCGATGAACTTCTTCCTCCAAATATTGAATTTGCAAAAGAAAATGGATTAACAGAACGAGACGTGTTCGAAGCTACTGAATACTACAAAACATCACGTGGACAAACCGAAGGTGGTGCAACTCGTATGCTGTTTTCACATGCACAGAAAACACTGAGCTGGGATGCCTTTGCATTTGCCGAAACGTTATTGACTCAGCCTGTTATGGCCGTGGTAGGGCAAAAAGTCGGGGCGTTTGGTGCTTATCGTGATGGGCAGGAAATTTATGGCCGCTCTGTTCAATCAAAAGACCGACAGCTGGTTAATTTGGAAAACTGGTCTCACTATGAACTGTATGACCATCCAGAAGCAGTCGGCATTGCAATGGACAAGGTTTCAGCATTCCTTGAAACACACTTAAAATAATCTAATAAGTTAGAAGCGTTTTGTAGAGTTGCAAAGCGCTTATTTTTAACAGCGTAAGATGTAGTTCGAAGCGAGTAGGTCGGTAAATCTTCGTGCGAATAACCTCATCTACAGGCTATTGACTAAATACCACTGCCAAATACTGTTTAAGACAATGTACACTGAAACCTAATTAAAGGCGTTAGATAGGAATGAAGTTTAATTTATGCGCAAATCAGATAAGAAGGTCGAGAATCTAATTAGAGGAGTGTTGACCGAAGTTTGTGAAGATACGCTAAAAGGCTACGATGGCTTTCTTTGGGTGACTCATACCGTCAAATTCTCTTCTTTTCCACAAAGTTTAGAAATAGTCTGCGTATTCGAAACGAAGCAAGATCGAGCTAACTTTTTTGAAGGAGAGGGCCGCCAGCATGTTTCCACAACTATTCAAAAGGCATTTAATAAGGCAGGAGTGCAACTAAAGAACGCCAGTAAGCAAATCAGTTACGATACAAAACAAAAGTGTTAGTGCGGGCAGCAATGGTCCGTAATAAAATGGTGCTTGGCTACCTTGCTATAAAAATGCAAAGGGCACTGGATGGGCAATGAAGCTTCAGCTCACTTAGATATACATCGGTGTAACTATGAGTTATGGAGTTATGGAGTTATGGATTGTGAATACGGTTGGTTTTCTAATGTTGCCTTAAGAGGCCATGATTAGTCGTTTATAATGAGTAAAGTACAAACTTCTGCATGGTGGATATCCGCAGAAAATTATTGAAAAGAAAGGCTCTAGCTGGAGCGGTCTATCATTTTCTTTGGGTTACCTCGACTATGAATAGCTTAATTGCTATGTTTCGCAAAATATATGGATATTCTTCTGCTCGTTATCTTCAGATGCCGTGCAGAAGAATGTGTTTGCCGGCTGAGGGAAAAATGAAAACCAAAATAATAATGTCTTTTCTACTCGCTACATTATGTGTCAGTGTCAGCGCCAGTACGAATGAGCCGAAATACCATTCTGCGCTAACAGTCAAAACGGGATTCAGTGAAGACAGAGACAAGCCTGTGGAAGTCTATTATTGGTATCCCACAACGAACGAAAAAAACAACTTCTCGTTTGGTAGGGGGAACATTTTTAAATCAGTCGAAACGCAGTTAGATGCCCCTTTAGCAAGTGGAAAATTTCCCGTTGTGCTTTTGTCGCAGGGCGGAACACGGTCAGCGTTTTCCCACAGTGGTTGGATAGCCTCGAGCCTGGCGCAACAAGGTTATGTCGTTGTGGTACCAAAGCCTCCTGCACCGAACGAAATCAATGCAGAAATGGCTGTTGATGAAATCACATTCAGAACCAGTGATTTGGTGCTTGGGCTGAACGAATTAAGTTCGGTCGGGATACTGTCCGGAGGCGTAGATACTGATGCAGTGCAGGGGGTCGGCTTTTTTCTGGGCGGCACATCTATGCTGATGCTCTCCGGAGCGCAAATAAGCCCGGAGAAATATCGAACATCGTGTCACAACGCCACCAATGTAGACTGTCATTGGTTACGTGAAAATAACGTTGATATTACCAGCATCCCGGATCAAAAATTCCCCCGATTTCAGTCTGAAAACAAACTGAAATCGGTCGTCGTTATCAACCCTGAGCTAACGAAAACTTTTGTCCCTGAAACTCTGGCCTTGATGAACAATGCTATCACCGTGGTGGCGCTCTCTGATCGGCTACATCCCGCACTGACACCAGCCGAATCACTTGTTGCTCTTCCCAATGTGACGTTTCAAGAGATCCCCAGTGCGAGTCAGTTTAGTGCGTTCGCAGAATGTACTGAGCGTGGCATTAAAATTCTCGCATCAGAAGGGGAGGAAGCACTTTGCCAGGAGCGTGACGAGGTTTCCAGAAAGGACAATCACCAGAAAATTTTGGATGTAATTCTGACTAGCCTAACAAAGCCACAAGAATAGCAACAATGTGACACTTTCTTACACATTGTCTGTTCGAGTAAGCAAAGCGAGGAGTAAGTTTTGTGCAGGCTTATCCCTCCACCATACTGCAAGACATACTAGTGACCGTATTATTTGCCTTAATTAAGTACTTGTCCCAGCATTTTAAAGCTTAGAAGAACACACAAAATACCAACGATTTTCTTAAGAACTTTATTTGGGAAATACGCTGCACAACGCACGCCGAGGCTAGTAGTTAAGTAGCTACTAATGGAGAAGCTGAGCATTGCAGGAAGGTATATGTATCCTAATACTAAGTTGTTCCAATCTGTGTTTCCCCATCCGTTTAACATGTAACCGAGGCTTCCTGACAGCGCGATAGGGAAACCTATCGCAGCAGAGGTACCAATAGCACGTTTTACCTCAAAATTTTGCTGGACAAGATAGGGGATGATCAACCCCGCACCGCTTATAGAGACAAGTGCTGATACAGAGCCAATCACCGAGCTTACAGTGATATTACCGATAGCCCCATGTGGGTTAGGGTTGTACTCATTTTCAGTGTTGAGAAACATCTTATAAGCAACATACAACATGAATACGCTGAAAAAGCCTGCCAGATAAACTCCTTGTAGATACGATGCTACGAATGTGGCGCAAAATGTTCCGACTAGAACTCCGCTCAACATTTTTCCTACCATTGTCGAGTCTACATTCTCTTTTTTGTAGTGAGCGCGCATGCTGCCCAATGTTGTAATAATCATCGAAGCCATTGATGTCCCTAACGCAAGATGCACTACTTCCGTATCAGCTATTCCCTGTAGTGAAAATAGAAACGCAAAAATAGGGACGGCCATTCCACCACCACCCACACCAACGAGTCCAGCGAGAAAGCCAATGCCCAAGCCTGCTGTAATGTAATAGATAATAAAGATAGGTTCGTTCATGATGGTTCTGCCTTCGATAAAATGATCGTTGCTAAAATGTTACTCGAACGCTAACTTGCTATGGTAACGTTAAGAGGACAGAAAATAATGAATAATGGCCAAAATGGAATTGAGTAAATAAAGTGACAAACTCTGATTACAGCGAATGGAAAAATGGCGCCGCACTGATCGCTAAGGAGTGGCAGCATGAAAGGAGCGACTTCAACCATTTGGATCAACGGCCACATAATTGGCACAGTCATCATCGAGGCCAGTTACTGTGTATAGATGAAGGGCTAATACAGGTAAAAACCGATGAAGGAACGTGGATACTACCACCTCACCGAGCTGGTTGGATCCCCCCGGGTGCGATGCACAGTGTTTATTTTTGTGGTTCTCTGAAAGGTAGTTCATTACTGTTTACTCCAGAGAGTTGTGAGCGGTTTCCAATGAGACCTTGTGTTATCCAAATGAGCGATGTGTTGAAAGCCCTATTGGTTAGGGCATCGATATGGAGCAAAACAGACGATCTATCCATACAGTCTTTACGTATTCTCGCCGTAATATCCGATGAAATCGTCAATAGCCCTCATGAGTCACTCCACATCCCACTGCCCAGAGATCCGAGACTGCAAAAAGTTACTCAAGCAATTTTAATAGACCCAAACAGCAAGCATTCTGTAGAGCATTGGGCCAATATTGGGGCAGTCTCATCTCGGACGTTAAGACGATTGATTCGAAGTGAGTTAAACATGAGTTTTAGTGAATGGCGGCAACAAGTACTGCTAATACATTCATTAGAAATGATAGCTCGAGGGGAATCGGTGGGAGATATTGCACATGCTTTAGGTTATTCGACGCCCAGTAACTTTATTGCGATGTTTCGTCGGGTCTATGGCGATTCACCCACGCGTTACTTTTCTAATCGCGGAATATAATTTCCGTGCTCGCATGCTCATGATGTTCCCCTAATTATCTTTAATCAAAAAAGGTAAATATTGAAAAGATTAATTGTTATGTTATAACATTGCCTTGTTTGGGGCTCTACAATTTGTTGTTTAAAGAATTGATCTCACAACCAGTAGTCTCCTATTGAGGAGAGTAAACGTTGATTTCTTCACAAGCGCTGTCTGACTTGACTCTACATGGGGTGGGACTGTGTCAATATGTCCGTGAACTAGAGCGAAATCGTAACGATTACTAGGTCTCATAGCCCTAGAAAATCAACGTTATTAAAACCTTTACCTGACCTTTTTAACGCTTGGGAGGAAGATATATGAGCATTGATGTAGTTGAGAACCCGCTTCGTGTCCAAAAAACATCATCGTTGGCGATATCGACATCAGCGAACATACTTAGCGACATCTACAAACCAGAGCACAATATTGCCATATGGCAGCGAACGCTCTCGAAAGAGTTGACGAAGGACATTAATCTGATGCTGGCTCAGGAGCCTAGATTGGCATTGGTACAAAGTGTCACGCCAGATGATGCTGCACAATGGGTACGAAGCAAGTTAGAGGGCTATGCGTGTGCTGATGCGCTGAGTGAAGATGTTGCTTTAATCGTCGATATGTTCTGCTGTTTGTTTGAGGTTAAAGAAGCAGGTTTGAGACTAACTCGCCTAGACAGCCCGATGTGCCCGAAATTTCACTTTGATCGTGTGCCTTGCAGACTTGTCATAACTTATACCGGCCGAGCGACCGAATGGTTAACCAACGATACCATTGATCGCACTAAACTCGGTGCCGGTAGTCTCGGTCAACCTGATCACCTATCGGGCTTATACGACTCTGAAAGTGCAATACGACGAATGCAGCCTGGCGATGTTGCCCTGCTCAAAGGAAGTGGTTGGGAAGGCAATGAAGCCACTGGACTTATACATCGCTCTCCACATGTTGCAGACAATGAACGTCGCTTACTACTCACATTGGATTTCATCTAGAGATATGAGAAAGCTCAAAACGGTAGATGACGTCATGAAGCAGGTAGAGAAAATCTGCCTGCTGCGAGGTAAACAACTCACTACTAAACGGAAATTGATACTGACTTCACTGCTATATGCGGAGAAGCCGCTTTCTGCCTACGAACTAGTTGACTACTGCAATCACAACTTTTCTCAAAACATTCAAGCGATGTCGGTTTATCGAATACTCGATTTCCTTGAAGCAGAGCACTTTGTCCATAAGCTCAATACATCTAGTAAATACGTCGTTTGTTCTCAAATCGCGTGCGATCAGAAGCATGGCGTTCCACAGTTTGTGATTTGCTCTCAGTGTGGAAAGGTTAGTGAAATAGCGGTTGAAGCCAATGTTATTTCTAGCGTATGTGCGAAAGCCATACAAGAAGGCTTCACCGTTCTTAGCCCACAATTTGAGATTTCCTGTGTTTGCGATGAATGCGCAAACCGCCCCCTATGAGGCAGACACACGATCTCCCCTTATAGCTTCACAAGGTGACCGAGTATTGGCCACCTTTTCAAATTATCTAAAAGAATGAATTATGTCAGCAACATTGATTAAAAACGCTCGGGTGGTTAACGAAGGAGCCATTACCGAAACAGATTTACGTATTGTTGATCAACGAATTGACAAGATTGCTACTAATATATCCGTACAACACGGAGATATTGTAATTGATGCTAAAGGGGCTTATTTACTGCCAGGCATGATTGACGATCAAGTGCATTTCCGAGAACCTGGGTTGACACATAAAGGCACAATTGCAAGCGAGTCGCGGGCAGCGGTAGCCGGCGGTATTACAAGCTACATGGAAATGCCCAATGTTAGTCCGGCTACAACGACTATTGACTCGTTAGAGCGCAAGTTCGCTCTCGCTAAAGAAAGCTCGTTTGCGAATTATTCTTTCTACCTCGGTGCAACCGAAGACAATCTTGAACAGATTAAACAACTTAACCCCAAACAACATTGTGGTGTGAAAGTATTTATGGGGGCATCAACAGGAAATTTGTTAGTCGAAGATCCGCAAGCGTTAGAGTCAATTTTTCGTGACTCTCCAGTACTCATTGTTACTCATTGTGAAAGTGGGACTGTTATTAAACAAAACCAGCAAAAGCAAAGGCTTAAGAAGCCAGGTTTCACTATCGAAGACCATCCCATTTTGCGTGACGAAGAGGCCTGTTACGCTTCATCTTCTTATGCGGTAGAACTTGCCAAAAAGTATCACAGCCAACTGCATGTGCTGCACATCACAACGGCGAAGGAGCTAGCACTTTTTGACGAGGGAGACATTCGAGATAAATCAATCACCGCGGAGGCTTGTGTTCACCATCTTTGGTTCAGCAACAAAGATTATGGCGCTCTTGGTAATTTGATCAAATGTAATCCTTCAATCAAGTTTCCTAGTGACCGCGATGCGTTGTTAAAAGCGTTAAATACGGGGCAAATAGATATCATTGCAACAGATCACGCTCCTCACACTTGGCAAGAAAAACAAGTGCCTTACGAGCAGGCTCCAGCCGGACTGCCGTTAGTTCAGCATGCGTTACTTACTCTCTTCGAGCATGTCCGTTTAGGTCATATGAGTTTGACTCAAGTAGTCGAAAAAACTGCGCACAACCCGGCCATTCGCTATGGCATTCAAGGCCGAGGTTTTATTCGTGAAGGTTACTACGCCGATTTGGTGTTGGTTGATGCTCATACCCCAACACGAGTTAGCAACGAAAACAGTTTATATCACTGTGGTTGGTCGCCTTTTGCTGGACATGAATTTTCAGCTCAAATTCAAAAGACTTGGGTCAATGGCGCGCTAGTTTATGCCAATAACAAAGTCATCGATAAACCAGCTGGAGCGATGCGTTTATCCTTCAATCGTTAAGTCGCTGACCGTTAAAAAAGAGCCATAAACAAACTGGAAGCATTATGTTAAGAAGAAACCCAACGGGCCATATGCCACAGGTGTCCTCAACAGCCTTTATCGATCCAACCGCTATTATCTGTGGCAAAGTCATTATTGAGGATAACGTTTTTATTGGACCCTATGCTGTTATTCGAGCTGACGAAGTTAATAACCATGGAGACATGGAAGCTATCGTCATCAAACGTGACACCAATATCCAAGATGGTGTCGTAATTCACTCTAAGGCAGGGGCTGCGGTGACCATTGGTGAGCGCTCATCCATTGCTCATCGTTCGATTATTCATGGTCTTTGCCAGGTTTGTGATGATGTTTTCATTGGCTTCAACTCCGTCGTGTTCAATAGCGTCATCGGTGAGAGGTGTGTTATTCGTCATAACTGTGTCGTCGATGGCCTCGATTTACCCGCTTATTTCCATGTACCACCGATGACCAATATTGGTGTCGGTTTTGATTTAGAGAGTATCTCTAAAGTGCCGCCAGAATATTCAGCTTTTTCCGAATCCGTCGTTTCTGCCAACCATGAACTAGTCCAAGGCTACCGGAGAATTGCCAATGAACTTTAATAAGCCACTGATTTCGCGAGTGCCGACTAACATCATCACTGGCTTTCTCGGGGTGGGGAAAACATCGGCAATAATGCACTTATTGACCCATAAACCTAGCCATGAACGTTGGGCTGTATTGGTCAATGAATTTGGCGAAGTTGGTATTGATGGCAGCTTGTTACAAGGCCAAAAAAAACAACAAGACCAAGTGTTTATTCGAGAGGTCCCCGGGGGATGTATGTGCTGTGCAGCAGGTCTTCCGATGCAAATCGCTTTAAATCAATTATTGTCTGAAGCAAGGCCAGATCGATTGTTGATTGAGCCTACAGGTCTTGGTCATCCTAAAGAAGTACTGCAAGTGCTATCGACCGAGTATTATCGTCAAATTCTCGCTTTGCAAAAAAACATTACTTTAGTCGATGCACGTAAACTATCGGATCCTAAGTACACTGAGCATGAAACGTTTAACCAGCAAATCACTATCGCAGATACAGTGGTAGGTAATAAGCGCGATCTCTATCAAGATGAAGATGAGCAAAAGCTGACGGCTTATATAGCAAAGCTCGGTCTGCGGGAAACAAAAGTGATTTTCGCTGAACATGGCGCTATCCCTTTTCATGAATGTGGGGGAGCGACTCGTATTGACGTGCAAAAAACGCCCTCTGTTCTTTATCGTGAAAGAGAGAAAAAGTCACTTGTTCCTGAGTTGCCTATGCCTGAGAGCGGCATTCTAAAAGCAACCAATCAGGGGGAAGGTTTCTACAGTATCGGTTGGCGTATATCCGCTGAAAACGTGTTCGATCATCAAAAGCTGAGATTATTGCTGCTCGACCTCAAGGTCGAACGAATGAAAGCGGTTTTTATCACGGGAAGCGGTATTTTTGGTTACAATCTAACATCAGATGGACTCACAGAGTTTGAACTAGACGAGTGTTCAGAAAGCCGCCTAGAACTGATCTCTTCCGGTCTAGATGACCAATTTGAAGATAGATTATTTCGATGTTTGGAGAAGGCATCATGATAGAAAAGAGAAAACTCTCCTTTTAACCATAATGTCTTACCTCCTTAAAATTCTAGTGGGGTTTCTTTTAAAGCTGCGCTTAGGGCACTTATGCTGCCGTATTAGGGTGGGGTTAGTACCCGTATTTTCTGCCTATGCGGTTCAGGCACAGTTTTATTCATGGTGTGAGGTATCCACGTTACACGTGGCCTAATTACTTGCTTTAAGTTACCCGGAAGAAACACGTCTTTTTTTAGCGAGGGCCATTGCTATATTTGCGGTACTGTAGGCGCTCTCATTGATAAAGTGCGGGTAAATTTCCCCTTTGCCATTCCAATGGATATCATAACCAGCGAAAGTCGCTAATAAAGGTGCTCCTGGTTTGACCGCCTCAAAATCTCTGCCACAAATAGTAGGGTGTACTAGTGCTTGCCGCATACCCTCTTGATCAAGTGGAATCCTGATTTCTTCGGTGTAAAAAAATGCCTCATAATCGCTCAGTAAGCCTATTTGGTTGAGGTTGTGCTTTTCAACATAGTCCAATACTGCGGTAAGCATCTGTTTCATCAACTCCAACGTACTGTACTCTAGCGCACCATGTGCTTGCGCCCCGACCTCAATCATTATTCCATATTGCCCAGCAGTACAAAGGTAAGGTTGCTCTTGCCATTCTTTTCGCTCTTCGAAAAGGACATGTGCTGATGGCATTCGTTGTTTGACGTACGCGCCCAGTTTCCGATAAAACACATCGTTAGAAAGCAAAATCAACGTCGCTCCCATATTGCTTGTTGTATTGTGCAGGTCAACAATCAACAGTTTTTCTTGGTTTGCATATTTCTCGATAAATTGATGTGCAATCTTGCTTTCATGCAAATCAGGACAATGATTGCTATTCATTGCTGAGAACTCGCGATTTAAGTCTGTATCGATGTATCGGACGTTGTGTTTTACTGCTTCGGAGTTTGCGATGATCGAGCAGGCTGAAAAGGTTGATCTATTGACAGAGTAACGTTTTTCTTTGATTAGTTTATGTAAATAAATACCAGAAAGTTCGTTTCCGTGTGTTCCTGCAACGATAAGTGCTGAATTGAATGTGTTCATTATTGAGCCTTCTCAAAGAGAATGGGGTGAATGACTGGTCTTCTCTTAGCCAATCCAGTGAACTGAATAAACGTTTACTAAACTGAGTAAAAATAATCCTAGATATGCTATAACATAACAATCATTGTTATTGATACTTAGTTTCTCATGAGTCAGTTTAAATTTATTGCTTTAATCGTTGCTGTGTTTTGTTTTTCGGTCGCTTTGCTTCTACCTACAGAGGATGAGCCAAATCAAGATAGTCACAGCGTTCAACTGAATCAAAGCAGTGATTCGTCACCACCTCCATCATCAAAGATAGTGGTTCCCTCAGATGTCAGTTTGACTCCGTTGCCTAAACCTAAACAAATACACTATATAGTTAAAGTGGGAGATACGCTCAGTGGTATCTTCGCTCAATTGGGTCTCCCTTACGGTATTTTGCAGCAAATTCTCTCAGTTGATCTTGATCACCTCCAGCTAGATATGATTCAGCCCGGAGAAGAGCTTGAATTAGTGATGGATGACATGGGGCAATTGAGTCGACTAATTTATCATATGAGCCTTGTAGAGAAGGCTATCTACACTAGAGAAAACGATGGCTCCTTCTCTTACGAATTTCAGGAAATTTCAGGGGAATGGCGTGAAACCTTATTTTCGGGAGAAATCAAAGGGAGTTTTTCAGTCTCGGCACATCGAGTAGGATTGGCATCAGGCCACGTCGCAAATATTACGCAGGTGATGAAAGATAAGATTGATTTTGCGCGATCTCTTAGAGCCGGTGACCGTTTCGATATATTAGTGAAACAGCAATATTTAGGTGAACACAAAACTGGCAATAGTGAGATTAAGGCTATTTCTTTTAACTTAGCGAGGGGCGAAGTCGCTGCATTTCTAGCCGAGGATGGACGGTTCTATGATAGAGCTGGTAACAGTTTGGAGCGAGCGTTTAACCGTTATCCTGTCGATAGGGCATACCGCCGAATCACCTCTGGGTTTAACCCTAAGCGTAAACACCCAGTGACGGGAAGAGTCACCCCGCATAACGGAACGGATTTCGCGACACCAATCGGTGCGCCAGTTTATTCTACTGGGGATGGAAAAGTAATTGCGGTCCGCAAGCACCCTTATGCCGGTAATTATTTAGTGATTGAACATAACAGTGTGTACAAAACTCGTTACCTACACTTGAATAAAATCTTGGTTAAAAAAGGTCAAGTTATAAAGCGTGGGCAAAAAATAGCCCTCTCTGGGAATACTGGTCGTTCAACCGGACCACATTTACATTTTGAAGTTTTAGTTCGTAATCGTCCGGTTGATGCAATGAAAGCCGACTTACCTATCGCGAAGTCGCTTCCTAACATCCAGAAACCTTCGTTTTTGGCGCGAGTATCAGAGTTTGATTATCTAGTAGAAACGAAAAACTGACTCCCGACAATTTGTTAGGGCTCAGTTATGCTATTTTGTGTTGTGAGGTTGGAGCAATAGGTGAGTGTCAATATGTGTTCCTAGAAGAATAATGACTGCGATTTTTTCTTTTACGTGCGCCCACATCCGCAACATCGGACACTTTGCAACAACCTCCGCCTTTGATCGGCCTACGTGAAAACATCACACCAATCGCGAGCATCGCAATACAACTTAGGAAAATAAGAACGGTAAGAACTAAAGTCATAACACCACCTCCTATAAATCGCTGTATTGTCATCTTTCTCCAATTTTATAAACAAAGCAATGGTCGTTTTGTAACCACTTATTATTTTTATCAATAGTCAGACCTTTGCTGGTGATGAAACGTGATGAGAAACGAAGGAGAGTTCTGAGAAATCAGCCCCTGTGATCTTTACCGATTCTTAAGTTTTGCGTCTAAGACAGCAATTGGATTCCTTCTATAACTCACTAAGACGTTATGTTATAACATGCGTTCATCCAGAGTTTGTAGGTCAAAAGTATGCCATCAATTCCAGTCACCATTTTGCATGGGTTTCTCGGGTCCGGGAAAACCACGTTTTTACGCAACATTCTTCAACAAGCCGATTCTTCTGGTATTGATCTGTCCGTTATTGTTAATGACATGAGTGAGTTAGACGTCGATGGCGTGCTTATCTTAAATACCGATGCGGTGAGTGAAGAGCAGGGCAACTTTGTTACGATCAGTGGAGACAGCATCAGCAGCCTGAGTGGTGTAAAGCAGCTCGATAAAGCCCTTAAAAAGCTCTGCGCAGAAAAATCGCCAGAATGGGTTGTGATTGAAACGTCGGGCAGTAGTCATCCTTTACCTTTGGTCGAGTACTTCAAAAGTAACGCACAATTCGCACTCAAAGACGTAATTACGTTGGTGGATGCGACTTGGTTGCGAGATGACTATCGACAAGGTTCTGCCTTAATCCCTAAGTGGCAGGAGAACGTGCAGCAGGGTGTTCGCGGCGTTGAAAACTTGTTGGTAGAGCAAATCATGTTCTCAAACCGTATCATGCTCACCAAGACGGACAAAGTGGACGACAATACCGTTCGCAACATCGCGCAGGCGATTCACCCGCTTAATGTTTACACCGAGATAATCAAAACGTCATGGGGAAACTTAGATATCCGCATGTTGAAAGGTGAGCAAGACTACAATTTCTTCCTCGTTGAGCAGTTAACCGCAGAACTTCGTGAGACGGCGAATGAGCCGTTGAATCTCTCTGATAAAGACGAACAAAGCCTTGTCGCCAAAGTGATCAAAGATGATCGACCTTTTCATCCTGCGCGTTTGTGGAATACCTGCCATCAGTATTTAACTAAAGGTGTGTTCCGCAGTAAGGGGTTCTTTTGGTTCCCAACTCGAGACGATGTTTCACTACTTTGGAGCCAAGCAAACGGCAATGTGGGGCTTGAAATTACAGGCTTTTGGCGCGCTTCGGTAATCAATGACGAATCGCAAAACTTCACAGAGGAACATCGTCAAATCCTACAAGATAAGATAGACAGCGTTGAAAGCCGCTTTGGTGATCGTCGTTGTCGCTTAACGGTGATTGGGCAAGAAAACGAAGTCGATGTGTTTATTGATGCGCTGGAAAACTGCTTTTTAACGGATGTGGAATTGGAGCAATGGCAACAAGGGGCAACATTTGAAGATCCTTGGCCAAAGAAAATAGCTAAGTTGAGCCAGAAGAAGACGGTTTGAATGCACTGGTGAGGATTCCCTCGCTACATGTTTGAATCTCGGGTTGTTTCGAGAACGGACTTACTGAATTGGCTCGGTATACCAAAATTGGCTCTGTGTAACGAAAAAGCCTCCCGAATGGTGGGAGGCTTTTTGTATCTCAGTCGTTTACTGTTCCCATTCAGGGAAAGGGTCTTCCAGAGATAACCAATAGTCGAGCCCTTGCTCCATCTCATCTTCTGTTAACAAGCATTCGTTAAGACGAGCAATCAATTTCTCTTGCTCTAATCCCTGACCAATAAACACCAATTCTTGTCGCATATCGCCGTATGGTTCTTGCCAAATGTCGTTTATAGCATCTAGGTAATCTTGATCCGTCGGCCATTCCTCCTTCGGAATCGCTTTCCAAAACATACCCGCAACACCATAACGTGCGATGCCTCCCGCTTGGCTCCATTGACCGACAAACTCTGGTCTGGTTGCTAGCCAAAAGTAACCCTTGGAACGAATCAGTTTGCCGTAATCTTTCGCATTGTGGAGGAAGTCGTAAAACTTCTCTGGATGGAAAGGGCGTCTCGCATGATAGGCAAAGCTGGAAATGCCGTATTCTTCGGTTTCCGGTATGTGCTCGCCTCGCATTTCCTTCAACCAACCTGGGGCTTGTTGTGCCTTTTCAAAACTGAAGCTTTGTGTGTCGAGTACCGCATCAAGTTCTACTTCACCATTCGAGATAGGAAGAATAGTGGCCGATGTATTAAGAGTTTTAAGAATCGCAAGAAGCCTTTCGATTTCTGATTTCTCAGCAAGGTCGGTTTTACTTATCAAGATAACGTCAGCGAACTCTACTTGATCAACGAGTAAGTCAGCAACGCTGCGTTCATCGTCTTCACCTAATGATTCGGCTGTCTCTGTTAAGAACTTAGCTTCATCGTAATCACGCAGAAAGTTAATCGCATCAACCACCGTAACCATGGTGTCTAAACGTGCAACGTCTGAAAGTGATAGCCCGTTTTCATCAGCAAACGTAAAAGTCTCTGCAACGGGAAGTGGCTCGGCGATGCCAGTGGACTCGATAACTAAGTAATCGAATCTGCCTTCTTGCGCGAGTTTAGTGACTTCTTCAAGCAGATCTTCACGCAGGGTACAACAGATGCAACCGTTACTCATTTCAACCAACTTTTCTTCACTGTGGTTGAGAGAAACTTCATTCTGAACGGTCGCTGCATCGATGTTGACTTCGCTCATGTCGTTGACGATGACCGCGACTTTTCTGCCTTGTCTATTGTTAAGAATATGACTTAAAACGGTTGTTTTTCCTGCGCCTAGAAAGCCGGACAAAACCGTAACAGGGAGTTTCTGGGTGTTCATGCTCATGCTCTTTATAGTGTAATGTTATAATATAACAATTAATATAGTCGGTGATCTTAACTCTGGCATCAAGCAGTTTGTGAGTGTGTCGAGCACTGCACCTTATTGGCGGCTTTATTTGTCGTTTAGTTGCACAGGTTCAGATGTCCGGAATTTAGAGATCGAACTCTTATCTCGGTGTGGAGGTTCTATGAACGAAGAGAAAAAGCATGTCATGACAGAAGAAGAAATTCTTGCAGCGCCCGAGGCGGATTATATGAATGAAGCTCAGCTCGCGTTTTTTGAAAACCGATTATTTGAGCTTTATGAATTGACGTTAGCGCATATTGAACGCGCGAAAGAAGAGATGATTGCGCCAATGGAATTCAGTGACGAAAGCGATAGGGCGTCCAGTGAGGAGCAATCTGCAATCGCATTAAGAATCATAGATAGAGAGCAAAAGCTGTTACCTAAGATTCAACGATCGTTGGCTCGCTTGCGCGCAGGGGAGTATGGCTATTGTTTAGAGTCCGGAGAACCTATCGGCATTCCAAGGTTATTGGCACGACCTACTGCTGAATATAGTGCAGAAGTAAAAGCTCAAATGGAGTCAAAAGAGCACTGGTATAAACACTAAAGCCTCACTATCTTATGACGTCGATATTCTTCTCGTTCACTTGTTTTTTTGATGTTCTCTGAGAAGTCTAAAGCGATGGCGACTACCGTTAGGTATGGTAGTCATTACCTTTGAGATATTAATAGTTATCGATAGGATAGAAGTAAGTTCTGTATTGTAAATAACGCACCATTTTTGTTTTTCTGAATGAGCTCTCGCTATGTTAGCGTCAAACATTTTCTCTGCTACTTCAAGCTGATCTTCTATCCTTAAAGCTAAATTGGTACTGGAGAAAGTAGCATGATTGACTTTGTGGCAACTTTTATCTTTTTCTTTGCTGTCATCGATCCCATAGGTACTGTGCCCGTTTTTATCGCAGCCACAAAAAGCTATGAAGAAGTGGCAAAGCGTAAGGTCGCTCTTTTTGCGACTCTATTCTCCGCTGCTATCCTACTGTTTTTTGTTGTTGCTGGTGAAATCATACTTACAGCAATGCGTATTCCCTTGTCTGCGTTTCAAATCTCGGGCGGTATCGTATTGTTCTTGTTTGCTTTGACTATGATATTTGGTGAGAGTAAACCAGCAGAAGAAATCAGAACGCTCAATAGTCATCATGATACAGCAGTTTTTCCTCTAGCCATTCCATCAATTGCTAGCCCTGGCGCAATATTAGCCGCCGTTTTACTCACAGAGAACGTGCGGTTTAATATTTGGGAGCAAGTCCAGACAGTGGCTATGATGCTGCTGGTACTATTGGTTGTTTATATCTTGCTATTAATGGCCAGCGGCATACACAGGATTATTGGGAATACAGGAGCTAGTGCTGTAAGTCGGATCATGGGGTTGATATTAGCCGCTGTGGCCACGACCAACACTCTGAATGGGATTGAAAGTTACTTTGACCTTTAAGGCTTTTTCGCAAACTGAGCTGAAGGTATGCGTTAAGAGCTAATTTTACGGCGAGATGACCGACCACCTGACAATCACTTTTCTGGCGGTTACTTTTAGCCGGATGTAATCCTTCAGGCTATTCGTGACGACCTTGTTTAAGAGGATCACGGAAAAGTTTAAATTAAAATACATAGATGTTGAGGGTATAAATCAGATGGGGAACTGGAGCAACACTTGCCCCATTGAGCTTTGCCAATACTCAAAGATTAGCTGCTAGAAAATAATATCGATAATTTCTCCGCCTAGGCACTACTCTATAATCTTGTAGTCTCGCAGTATATAGAGCCTAGCATGGAGGAATTTATTAGCTTCCAACGTGCCAAGACAAGACTTTTTCATGCCTTGAGAGTATCTGAAAATTCGGGAGGCTGAGAAGTTTATTCAGTATGGCTCTTATTGGGCAGTTTATGGATCAGCCAGTAACCAAGACTCATACTAAGAACTACAGCCGCAATTCCAATCAGGTACATTGGAGACAAGGTTTCAAAGTCTATAATAATGACCTTTCGGGAGATTGCCATCAGCGCGGTGGCCATGACGATTTTTACATGAATAACATTTTCTCTCAGGTAAATAGTTATATTGATGAAAATTTCAATAGCAATTAAAACGGCCATAAAAGCACCAAAAGTGGCTAGCATATCTGAAATCGTCAGAATGAGTTTAGGTGGCGTGATAAGTTTTTGATATATCGTCCATGCAACATCTATCACACCCATGACGATTACAAACAACATAACTATCGACAATACTCTTACAGACCAATGAATCACTATCTGTAATTTTTTTGTTAACTTATCATTTTTATCGACTTCCATGGCCCTGTTTCCTTCGCTTGTTTATGTTCACTTAACCTTCATATGTTGAAGCTAGACAATTGAATACATGTCGTTTAAAGCATAGTTGCTGTGGTGAGAGATAGAAGCGTCCGAGGGAAGGAAGTTATGAAACTTAGGAGTGGGCACAATGTTGGACACATAATGTAATCTCTGGTGTCATGCGTTATTACCTCATTACCTCATTACCTCATTACCTCATTGCCTCATTTCTGATCGTGACGAGTCGACTGGTGAGGTGGTGATTCATCACCTTCACGGCAAACTGAATGAGCGGATACCACAACGTATTGATACTGGGCAAATCGATGCGCTTGTTGCTGGTTCCTCCGTGCGTTGTTAATAGAAATACAAGCGAATAAGGAGTGGGTAATCGCTCAAAAGTCGGGTGGAAAAGCGGTAAAACGGCGAAAATTATTGGAACTAAGTCAAGGCCCTTTTTTTAAATGAAAAGGCTTATTGATCTGAACACACCACTTCTCCATATAAGTATATCCACAAATACAAACCTCAAATTGGCGATAAAGAGCTTTAATATTGATAAATATATAAACAACTTGGGTGCTGAAGAAATTTCAGTATACTGCGCTTAGGTTACACTGGAGAAAAAATCGCCGTATTCCCTGCGGGGTCCTTTGATAAGAAATAGAAATCGCGTTTGAATATGCAACCAAACGATTTTGCCGCTTGCAGTTTATTCGGTATACAAATAATAAACCTTTGACTAATCCGAAGGTCGGTCAAATGAGAGAAAGTCATGTTTTTTAATAAGTCGCTTCAACAAGAAAATCAACGATTAAAGCAGGAGTTGCAAATCCTGCAGCAAATCCAAACCAGTTTAGATGAAGAGATGATCCGCTTAACATTGGATAGTAAAGGCCTCATTACTTCTGCAAATACCAAACTACAGCAAGAACTTTTCTTACATGATGATGAGATCTTAAAGAAATCAATTACTGAATTGGTACCGTCAAATTCGCGCAATACAGACCACTTTCATCGAATGAAGAAAGCCGTCCAAGATAAAGTGTTCTGGAATGGGGCATTGCAAGTACAGAAAGGTAATGGTGAGGAAGCCTGGTTAAGAACGATTATCCAGCCTGTTTTAAATGAGCGCAGAGAAGTAGAAAGCTTTTTTGTTTTTGCTTCTGAACTTACGCGAACGATCAAATCATCCCGTGAGCAAGAGGACATGCTAAATGCATTAAGTCGTTCTATGGCGGTGATTGAGTTCACATTAGATGGCCATGTTTTAAAAGCCAACGATAATTTCCTAAACACAATGGGTTATACGCTTGATCAGATTCTAGGGAAGCATCATCGCATGTTTTGTGATCAGGAAGAGTCGAGCTCTCAAGCTTACCGTGAGTTTTGGCAACGTTTAGCAAAAGGGCAATTTTCATCAGAGCGATTCAAACGAGTTAACCGTTATGGTGAAGAGGTGTGGCTAGAGGCTTCATATAACCCTATCCATAACGACAGAGGAGAGCTCTACAAGGTCGTTAAGTTCGCGACAGATATTACCCAGCAGGTGATGCAGGAACAGAAAATGGCCCAGGCTGCGCAATTGGCGAACGAAATCTCCCAAGAAACTGGAACACAAACCCTGCAAGGGCAAGAGGTTATAGGCTCAACGTTAGAAAAGATGCAGATACTTTCCGAGCAAATGCAGCAAGCGAACACCGCGATTGACGAGCTTAAAGCGCACTCATCGCGTATTAGCGAGTTGGTAAATAGCATCAGTGGTATCGCTGACCAAACTAACTTATTGGCGTTAAATGCGGCGATAGAAGCGGCTCGTGCGGGTGAGCATGGTAGAGGTTTTGCCGTTGTTGCTGATGAAGTCAGACAGCTTGCTACAAGAACCAATGCAACCACCGATGAAATTGTCACAATGGTCAGTGAAAACCTACAGCGAACAGATAACGCAGTTAAGCTGATCGCTAAATGCCAAAAAGAAGCACTAGATACGCTAGAGCTCTCTGAAAAAGCAGGCAATGTGATGAATGAAATACAAGATGGCGCTAGCCGTGTTGTAGAGGCCGTGGAGCAATTTAACCGCTCGTTGTAGTTAATCAATAAGTTTTCATTGTAGGGGCGATGGGTAAAAAGCAATTCGCCTTATTCAACCTGTATTGAGGAGCGCTGAAGTCGCAATACTACTCCTGCCGCAGTCAAGTTAAGCGTTTTGAAGGGGAGGTAGTTCGACACCCGGTACAGGTTTTAGCCAGTTTGCTTGCTGTATAGAATGCTAAAGTAATTTAGTATGCGAAAAGGCTTGCCTTAAGACTTTGCCTGCATTTAATGTATCTAGCAGCAGAACTTCAATCTGCGTGACAACAATACAGGAGAGGATCGGGCTTTCACTTTTTCGCTCGACACAAACCCCTTTCAAATTTACACAATAGCGCAGTAAAACTCTCTTGCTGCGCTATTGTGTGTTCCATATTTTGTGAGTACTTATGTTTAACTCAGAACGCAAAGCGACGGTTATTCTGGTTGCGACGACGATGATCGCTGCACTTGGCTGGATATTCTCTAAGGAAACAATACAGGGTTTACCACCTTTTGGCTTTATTGGGGCGCGATTTACTATCGCTTCGCTCTGCTTACTGCCTCTATGTTACCGACCTTTGCTGAAAGCAAACTTAAAAGATGTGCTTTCTGCTGGTGGTGTCGGGCTCCTGTTAGGCAGTGCCGTTATGACATGGATTTACGCTATTTCTATCAGTGATACTCTTGGGGAAGGCGCATTTATCATGAGCCTTTCCATGCTGTTTGTGCCGATTGTTGCATGGGTTATGTTTCGTCAACGACCACAACGAATTTTCTGGCTTTCTTTGCCTATCGCTGTATTAGGTCTTGCTTGTCTTTCTTTAGTTGGTGGCTGGAAACAATCGGCCAGTCAATTGTGGTTTCTTGGTGCAGCACTGGTTTTGGCGCTTCATTTTAATGTGAACAGCAAATACTCTCAAAAACTACCTGTGCTGCTGCTTACTTGCGTGCAACTTTTTTCAGCAGGTTGCTTAGGTTTGTTGGTTTCATTTTTTATGGAATCTTTCCCGGCTGAGGTGGACTCCTCTATTTGGTGGTGGTTTGCGTTGAGTACCTTATTAGCGACGAGCTTGCGTTACGTAATGCAAACCATGGGGCAAAAATTTGTTCAGGCAGGTAACGCTGCTCTAATTATGATATTAGAACCAGTTTGGACGGTTATTCTGAGCGTGCTGTGGTATGGCGAAGTGCTAACGGCAAATAAACTAGTAGGTTGTGTGCTTATCTTATTTTCTCTAATTATTTATCGTACTGGCGGGCGGTTTCGCTTCCCTACTCGAAAGTAGAGCAAATTAACTTGGGTTGGGAGAATTTGAGGTGCCGGATGGCCTTCTACGAAAGTGATAATACGCGGTTACGCAATGCTAATGACACTTTTGATGTAGGCTGCCGACCCAGCTCTTCGCTGATCATCCAGCCAGCTTTAGCCAGTAGCTCTAAGTCGATCCCCGTTTCTATTCCTAACCCTTGGCATAAATACAGTACATCCTCCGTTGCGACATTTCCTGATGCGCCATGAGCGTATGGGCATCCACCCAGCCCAGCTACACTACTGTCGATGGTATTGATGCCCATACTCAATGCCTGATAAATGTTGGTGAGAGCTTGTCCCCATGTGTCGTGGAAATGGACAGCAAGCTGGCGAAGAGGTGCAACCAACATGACGGCTTCCAGCATAGCAGCGATACGGTTTGGCGTGCCTGTACCGATTGTGTCGCCTAGAGACACCTCATAACACCCTAAATCGATGAGTGATTTGACCACGCTCGCCACTTGTTTAGGGGCTGTCGGGCCATCGTAAGGGCAGTCGGCAACGCAGGATAGATAGCCACGAACAGGGATGCCGTGTTTGGTGGCTAATCGCATTACAGGTTCGAAGCGAGTTAGGCTTTCTGCAATCGAGCAATTGATATTGTGTTGGCAGAATCCTTCTGATGATGAAGTGAAAATCGCGACCTGATTGGCACCAGCCTCCAAGGCTTGTTCGAAGCCTTTTAGGTTTGGTGTCAGGGCAGAATAAGTAACATGATTTCGCCTTGTTATTGCTTTCATGACCTCTGTTGAGTCCGCCATTTGTGGCACCCATTTGGGCGAAACAAAAGAGCCCGCCTCAATATGCGTTAACCCAGTATCAGAGAGTAAGTTGATCAGCCGGATTTTAGTCTGGGTCGCAACAGGAGGTTCATTTTGCAACCCATCTCTAGGACCTACTTCGACAATCTTTACTTTGGAAGGTAGCATTACTTGTCCTGTGACTTGGTGACCCAACTTGGGCTACGTTTTTCAAGAAACGCTTGCAGCCCATCTTGACCTTGGGGTGATACTCTAATGTCCGCAATGAGCTTGCTAGTATAGTGAATCAGTTGTTGATCGATGGGGTTTTGATGACATTGATGGCAGAGCGTTTTCGCTTTACGCATCGCATCTGGGCTATTCAGTAGCAACGTCTTGATTACGCTATCGACCGCATTTTCAAGCTGTTTGGCTTCTTTCACTTCGTGCACAATACCAAACCGTTCGGCATCTTCGGCTGAAATGACTTCACCACTTAAGATATAGCGTCTAGCTTGTCTATTCCCCATCGCGCGCATGACGTAAGGCGCAATGGTCGCTGGAACTAAACCAAGCTTAACTTCACTTAAGCAAAAGTTGGCACTTTGGCTTGCGATGGCGATATCACTACAACAAATCAACCCTAAAGCACCACCATAAGCGGAACCTTGAACAACTGCGATGGTGGGTTGAGGGAACGAATCTAATGTTTCCATGAGTCTTGCCAAGTTTTGGGCATCAACGAAGTTATCTTGCCTCGTGCTGTCGGCCATCGACTGCATCCAATTCAAATCGGCCCCGGATGAAAAGTGCTTGCCGTTACTTCTTAATACCAAGCACCGCACATCCGTTCGTAAAGCGAGATAATCTAGGCGGTGGATCAGCAAGTCGATCGTACAAGCGTCAAAAGCATTGTGTTTAGCTGTTCTGTTTAGGGTAATGGTCGCTACGCCATTATCATCGACATGCCAAAGAACATCATCTTGCCTTTGGGCGTTGGGAATAATGCTTGGTTGCATTTCCTGCATACTAACTTCCTTAATTCATCTTTGGATGTTTACATTCTGAAGACGCCAAACTCGCTATCAGGAATGGGGGCATTTAATGCTGCCATTAACGCTTGACTCAACACCTGACGCGTTTTTTTAGGGTCAATAATTCCGTCATCCCATAGCCGAGCACTCGCAAAATAGGGATGTCCTTGTGTTTCATACAAGCCTATGATCGATTCTCTAAAAATGTGCTCTTCTTGCTCTGACCACTCTTCCCCCTGACGTTCCTTCGCGTCTTTTCGAACTTGTGTTAAAACGCCTGCTGCTTGTTCTCCGCCCATAACAGAAATACGCGCGTTCGGCCACATCCACATCATGGTTGGATCATACGCTCGGCCGCACATGCCGTAATTACCAGCGCCGTACGATCCACCGATGATCACGGTAAACTTCGGCACGTCAGCACAAGCGACGGCCATCACTAGCTTGGCGCCATGTTTTGCGATGCCTTCTTCTTCAACCTTTTTTCCGACCATAAAGCCGGTAATGTTTTGGAGAAAGAGAAGCGGTGTTTTCCGTTTGGCGCACAGCTCAATAAAGTGCGCGCCTTTTTGTGCCGATTCAGAAAACAAGATACCGTTGTTTGCCACAATACCAATCAAGTGTCCTTGAATACGAGCGAAGCCACACACTAGCGTTCTGCCGTACAAGGCTTTGAATTCGTCGAAATCAGAATCATCGACGATGCGGGCAATAATTTCTCGAACGTCGAATGACAGTCGTAAGTTGGCATTCACAATTCCGTAGATTTCTTCTGCGTCGTAGCGGGGAGGAAGCACGGTGTTTTCTGGCTTAACAGGTCTTGTTCTATTGGCATTGGCAATGGCTTCTCTCGCAAGCATTAGGGCATGTTCATCATTTTCAGCGTAATAATCTGCGACACCAGATTTTCGACAATGCACGTCTGCACCGCCGAGCTCTTCACCCGTCACGACTTCGCCAGTGGCCGCTTTCACCAAAGGTGGCCCCGCCAAAAAAATGGTGCCTTGCTCTTTAACCATAATGGACACATCCGCCATGGCAGGAACGTACGCGCCCCCAGCAGTGCAAAGCCCCATCACAACAGCAACTTGGGGGATGCCTTTCGCCGACATTCTCGCTTGGTTAAAGAAAATGCGACCAAAGTGTTCTTTATCGGGGAAGACGTCGGACTGATGAGGGAGATTTGCGCCACCGGAGTCCACCAAGTACACGCAGGGGAGTTGGCAACGTTGGGCAATCTCTTGCGCTCTAAGGTGTTTTTTTACCGTGAGTGGGTAGTAGGTTCCGCCTTTTACCGAAGCATCGTTGGCGATGACCATGCATTGAATCCCCTCTATGATACCAATGCCGGCGATAACGCCAGCGCAGGGGATCGCTTCGTCATACACTTGCCAGGCGGCAAACTGGCTGATTTCAAGAAAGTCAGTGTTGTCATCAAGCAAGCGCGCGATGCGTTCTCGTGCGGGGAGTTTTCCTTTTTGCCTCTGGTGCTGAATGGCTTTTTCACCGCCGCCCTGTTTGATGGTCTCGATGTGTTGATTAAGTTGAGTGACCAACGTTTCCATCGCAGCTTTATTGGAAAGAAATAACTCGTCAGTTGGCTTAGTTTTACTTTTGATAATGGCCATAATGACTTCCTTGTCGTATGTTCCGTTAGCGAGATTCTTCGAACAACTCTCGGCCTATTAACATGCGGCGAATCTCTGAGGTACCCGCGCCGATTTCATAAAGCTTTGCATCACGTAGCAAACGACCAGCAGGGTATTCATTGATGTTGCCATTCCCACCGAGCAGTTGTATTGCATCGAGTGCCATTTGTGTGGCGAGCTCTGCACTGTACAAAATCGCTCCTGCCGCATCTTTGCGTGTTGCGTTACCTCGATCACAAGCCGCTGCGACGGTATATACATACGCTTTTGCTGCACTCATTCGAGAGTACATATCGGCGATCTTGCCCTGAACTAACTGAAACTCGCCAATGGATTTTCCAAACTGCTCTCGTTCATGTACGTACGGGACCACAATGTCCATGCAAGCTTGCATTATCCCGAGTGGTCCGGCAGCGAGGACGACGCGCTCGTAATCCAGCCCACTCATTAACACCTCGACGCCTTTATTCAACTCGCCAAGAATATTCTCTTTTGGCACTACGCAATGGTTAAATACAAGTTCGCAAGTATTCGAGCCTCTCATGCCTAGCTTGTCCAGCTTTTGAGCATGAGTGAAACCTGCGAAGTTACGTTCAATAATGAATGCGGTAATGCCACGTGAACCTGCGCTGACATCCGTTTTAGCGTAAAGCACCACTACGTCAGCATCGGGCCCGTTTGTTATCCACATTTTGTTGCCATTCAGTACAAAATGGTCGCCCTTGTTCTCCGCTTTCAGTTGCATGCTTATCACGTCTGAACCGGCATTGGGCTCACTCATCGCTAGGGCGCC
Organism: Vibrio sp. 1978; assembly: GCF_033344345.1. Lineage (NCBI taxonomy): Bacteria > Pseudomonadati > Pseudomonadota > Gammaproteobacteria > Vibrionales > Vibrionaceae > Vibrio > Vibrio sp. 1978. The sequence goes on from NZ_JAWPOP010000001.1 coordinate 321,342, forward strand.
AACGTGCGTACCATCAATGAGTTTTGGAAGGTATTTTTCGCGTTGAGAAGGCGTGCCGTTACGAAAGATTTGGTTGACGCACAGGTTAGAATGAGCGCCGTAGCTTAGAGCGACAAACGCAGAGGCACGGCTGATTTCTTCCATGGCAACAACATGAGCGAGGTATCCCATGCCTGCACCACCAAGCTCTTCATCGACGGTCACACCAAGCAACCCCATTTCTCCCAACAAAGGCCATAAATGATTCGGGAACTGGTTATCGCGGTCTATCGCAGCGGCGATGGGCGCAATATGTTCCGTAGCAAAGGCATTAACGTGTTCTCGGAGCATATCGATGGTATCACCAAGTCCGAAATTGAGTGGGGTATAGGTGCTTTTCATAACGTCTCCCGGTATCAGAGGTAAGGTGGAAAAGCCGATAGCGGTGTTGCTAATTGAGTATAGCGTTTATGTCTGCTTGCTTTTGAGTGTTTGAATACAACGCTCCTTAGCGGCATTCAACTCAGCCATAACGACGCTGATGTCGTTGAGTTGTTGTTGTAGGACAGCTTGTTTCTCTTCAATGATATTGAGCATTTTCAACAACTGTCCTTCGGTTTGTTGCATGTCGTAGAGCTCGAAAAGTTCACGAATTTCTGCCAACGAAAAACCGAGTCGTTTCCCTCTTAAAATCAGTTTGAGGCGAATTCTATCCCTGCGTTGATAAACGCGCATATTGCCTTTTCGCTCTGGTTCAATCAGACCCACGTCTTCATAAAACCGGATACTGCGAGTAGTAATATCAAACTCCTTGGCGAGGTCACTGATCTTGTATTTTTCCATAACATACTTACCTCGAATAAAAATCCAGTTTCTGGAAATCGAACCTTTAATGGGAAGGTCGAACATCAACTTTGAAATATAAACGCCTGCTTGGTGTGTTTTTTCATCTCATTGTAAAGGCTAGTGCTATGCTTACGTAAACGTCAAGAAATCGCGGAATGAAAGTTTGTTAGTGAAAAAGGCGATAAAGGCTGGTGTGGCGCTTGGTGAGTAATTCTATGTAGGGTGTCATCATTCTGCCAAGTGTTCACATATACCTTAAGGGAATGCGAATCATGGGAAAAGACATCTGGATTGTCAGCGCGAAAAGAACGCCAATTGGGCGCTTTCAAGGCAAGTTGCAAACTTACTCTGCTCCTCAATTAGGCGCACTGGCGATCAAGGCGGCAATGCACGAAGTGAATGTGACTTCGGTGGATGAAGTGTTCATGGGATGTGTGCTTCCAGCAGGGTGTGGACAAGCTCCTGCGAGGCAAGCATCTATGGGGGCCGATCTTCCTTTGGGTGTAGGGTGCACCACCATTAACAAAGTGTGTGGCTCTGGCATGAAGAGCGTCATGTTAGCGCACGATCTCATTAAAGCTGGAACGATTCGCTCAGCCATTGCTGGTGGTATGGAAAGTATGACCAATGCGCCGTATTTGCTGAGGGAGGCGAGAAAGGGAATGCGCATGGGGCACCAGTCTACGTATGACCACATGTTTCTCGATGGGCTACAAGATGCTTACGAAGGGCACTTAATGGGTGTTTATGCTCAGCAAGTCGCTGACAGGCTTAAGTTCACCAGAGAGCAAATGGATGAATGGGCCGTGATGTCGGCAAAACGTGCGTTGGAAGCTCAAGAGCGAGGCTTGTTTGCCGATGAACTTTCGCCGGTTTCACTCAATACCAAGTCAGAACAAGCGGTGCTGGACTACGATGAGCACCCACGCTCGATTGACCTTGGTAAAATTCCTCAACTCAAACCTGCATTCGATGAAAAAGGTACGGTGACCGCTGCTAATTCGAGTGCCATTTCAGATGGCGCGGCGGCTCTTGTGCTTATGGATGAAGACACTGCGCGTCATCAGGGGCTTAAACCACTTGCGATCATCAAGGCGCACTCTACACATGCCAGAAAACCTGCAGAATTTACTTTGGCACCCGTCTACGCAATTGAGCAACTGCTGTTCCAGCTAGATTGGTCAATTTATGAAGTGGACCTGTGGGAAATCAATGAAGCCTTTGCCGTTGTGACACAAATAGCGGTGGCGGAACTTGGACTAGATACGAGCAAAGTAAATATTAAAGGTGGAGCCTGTGCACTTGGGCATCCGATAGGGGCTAGTGGCGCACGAATTCTGGTGACATTGATTCACAGTTTGCGTCAGCTACAAGCGCTAGGCACCAATGGTGATCTCGAAGCCAAAAAAGTGATGCGGGGTGTTGCGTCACTTTGTATCGGTGGTGGAGAAGCCACGGCGATAGGCATTGAAATACCGCTTTAATTGAAATCAGAAAGGAGTAAATGATGACTCGTTTGGTTCCCTTGTTTATTGGTGGCGAGTTTCGTGAATCTCAAACATCGGATTGGGTTGAGGTAACCAATCCTGCCACTAATGATGTCATTGCGTACGTTCCATGTTCCACAGAGCACGAGATGGAAGCTGCCATTGATAATGCGAAAGAGACATTCCAATCCTGGAAGGAAGTGGCAGTATCCGAGCGTGCCAGAGTCATGCTTCGTTATCAGCACTTGCTCAAAGAGCATCATGATGAGCTTGCCACACTGCTTTCTCATGAAACGGGTAAGATTTTAGCGGATGCTAAAGGCGATGTATGGCGTGGTATCGAGGTGGTTGAGCAGGCGGCAAACATTGCTAGCAACATGATGGGCGAAACCGTCGAAAACGTTGCCACGGATATTGATAGTTACTCAATGATTCAGCCCCTAGGTGTGTGTTGCGGCATTACGCCATTTAACTTTCCTGCCATGATTCCGTTGTGGATGTTCCCAATCGCTATCGCTGCGGGCAATACATTTGTGCTTAAACCCTCCGAACAAGTGCCATTGACCTCTATTCGTTTAGCTGAATTATTTGAGCAAGCTGGCGCGCCGAAAGGAGTGTTGCAGATCGTTCATGGCCGCAAAGAGCAAGTCGACTTTCTTCTGGCTCATCCTGATATTCGAGCGGTGTCATTTGTTGGCTCGGTTCCCGTTGCCCGTTATATCTACACCACAGGGACTAAACATTTTAAACGGGTTCAAGCTTTTGCTGGTGCAAAGAATCACATGGTGATCATGCCTGATGCAAACAAAGATCAAGTGGTGAATAACCTAATCGGAGCCTCCGTAGGGGCTGCGGGGCAGCGTTGTATGGCAATTTCTGTTGCGGTATTTGTCGGCGATTCAAAACAATGGATTACAGACCTCAAACAGGCAATGGCGAAAGTACACCCAGGGCCTTGGGACGATGAGCAAGCTGCTTATGGCCCACTGATCAGTGAGCAAGCTAAACAACGCGTATTGGACCTAATTGAAGATGGCAAACAACAAGGCGCAGTGTGTGAACTCGATGGCAGTCAGTGTGAAGTGGAAGGCTTTCCCGATGGAAACTGGATTGGCCCAACCTTGTTTAGCGGTGTAACAGCGAACATGTCGATTTACACGCAAGAGATATTTGGCCCTGTCTTAGTTTGTATGGAAGTCGAAACGTTGCAAGAAGCTATTGAGTTAGTGAATCGCAACCCTTACGGCAACGGAACTTCTATATTTACCGCTAATGGCGCTGCTGCGAGAAAATATCAGCATGACATTCAAGTCGGTCAGGTTGGGATCAATGTGCCAATTCCAGTCCCTTTACCATTTTTCTCCTTTACTGGTTGGAGAGGCAGTTTCTATGGTGATTTACATGCGTATGGTAAACAAGCGGTACGTTTTTATACCGAGACTAAAACGGTGACGGCACGTTGGTTTGATGACGATATTCCGACGGGGCCCAATCTGACCATCCAACTGCGCTGAGTGAATAAAAGGAGCTTTTATGGACTTTGAACTTAATGAAGATCAACGTGCATTTGCTGATACCGCTCAGCAATTTGCCGATGAGTGTTTAGCACCGATGGCGGCGGAGTGGGATGAAAAGCAGATCTTCCCCAAAGACGTATTGAGAGAGGCGGGGGAACTGGGGTTTCTCAGTCTCTACACTCCAGAAGCGCAAGGTGGCCTAGGGCTGAGTCGCTTGGATGCTTCAATTATCTTTGAACAACTGGCCATGGGATGTACGTCCACTACGGCGTTTATGACGATTCACAACATGGTCAGTTGGATGATAGCCAGTTTTGCTACCGATGAAGCCAAAACGCAGTTCTGTCCGAAATTAGTTACGGGGGAGTGGTTAGGCTCCTATTGCTTAACCGAGCCTAATGCGGGATCGGATGCCGCTTCGTTGGCCACAACCGCGAGCAAAAAAGGTGATACTTACGTGTTGAATGGTGGCAAAACCTTTATCTCTGGCGCAGGAGAGACAGATGTTTTGGTCGTGATGGCGCGAACCGGAGAAGCGGGTGCCAAAGGCGTGTCCGCATTTGTTATTCCTGCTCACGCTGATGGTATCAGCTATGGGCGCAAAGAACCCAAAATGGGTTGGAACAGCCAACCAACACGAGCGGTTACTTTTGAAAATGTCGTTATTCCAGCTAGCCATTTACTGGGCGAAGAAGGGCAAGGTTTTGTCTTTGCGATGAAAGGGCTTGATGGAGGGCGTATAAATATTGCGACCTGTTCCGTCGGTACGGCTCAACAGGCCCTTGAGCAGGCGACACAATACATTCAGGAGCGTAAGCAGTTCGGCAAGTCGCTTGCGCAGTTTCAAGCCTTACAATTCAAATTGGCAGACATGGCAACAGAGCTAGTGGCTGCGCGGCAGTTAGTGCGCTATGCCGCCAGCAAACTCGACCGAAATGACCCCGATGCCAAGGCTTATTGCGCGATGGCAAAACGGTTCGCAACCGATGTGGGTTTCCAGGTTTGCGACCACGCGCTGCAGCTTTATGGCGGCTATGGTTACATCAAAGAGTATCCAATGGAGCGTCATTTCAGAGATGTGCGTGTGCATCAAATTCTGGAGGGAACGAACGAAATCATGCGCTTGATCATCGCACGTCGTTTGCTCTCTGAGGAGTCGGCCTTGCTGTAGCGAAGTATTGGATTTGCTCATTGAGAAAGGATTCAGATATGCCATTAACCCAAGAAGCCATTCAACATACGATCACTAATCACGTTGCGGTGGTGACGATGAACAACCCGCCAGCCAATACGTGGACAGCAGAGAGCCTCAAGGTACTGAAGTCGCTGATACTCACACTTAACAATGATAAGCAGGTCTACGCACTGGTTTTAACCGGCAGTGGAGAAAAGTTTTTCTCTGCTGGTGCAGATCTCAAGCTATTTTCTGACGGTGACAAAGCGGTTGCGTTAGACATGGCGCGATGCTTTGGTGAAGCCTTTGAAACGCTCTCGGAATTCCGTGGTGTTTCCATTGCCGCTATTAATGGTTACGCCATGGGTGGAGGTTTAGAAGTGGCATTAGCTTGTGATATTCGAGTCGTTGAAGAGCAAGCGGTACTTGCTTTACCTGAAGCCAAAGTCGGACTTTTGCCCTGCGCTGGCGGTACCCAAAACCTCACAGCGTTAGTAGGGGAAGGCTGGGCAAAGCGTATCATTTTATGTGGAGAGCAAGTCAGCGCTGACAAAGCAAAAGAACTAGGCCTAGTTGAGGAGTTGGTTCCCAAAGGTGAAGCTTTAAGTAAAGCGCTGGAACTTGCTGAATCTGTTGCGAACCAGTCACCATCTTCTGTCGCCGCATGTAAGGCGCTCATTCAAAATATGCGCTCTGCGCCACTTAAGCACGGCTTAATGAAAGAGCGAGATTTGTTTCTGAATCTTTTTGATACGGAAGATCAAGTTGAGGGTGTTCGCGCCTTTTTAGAAAAACGCCCACCGCAATGGAAAAACCGATAGGAGGCCACATGGCAGGGATGGTAACCATTAGTGAAATAGAGTGCTTAGATGGCGTGCACCGCATTGGCATCGCAACGTTAGACAACACCGCTTCATTGAATGCATTGACGTATGACATGTTAGTCCAACTTAACGATCAGCTTATCAAGTGGCAAGATGATCCACATATGGCTTGTGTGGTACTGACTGGCGCTGGAGAAAAAGCATTCTGTGCTGGTGGTGATGTTCGAGCTATGTATCACGTCATGCATAACGAGAGTAAAGAAAAAATCGTAGAGTTCTGTACGAACTATTTCTCGTTGGAGTATGAGTGTGACTATCTCATCCACACTTACAACAAACCCATTATCGGTTGGGGAGAAGGTATTGTCATGGGCGGTGGGATGGGGCTTTTTATGGGAACCAGCCATAAAGTTGTGACAACAACATCACGCCTTGCTATGCCAGAAATCAATATCGGACTGTATCCTGATGTGGGAGGTACGTGGTTTTTAAGCCAGATAGATCCGCAAGTGGGTTTATTCCTCGGATTGACAGGTTCAATGGTTAATTCAAGTGACGCTGTCACTATTGGTTTGGCCGATTGGTTACTGTTGGAAGAGCAGTATCCCACCTTACTGGATGAGCTGAAGCGGCTCCAGTGGGGCAAAGAAGATGCGAAAGAGTTGGTAACTGCACTACTACAGTTAATGGAAGAACAAGTTATTGATAGCAAACCAACCACGCAAATTTGTCCATACTTAGATCAGATAGAGGAAGCGTGCAAAGGCTTTGATCTTAATACGATAGCACAGCGAATCATGGCTATCGACGGGAACAGTCAGTGGATAGAAAACGCGAAACAAACGTTCGCCGCAGGCAGTCCGATCACCGCGCATATTTGCTTCAGACAAGTGAAAGAGTACCACAGCTTACCGCTTGCAGATTGCTTCCGTTTAGAGTTGAGTTTGTCGGTTCGCAGTGCCTTATTAGGTGAGTTTAAAGAGGGCGTCCGTTCTCGGCTCATTGACCGGGATGGCGAGCCGAGCTGGATATTTAACAGTGTCAGTGAAGTCGATGAAGATGTTATCGATACTTTGTTTACCTCGCTTTGGTCAGATAACGAGCATCCGCTTGCTAATTTGGGTGAACAAACACTAGGTCAATAAGGAGAATGATCATGAGTACCATCGCATTTATCGGTTTAGGAAGGATGGGGCATCCTATGGCGCAAAACTTACTCGCGTCTGGATTTAACGTGCAAGTATTCGATGTCGATAGCGAAGCCGCAAAGCAACTAGTACCTTTTGGTGCGGTGGTGGCGAGCTCTATCGAAGAGGTAGTAGATGGTGCTAGCACAGTCATCACGATGCTACCAGCAGGGTCTCACGTTCGTTCCGTGTATCTTGGTGACTTACACGGTGGCGTAGGTGTCCTCAATCTTGTCTCGCCAAGTACCTTGATGATTGATTGTTCAACCATTGATCCGGACTCTGCGCGATTAGTCGCCAATGAAGCGGCAAATAAACGCGTGTTGTTTGTCGACGCGCCCGTTTCGGGGGGCGTTGCTGGCGCTAAAGCGGCGACATTAACCTTTATTGTTGGTGGTTCGGATCAAGCGTTTTCTAAAGCCAATGCGATTTTGCAGTATATGGGAAAAAATGTTTTCCATGCTGGCAAAGCAGGCGATGGTCAAATGGCAAAAATCTGTAACAACCTTATGCTCGGCATTTTAATGTCTGGTACGTGCGAGGCATTAAACCTAGGTATCGATCATGGACTCGATCCAAAAGTGCTATCAAACATCATGCTGCAAAGCTCTGGCCGAAATTGGGCATTGGAGCTTTACAATCCTTGCCCAGGCGTGATGGACAGTGCGCCAGCCAGTCACGATTACCAACCGGGCTTTATGAGCAAACTCATGCTAAAAGATCTCGGCTTGGGGTTAGATGCGGCGTTACAAACACATTCTTCGGTTCCGATGGGGTCGTTAGCGCGCAACTTATATTCTTTCCACAACGCGAGCGGCCACGGCGAGCTCGATTTCTCAAGCTTATTTGAGTTATACAAGAGTAAGAAAGGCTAGACCGAGTTTTGTGACAAACCAGCCCGAGATGGTGACGTAAAATGCGCATCATTTCGGCCAACTTAGACTGGTTGAGGTATAGAACATTACGAGCTATGGAGTGCACCAATATGGACATAAAAAGTAGTGTTATTGCCATTACAGGAGCAGGGCAGGGGCTTGGGCAAATGATGGCCATTACCCTTGCTCAAGCTGGCGCTGATTTAGCGTTATTGGATGTAAACGCCAGTGGCTTAATGGAAACACAAGAGCAGTGTCGAATGCTGAGTGCGAAAGCGTTGACATATCAAGTGGATGTCACCAACGAAATCGATGTTGAAACCACGTTTGAAGCGATTATCCAAGATTTTGGTCAACTCAATGGGTTAGTCAATAACGCTGGCGTGTTAAGAGATGGGTTACTTGTAAAAGCAAAAGATGGCGTGATCAGTAAGATGTCTTTAGATCAATTCAATTTGGTCATGAACGTTAACGTGACAGGAACATTTTTGTGTGGGCGTGAAGCTGCCGTCAAGATGATTGAGAGTGGCTCCCAAGGCGTTATCATCAATATTTCTAGTGTTGCGAGAGCAGGGAATATCGGACAAACCAATTATTCTGCGTCAAAAGCGGCGGTCGCGACCATGGCGACAACATGGGCCCGTGAGCTCGCAAGATACGGTATTCGCGCGGCGGCGGTTGCACCAGGTGTAGTTCATACCGCGATGGCAGAGCAAATGAAACCAGAAGCCATAGAGCGATTAGAAAAGATGATCCCAGTTGGCAGGATGGGCGAAACAAGCGAAATCGCGCATGCAGTAAAATACATTATTGAGAGTGATTACTTTACTGGCAGGGTTTTAGAAGTGGATGGCGGTATTCGTATGTAAGTGACCACTTAAATAAGGCTCTGATAGACCTGAATAATAAGTTTCTTTCCATTTCAACATTTTCTATGTTGTGGAGTGCTAATTCTGCGCAACCCAAATGTATTTACAACTTATGTTTGGATTTACCTTGAGAATGATTTCTCGCAATCCAATAAAGAGATGTAAATACCACTCAAATATTAAGTGAAATCATTAGTTTGATGCTGATCACACTTTTGGTTTTTTAGTTTCCGCTTCTCATTAAGGCTATCTGCGTAAATGAAGTTGATAGTCAGTCTCATCAATTTTAAGTTTCAACTATTTGTTTTTAAATAATTAATTTTTGAAGCACGAGAAATTCGTGTTGAGGTTAATATTCGATTTAAAGTGTGTAACTTCCATTAATGGAAGGTTAGTTTCCAGTTGTGGCTAATGAGCTTTAACTTTTTACTCCTCATAATGCGCCAAATGTAACATAGTGTTTCAAAGTGTAACAATAAACTCACACTAAGAGTGTGGTTTTGATCTCCACTCAATTCCGTTTTGTTTCGCTCTGAGCCCGACGTTACTCATGCTCAACACATAAACATTCTAATGACTATAACAACTGGTTCTTGGCTTGATACCAATCGTATCGTAGCAAATAACGGTTCATTCTAGCTGGTTAAATGCTTGATGACGAAGTTGAAAAATTGTAAGTAGAATAACTACTTATCGAAGTTTTTTCTTGTTCTCATACATTACCTCTGCGCTATTTGTGAGCTTTTATTTACTTTGATTGGCATCTGCTTTGAAACCAGACAACCATCGAGAAAGTTAATGGAAGCCTCAAGATATAAACGCATCTTGTCGAGGGGAAGTTTGGCGTCCGTCATACTTATGCTCTCAGGATGTAATTCAGCTTTACTTGACCCCAAAGGTGCCATTGGTGTGCAAGAAAAAGAGTTAATTATTACTGCTCTTTTGCTGATGTTGATCGTTGTAATCCCTGTGATTTTAATGACGATTTACTTCGCTTACCGATACCGCGCCTCTAACACTGAAGAAGAGTACGCACCCGAGTGGTCACACTCGACCAAAATCGAAGTGGTGGTATGGACAATTCCAATCATCATCATTGCGATTCTTGCGACGATCACATGGCGTTCAACTCATGAACTAGAGCCATCCAAACCTTTGGAAAGTGATGTTAAACCAATGACCATCGAAGTGGTGTCACTCGATTGGAAATGGTTGTTCATATATCCAGAAGAAAACATTGCGACGGTGAACTATGTGGCGTTCCCGAAAGACGTGCCAGTGCAGTTCAAACTGACTTCGGACAACATCATGAACGCGTTTTTCATCCCTCGCTTAGGTACACAGATCTACGCGATGCCAGGAATGGTAACCAAGCTCAACCTGATAGCGAACCACGAAGGTGACTACAAGGGTTTTGCATCGAACTACAGCGGCGAAGGCTTTTCGCAAATGAAGTTCACAGCTTCAGCAATGTCTGATCGTGCTGCGTTCCTAAATTGGGTGCAGAAAGTGAAGGCGAGCCCTGATCGTATTGAAGATTGGGAGCAATACAGCTCACTGGCAGCGCCAAGTATCGCAGAGCCAGTCACTTTGTTCTCTAGCGTTCCTCCGTTCTTGTTCACCGACGTTGTGACTCAGCATCCTGGTTCAATGAACTGTTTGCCTGAAAACCAAGGATAATCGTAATGTTTGGAAGATTAACTCTTGATTCAGTTCCATTCCACGAACCTATTATCGTCATCACCCTAGCGGTTGTGGCGCTGGTTGGTTTAGCCGTAGTTTACGCGGTGACCAAAGCCGGAAAGTGGCAATATTTGTGGAATGAATGGTTTACTTCAGTAGACCATAAAAAACTTGGCTTCATGTACATCGCAGTAGCGATGGTGATGCTTGTTCGTGGTTTTGCTGACGCAGTCATGATGCGTAGTCAGCAACTCCTTTCTTCTGCGGGTGAAGCAGGTTACTTGCCACCGCATCACTACGATCAAATTTTTACTGCCCACGGCGTGATCATGATCTTTTTTGTAGCGATGCCATTGGTCATTGGTTTGATGAACATCATCGTGCCATTGCAGATTGGTGCACGTGACGTGGCTTTCCCGTATCTGAATAACTTGAGCTTCTGGCTGTTTGTTGTTGGTGTCATCCTAACAAACATGTCTCTCGGCTTAGGTGAATTTGGTCGTACAGGTTGGCTAGCGTATCCGCCGCTTTCAGGTATTGAGGCAAGCCCAGGAGTCGGGGTCGACTATTGGATTTGGGCGCTGCAGATATCAGGTGTTGGTACGACGTTAACAGGCGTGAACTTCTTCGCGACCATTTTGCGTATGCGTACACCGTCTATGCCAATGATGAAGATGCCAGTTTTCACTTGGGCGTCTCTGTGTGCAAACATTTTGATCATCATTTCATTCCCAATCCTAACGGTGACTATCGCTCTGCTTACGCTGGATAGATACCTAGGCATGCACTTCTTTACCAATGATCTTGGCGGCAACGTAATGATGTACGTCAACCTGATTTGGGCTTGGGGTCACCCAGAAGTGTACATTTTGATCTTGCCAATTTTTGGTGTGTTCTCAGAAGTCACCGCAACCTTCTCACGTAAAAAGTTGTTCGGTTACACATCGCTAGTTTGGGCTACCGTAGTTATCACGATTCTTGCCTTTGTTGTTTGGCTACACCACTTCTTTACGATGGGGTCTGGCGCGAACGTAAATGCCTTCTTCGGTATTGCCACGATGATCATTTCTATCCCAACAGGGGTGAAGATCTTCAACTGGCTATTCACCATGTACAAAGGCCGCATCCGCTTTACGACGCCAATGATGTGGACGGTGGGTTTCCTGATCACCTTTACTGTTGGTGGTATGACGGGCGTACTAATGGCTGTTCCGGGTGCAGATTTCGTTCTGCATAACTCAGTATTCCTTATCGCTCACTTCCACAACGTTATCATCGGTGGTGTGGTGTTTGGATGTTTCGCTGCGATCACTTACTGGTTCCCGAAAGCGACCGGTTTCACCATGAATGAAACTTGGGGCAAACGTGCGTTCTATCTTTGGATTATTGGTTTCTTAATGGCGTTCCTACCGCTTTATGCGCTGGGCTTTATGGGGATGACTCGTCGTTTAAGCCAAGACATCAACCCAGAATACTTCCCACTGTTGTCGATTGCCGCAGCAGGTACGGTTGTGATTGCGCTGGGCGTATTGTCTCAGTTCATCCAAATTTACGTGAGTATCCGTGACCGCGAGCAAAATCGTGATTTAACTGGTGACCCGTGGGGTGGACGTACTCTTGAGTGGGCAACATCGTCTCCACCGCCGTTCTACAACTTTGCGCACCTACCAAAAGGTGATGTGCTGGATGCCTTCTGGTACCAGAAACAAAGTGGCGAGTTCGATCCAACTAAAGAAGTGGAATACGAACGTATTCATATGCCAAAAAACACGGCAACAGGCATCTACGTGTCGGCTTGGTCGCTCCTATTTGGCTTCGGCATGATTTGGTACATCTGGTGGCTAGCGGCGGCAAGTTTGGTCGGTATTATCGTGACGTGTATTCAGCATAGCTATAACGATGATGTGGATTACTACGTGGAAGTTGAAGAGATCAAAGCAATTGAGGCCGAACGTCGAGCTCAGCTTGAAGAAGCGAAGAAAAACTCAGTGAAAGACAGCGAAAGTAAAGATGATCTGGAGGTGACGTATGCAAACTAATATCGCAGCACATCACGACCATGATCACCACCATGACACGAATGGCAACAAGCTATTTGGCTTCTGGGTTTACCTGATGAGTGACTGTGTACTGTTTGCGACCTTGTTCGCGACATACGCTGTGCTGTCGAGCAATTCAATTGCGGGTCCAACAGGTAAAGACATTTTTGAACTCCCATTCGTGTTTGTCGAAACCATGCTGCTTCTGTTTAGCAGTATCACATTTGGTTTTGGCATTATCGCGATGAAGCGCAACAACGTTGCTGGTCTCAAACGTTGGATGTTAGTCACGTTCGCGCTTGGTCTTGGCTTTATCTGTATGGAGGTCTATGAGTTCCATCACCTGATTGAAGAAGGCTATGGGCCACAAACAAGTGCATTCCTATCGGCATTCTTTACGTTGGTTGGTACGCACGGCCTGCACGTAACCTTTGGTCTGATTTGGTTAGCGGTAGCGTATCATCAACTGTCGACGAAAGGTCTGAACGACAATATGGCAATGCGCTTTAACTGCTTAAGCCTATTCTGGCACTTTCTAGATATCGTTTGGATTTGTGTCTTTACCATCGTTTACTTACTGGGGGTAATGTAATGGATCAACATGTAGAAACCAGTTCGTCAGATTACGTGAAAGGCTTTATTGCCTCACTGATTCTGACGGTAATTCCGTTCTACTTTGTTTGGACGAAATCATTACCAGATACAACGACCTATGCGATTCTATTTGGATGTGCATTAGTGCAGATATTTGTTCACTTTAAATACTTCTTGCACATGGAAACAAAAACATCCGACGGACGTTGGAACCTTGTATCACTGATGTTTACCGCCATTGTTGTACTTATCCTTATCGCTGGCTCGGTATGGATCATCTACAACATGAACGTCAACATGAAGTTGTAGGTCAAGGTATGCTGAAAAGTTATTTGTCTATCACTAAACCGGGCATTATTTTCGGCAACCTGATTTCTGTTGCGGCGGGGTTCTTCCTCGCCGCAAAAACAGAACCAGCCAGTCTAATGCTGTTCGTTACGACGTTAGTTGGTGTTGGGTTAGTCATCGCTTCAGGTTGTGTGGTGAATAATATTTTCGATCGTGATATCGACCAAAAGATGGCACGTACACGAAATCGTGAAACAGTGAAAGGCAACATCAATATCGATATTGCGTTTGTTTATGCACTTGCTTTATTGCTGGTAGGAACCGCACTGTTATTTATCCGAGTGAACCCACTATCCGCTGTCGTCGTGTTGCTTGGCTACGTGTATTACGTGTTCTTTTACACGATGTGGTACAAACGTAACTCGGTGTATGGAACCTTAGTGGGAAGTATCTCAGGCGCAGTTCCGCCATTGGTGGGTTACTTAGCGGTAACAAACTTCATTAGCTTGGAAGCGATTTTACTCTTTACCATGTTCTGTCTCTGGCAAATGCCGCACTCGTATGCCATTGCCATGTTCCGCATGCAAGACTACCGAGAAGCCGGGATTCCCGTATTGCCAGTTAAAGAGGGCATTCATAAAGCTCATCGACACATGAAAGCGTATGTCGTGGCGTTTGGAGCAGCATCATTGGGGTTATTTTTACTAGGTGAAGCCGGGTATGAATACTTAGCGGTTGCAGCGGTTGTTTGCTTTATGTGGACGAAAGTGACCTTTCGCAGCATTGATGACAACAACTATATCGCTTGGTCAAAGTCGGTGTTTAAAGTCTCACTGCTAGTGGTGATGGGGATCAGTGGTGTGCTTGGTGTCGAGTTGATTCCTCTAGCTCTGTAACAACCAAACCTAAGCGTTTGCTAAGCGCCAATATCTTTTGCTGCTGAATGCATGAATGGCCTTACCTAGAAGTAAGGTCATTTAACTTTCTATTGTTCTTTATTTTCCCTGTTTTTCCTGCTCCTCCTCTAGCTTCACTATCACGTATTCATATCTAAAAGCAAAAACAACCAGTGTGTAAAACATAGTGAAGCACGTTTTCGCTGACGCGTAATAATGCCAAGAGATAGTGACTATTAAGCTAAAAAGTATAAACAGCGCAATAACTCTATTCGCCATATGAAAATTCAATATCGATAGTTTGTAATGTAAACATTTGGGGAGAGTGCTAGTTCCCATAGCAGCATACAAACTAACAATGTGAATGTTTGAGTTGAATCACCAGCTAGCGAAATACAAAAGTTTTACGACTGAAAGTGGGTAAGGAAGCACCTTAGCTCCAGTGAAATGAACACGATTAAGAATCATCCTTTTACATAATCTAAAAACTCACCAAACCTTAACCCAGATTAAAGTTTTGTCGTCTCCGAGGCATTAAGGTGCGCCTGTAGTTTGCAGGTCTCAAGGATTCAGAGAAGGAACAGCCATACATCGTGTATCGCTGTTCCTTTTTCGTTCTTGTTTACTTGCGAAAAGATAAAACATAAAGACAACTTTAAGAGGACTGGTTTTGAGCATTTTGTTTTCCGAAGCCCGAATTGGCAACATGACCCTAAAGAACCGTTTTGTGAGAAGCGCAACGTGGGAGAACATGGCGACCGAAGATGGTCACATGACGGTAAAGCTTTACGATATTTACGAAACGCTTGCGAAAGGGGAAGTTGGGCTTATTGTTACGGGTTATGCCAATATCGTTGAAGAAGAGAAACCCAACGCAGGTATGATGGGGATCTACAACGACTCTTTTATTGAAGAATACAAAAAGCTAACAGAGCTAGTACATCTACAAGATTCTAAAATCGTGATGCAAATTGCTTACGGTGGCACCAAAACCACCCATAACGTCGGTGAGCGTGTCATCTTCGCTCCGAGTGACGTGCCT
This sequence comes from Vibrio sp. 1978, assembly GCF_033344345.1. Taxonomy (NCBI): domain Bacteria; kingdom Pseudomonadati; phylum Pseudomonadota; class Gammaproteobacteria; order Vibrionales; family Vibrionaceae; genus Vibrio; species Vibrio sp. 1978. The sequence continues at coordinate 336,642 of NZ_JAWPOP010000001.1, forward strand.
GAGCGTGGTACAAATACGCAAGGCAAAGCGATGACAAAGGACGAAATAGACTACATCGTAAAGGCATTCGCATTGGCGAGTAAACGTGCTCAAGACGCTGGTTTTGACGGCGTAGAGATTCATGCGGCGCACACTTATTTAATTAACCAGTTTTTAAGCCCGTACTATAATCGTCGCGAAGACGAATATGGTGGTGACTTAGAAAATCGCATGCGCTTTCTTTTAGAAATTTATTCTGAAACCAGAAAGCTGGTTGGAAGCGAATTTCCCATCCTCGTTAAACTGACGGCAACAGAGTTCTTTGACGGCGGTTTAACGTTCAATGAAACTCGCGTCGTCTGCAAGAAACTTGAAGAAATAGGCGTTGATGCGATCATCGTATCTGGCAATGTTCACGGCAAAGCAAACGAACTTGTTGGTCAAACGTTCGATGGTTACACACTACAAGAAGAAGGTTACTTTCACGAATATGGTCACGTGATCAGTCAGGACGTTAGCATACCGGTGATTACTGTCGGCGGGCTGAGCGACATTGATGCGATTGAGAAAATTGCAGAAAACACAGGTATCCAATTTTTTGCTGTGTCACGCCCTTTATTGGCTGAGCCACAGTTGATCAAACGTTGGAAAGAAGGCAATCGCGCACCAGTAGATTGTGAACGTTGCTCAAAGTGTCGTACCAAGCGTGGTAACTTTTGCGTGGTGTATAAGAACCGAAATCGTCGCAAAAAATAGAACGAAGCGAATACACAAATACAAATTAGCCTCCACTCTGAATATGGAGGCTTTTAATTATCCGCATGTTAATCGAACCATTATTTATCTTCTTTTTGATAGTTTAAATAATGCACACAAAGATCGTGAAATGCTTTAGCTTGAGGCGAGATCGTGCGATCGGTTAACGTAAATATACCAATTTGCCTTTCAAGTGGTGGATCGATAAGCGGAATCCAAACCAAGCGTGTTTCATTGGTTGGGAAAGCAAGCTTCGGTAGGGTCGTGACACCAATCCCAAGTTCTAAGACAGAAAACAGTGAAGTAATATTTTCGACCGAATAGAGCGCTTGCTGACTCAGAGCTCTTGCTGGGGTTGGATCGAGAAGCGTACAAGTGCCGTTACGGATAAAGGGTTGTTCCAACAAAGTTTGCCACTCGATTCCTTCTGGATGACTTGCAATAGGGTTGTCCTTTAAACACACCACGCCTATTGGATCGGCTAACAGCGGCGTAAAGTCAATGCCGCCCTCATCGAGGTGAGAGGGGTTACCGAGCGCCAAGTCGACTTCACCGGAGAGTAAGCGAGCCTCGACGCCCGCCGCGTTATCATCGATCAAGCTTACTTCTACATTTGGATACTGCTCGCAAAAGGCACCCAACACGCTAGGGATGAGTTTCGCTGCAACAGAAGGAACGCTCGCAATTCGCACTCTCCCTTGCTGTCCGGCCGCGGCAGCTTTGAGATCGTTGTCCAGCGCACTGTAGATATTGAGAAACTGAACCACCTTGGGCAGACAAATTTCACCAAACGGGGTCAATTTGGTTTTGTTTCCGGGTTCAAACAGCGTTTGCCCTAGAATTTTTTCAAGCTCTTTTATCGATGTTGACAGTGCCGCCTGAGAACGATTTGCACGATGTGAAGCGGCTCGAAAGCCTCCTTCCTCGACTACCATCACAAAATGCATTAATTGTTGAAGCTTAATACTCATCCCTAATGCCTCTTAATCCCTTTATTTACGTTATTTTAAACAGAGTGATAAGTTTAATTTATCAAATGTCAAAAATTTACCGTTAGATTTATCGCCTGTCAATGTGCATTATTTAACCATATTGAAACAAAGCTGTTACAAAGGTTGAAAGGCACGTGAATACTCCTACTAAAAAACACCCAGTTAAAACCAGTCTATTTGCTTCTAAAGCGCCGCTTGAATGGGCGATAGTCAACAACGGAACCCTGTATACGGCTCAAATTCCTATTGATGACACAGGCGCGATTGTGGAAGGCGGTATCGAAGCACAAACACGTCAAACCTTTAACAATCTCATTCACACCCTGGAGTGTGCAGGGGAGTCTTTGGACTCGGTGTTGCAGGTCCTGATTTATGTGACTGACAGAGAATACTTAAAGACCGTTAACCAAGTGTACGCGGAATATTTTGAAGCGCCGTACCCAAATCGCGCCGCCATGGTGGTTGCAGGGTTAGCGCGAGAAGAGATGTTGGTGGAGTTTGTTGTCTACGCGTCGGCAAGCCAACCAGAATAAATCCAACGAGAATAATTAGAGATCAGTGAGTGAGTGGCTTGCCATCACAAATCGGAAGAACAAGGAAAGAACCATGACTTTTATTAACAATGTTCAAGCAGAAAAATCCCTCTATATAGCAGGTGAATGGCAATCGGGCATGGACACCATCGCCAATATTAACCCTTCTGATATCAGCGAAAACATTGGCGATTTCGCACAAGCGAGTGTGTCGCAAGTAGAGCAAGCGATTCAAGCGGCTAAATCAGCGCAGCCAGAGTGGGAAAAAACACCAATCGAGCGCAAGCAAGCAGTGCTACAAGCGATTGGTGATGAGCTCATTGCACGATGTGACGAATTGGGCACCTTGCTTTCGCGTGAAGAAGGTAAGCCATTTGCTGAAGGTCGAGGTGAGATTTACCGTGCTGGCCAATTCTTCCAATACTTTGCTGCTGAGGTTCTGCGTCAAATTGGCGATAGCGCTGCTTCCGTCCGTCCAGGTGTCTCCGTTGAAGTTACTCGCGAAGCCGTCGGCGTTATCGCCATTATCTCTCCTTGGAACTTCCCAACAGCAACAGCGGCTTGGAAAATCGCGCCAGCACTTGCGTTTGGCAACAGCGTCGTCTGGAAGCCTGCCAACCTAACCCCAGCAAGTGCCGTTGCGCTGACAGAGATTATCCATCGCCAAGGTTTACCTGCTGGCACGTTTAACCTCGTTTTGGGCAGCGGTTCGCAAGTCGGTAATACCCTTATCAATTCGAAGGACGTGAACGGCGTTAGCTTCACTGGTTCTGTGGACACTGGCCGTAAAGTTGCAGCGGCAACGGCACCAAATTTTGTGCGTTGTCAGCTAGAGATGGGTAGCAAAAATGCGCTCGTAGTGGCAGATGATGCAGACATTCAGATTGCTGTCGAAGCGACAATCGCAGGCTCATTCTCGGGTGCAGGTCAAAAGTGCACCGCGTCTTCTCGTCTTGTGGTTATGGACGGAATTCACGACGCGTATGTTGAAGCGCTAATCAAACGCATGAGTGAACTTAAAGTGGGTCACGCACTGGAAGAGGGCGTGTTCATGGGCCCAGTGGTTGATGGTAACCAACTGAATGCGAACTTTGAGTGGATCGAAAACGCACGCCAAGCAGGCGCGGAGCTGGCTTTCGGTGGTGAGCGTCTGAGCCTAGAGCATGACGGTTACTACATGTCACCAACTCTGTTTTTAAATACACAGAATGGCTGGGAAGTGAACCAAGAAGAAGTCTTTGCGCCAATGGCGAGCGTGATTCGCGTTTCTGATCTGGATGAGGCAATTGCAGTCGCGAACGATACGCGCTTTGGCCTGACAGGCGGCATTATCACGCAAAGCTTGCGTAATAGCGCGATCTTCAAACAGCAAGTCCAAACGGGCTGCGTCATGGTTAACTTGCCAACTGCGGGTACAGATTATCACGTTCCATTTGGTGGCCGTAAAGAGTCTAGCTTTGGTCCTCGTGAGCAAGGTCAGTACGCCAAAGAGTTCTACACCGTAGTGAAAACCGCTTATCAGCGTCCTTACTAAGATCGGCAGGGTAACTGATGGTGTCAATTGCCCGCACGAAAAGGCTAAGAAATTGTTTAAGGAGTGGTTATGTACCAACAACGGATTGTGATTGACGGATTGCAGTACTGCAATTGGGATCGAGAGTATTTCCAAACGCTTAAGGCGAGTGGCATTACCGCCGTTCATGCCACCATCGTCTACCACGAAACTGCGCGCGAAACCTTAACGCGTTTTGCTGAGTGGAACTTGCGCTTCGAGCAAAATGCGGACCTCATCATGCCTATTTATTCAATGGCAGATGTAGAAAAAGCCAAAGCAGAAGGCAAAGTCGGCATCTTCTTCGGCGCGCAAAATTGCTCACCTATCGATGATGAAATTGGTCTGATTGAAGTGATGCGCCGCCAAGGCCTGCTGATCATGCAACTGACCTACAACAACCAAAGCTTACTGGCGACAGGTTGTTACGAAAAAAACGATTCCGGCGTAACTCGCTTTGGTAAGCAAGCGATTGAAGAGATGAACCGAGTCGGAATGATCATTGATATGTCCCACAGTGCAGAGCGTTCGACGTTGGAAGCCATCGATCTTTCTTCGCGTCCAATTTGTATCAGCCATGCTAACCCGACGTTTGCGCATGACGCACTGCGCAACAAGTCTAATACCGTGATCAAAGCACTGACGGAGCGCGGTGGTTTGATTGGATTCAGTTTATATCCGTTCCATTTGCCAAATGGCAGCCAGTGCACGTTGGATGATTTCTGCCAGATGGTTGCGAAAACCGCAGACATGTTTGGCGTTGACCATTTAGGTATCGGTAGCGATTTGTGCCTAAATCAGCCGCAACAAGTGTTGGAATGGATGCGCAACGGGCGTTGGTCAAAAGCGATGGATTACGGCGAAGGTTCAGCAAGTAACTCGGGATGGCCAGATGCGCTGCCATGGTTCTGCGGCAGCGCAGGGATGGAGAACATCTACAACGGATTAATGGATCACGGATTCAGTGAATCTGAGGCTGGAAAAATATTGGGTGAAAACTGGTTCAACTTCCTTAAAGAAGGATTAGAGCCTATTTCATAGCATTCCCCAAAGTAGGAACCGCCTGCCCACATAATAACAATACGGCAGGCGTAAAACTCACATTTGTAGCCAGTCTTTGGCTGCTGCAAAGAACCTCTGGAGCCAGAGTATGTCTGATTTAACCAATAGCATGAAAGCTTCCACGATGAGCGTGTCATCGGGTAAGTCAAAAGTAAAACACAACACATCAACAACAGAAAACACGATGGACAAATTAGGACTGAATAACCCGGCCTTTTGGTATAGCGGTGGTTTCATCGCGTTGTTCGTTGCTATTGCACTTTATGACGGCGAGCTGTTATCTACGATCGTTAACGCCGGTTTTAGCTGGGCAGTTCAGGTGTTTGGTCCATACTGGCAGTTACTGCTGCTTCTCACTTTTCTTATTGGTCTTGGCTTGGCTGCAGGGCGAACAGGCAAGGTGATGTTGGGCGGGATTGCAAAACCAGAAATGGACTCTTTCCGCTGGATGGCGATTATTTTCTGTACCTTATTGGCTGGTGGTGGTGTTTTCTGGGCCGCGGCTGAGCCTATCGCACACTATGTTAGCCCACCCCCTTTGTACGGCGCGCAAGATAACCCGCAGCAAGGTGCGGTGAATGCGTTGTCACAATCCTTTATGCACTGGGGCTTTCTAGCTTGGGCGATTGTAGGTAGCTTAACTTCCATCGTGGTGATGCACCTACATTACGACAAAGGTTTACCACTAAAACCCCGTATTTTGCTTTACCCAGTCTTGGGCGAACGAGCACTTAAAGGCCAACTCGGTGCATTGATTGACGCGTGCTGCATTATCGCGGTAGCCGCGGGCACCATCGGGCCCATTGGGTTTCTAGGCTTGCAGGTTAGCTACGCGTTAAATGCGCTGTTTGATATTCCTGATGGCTTTACCACTCAGCTTATCATCATCTTGTTTGCGATTGCTCTTTACACCTTGTCAGCACTCAGTGGATTAAGCCGAGGTATGCAACTGCTTAGTCGTTACAACGTGATTCTGGCAATGGCATTGATGGTTTACATCCTGTTTTTTGGCCCTACGAATTTTATCTTTAACGGATACATTCAAGGTGTAGGGAGCATGCTGGATAACTTTATCCCAATGGCGACCTACCGTGGTGATGAAGGTTGGCTAAGCTGGTGGACAGTATTTTTCTGGGGCTGGTTCCTTGGTTATGGTCCGATGATGGCAATTTTTATTGCGCGTATTTCCCGTGGTCGAACTATCCGACAAGTCATTTCCACCATCAGTATTGTGGCTCCGTTAACCACCTGTTTTTGGTTCACGATTGTGGGCGGCTCAGGTCTTGCGTTTGAAATTGCTGAACCGGGTAGCGTGAGTGCGGCGTTCGAAGGCTTTAACCTGCCAGGTGCTTTGCTTGCGGTGACTCAGCAACTACCAATGCCAATGCTGACTTCAATTCTATTTCTGATTTTAACCACGATCTTCATCGTCACGACGGGCGACTCAATGACCTACACAATCAGTGTCGTGATCAGTGGTGAAACGGAGCCGAATGCGATCATCCGTACCTTTTGGGGCGTAATGATGGGTGTGACGGCACTAATCCTGATTTCTCTTGGCTCTGGTGGCATCTCTGCACTGCAATCTTTCATTGTGATTACCGCGGTTCCGGTTTCGTTGATTCTGTTACCGTCACTTTGGAATGCGCCGCAAATCGCAATCAAAATGGCGAAAGAGCAAGGGCTATAACAATTATCTAATTCAAACAACGTGGAGCTTGTGCGGGTGTTTTCCTCCTGCATCCGCACAAACCCTAGTATTCTTACAATAACAAATAGGTGGTGAGCAAAATGGATGCACATCGTTCTACTTATACGGAAGCAACTATGCGCGATGCAGCGATTGTCATGGCAGCCGAAAGGCTTGGCGCAATGCACCAAAACCGAATCAGCTTTGTACGCAGTCTGATTCGTAATATGGCAAGCCAAAACTGGCAAGTAACCAAGCATGAGTGGCAGCTTTGTCCTCGTGGTTATGGTCATGTGATTTACAAATTGACCACGCCAGAGCACGTTTATCATTTGGTGGTATTCTGTGATGAAATTGCCGACGACGAGCGTAATGATCGCGTAATTGCTGAAAAGTGGGACGTCACATTTGCACTGGTTCAAGGCGATGTTGATGTTACTTTGTTGGAAAGATTGCGAGAAAATGTACCGCTGCAAGAAGCGGGACGTAATCCAAACAACGTACTTGTTCTTGCTCGCGCAAATAAAAGTGTGCGCGTGTTTGAGCACATTGTTAGCGCACTTTCTCAAGGCGAGCAGCCTGAGCCGAAAGAGTTAGCGGAAGTGGGTTATATCCTGCGTACCACAGCAGTTTATGGTAACGGAAAGTTTGGTATCGCCGATTTCAAACTGTTAGAGAACAACTCAGATTTCAGCCAGTATTTTAGTGCGCAAATGTGTGCCGTATATATGTTGCGTGAATTCAGCCTAGATTGGGTGCACTATCTGGCACTTCAACAAGGTGGCGACAACGCGGTGGCTTTGCATCGTGGCTTGCAGCGCTACCTTGGTGTCGGCAATGCGACTGGCTTAGGCATGGCTCCATACTTGATTAATCACCCGTGCATCGTTGACCAATGGATGACCTCTCGCGAACGTGCGGTAGCGCGAGTCTTTGCGATGCCATGTGAAGCTTCATTCCATGCTCCTTTGCAAGGATTACTACAAAAAGCACAGCGTCATTTAGAGCAAGTCATCACCATCAATGAACATCAAGATAGGCTCAATCACCAAGCGATAGCAGACATCAAACAACTGCTATCAGAGCTAACAACGTTAATGGCATCACATCCGAACTGGGCGAGTTTGGTCGAGCAAAAGAAAACAATGAGTGTGGAAGCCCAAGAAATCCTCACCTCTTGCTTGATCGAACTCTACCCATCTTTAGTGGATGAATTTGCTAGCCAAATGAATACGGATGAAACGTTATCGATTCCGGGCGGGAAAAAGATCCAAGATTTACTGGAAGTGTTGCAAAGCAAGTACCGCTGGGCGATTGATGCGGATTACTCACTAGCCGAGAACAACTACTGGTTCTGGTATCGCTCACAAGATAAAGAAGAGCCAAGGCTTGGTGTTCGCGGGGAAGAGGCTGGAGAAGAAAAAGAACTGCCGCTTGATATCGGCAGACAAGTGAATCGCTTGTACCAGGCCTTGCTTGACTGTGATGTAGAAATGTCCGTAGCAGAGTTTCTATTGCAAAAACCGGCTTATCGTTCGATCACACGTCGCGTATGGACGCTAGGCAACCGTGCGATGGGGGATATTCAAATGAATGTGCTGCGTAAAGATGCGTTACCAATGCACTTACTGCGCTGTAAATTGGCGATCTTTGGCGCGACTAAGTTTGATCCGCGCTCGGATCGTTGGGTTCGAGTAACTTTCTTCCAAGGTGCGCCGTTGTTAGATGAAATTCACGACCCTAAACTGGCAGACACATGGATTTTCCCTAGCATGCCGCCGCGTGACGAAATTGCGCAAAGTGATAATCAAAAAATCAGTGGAGGATTTGAATTATGATCGTCTCTCACAACGAATTGGTGGCCGCCGTTAGTAAGGCATTTCTTGGCATGCGCCGTCACTGTGGTGAGGCGGATGTCATTGCGAACATGGTGGCGGACTTGCAAATGGTTGGCTTACATGGAGTTCGCCATTTTAATAACGCGAGTCTGTTTCTTGGGTTAGATTCAGACTGCGCCGTATCGGTGACCAACAGCACGCCGTCAAGCATAGAGGTAGAACTGCACAACGGGAGTGTAGCGTGTCATTTACCCGCGGTGTTGGATTTCGCGCTCGAGAAAATGATCAACCGTAAGTCGATTACCATTACGTTGAAACAGTGTCATAACCGTTGGTTGGGTTTCAGTGAGTTGTTGAAGCTCTCTGCGAAAGGCATCGCGTGTCGAGCACAGTGGGTCAATGGCTCTAGTCCCAAGCGAACGCTTTATGTGTTAAACCGCGGACGAATCGCACCAGAAGTCTTTTTCTCGGATCAGTTTGATGGGCATGATACGGATTTGCATAGTATGGTTATCGAGCTCTCCGTGAACGATTTCGATATCGAGAAAAGTGCACAAGGATATACCACCCACATTGAAGGCGATGAGTTAAGCCGTACGCAACAAGCTTCTTGGCAAAATGGTATCTTTGTCGAAGACCAAGAATGGGAAACACTGAAACAAACGGCAACCGCGTTGCTGGTGGAGAACAGTGAGCGTTCTATGCTCGGTGCTGGTGGTGTGGTTTAAGCTATGAAAGGCGATGATTCCAAGTAGAAGTGATGAAGGCTGCTGTTTAGCGGCCTTTTTTTGTGCGCGATGTTCAGTCACTTCTGAAGTTCAAAGACTATGATTACCGTTATCCGCAAGATGGAGCAACACAGGTAAGAAAAATGGATCTGCAAGAGAATAAAAGAAATGCCATTGCGTTTTACGAAACCGCCTATAGAGGTAACCCAAGAAAGGCAGTTGAAGACTACGTAGGTGATGAGTACATCCAGCACAATCCATTAGTTGGAAATGGCCCCGAGGCTTTTATCGAGTATTTTGAGCGGATGCAAAATGAGTATCCCGATAAAGATATTACGTTTGTGCGAGCCATTGCTGAAGGGAACTTGGTGGCACTACACACTCACCAAACATGGCCTAATGATATTGAATACGTGACGATGGATTTCTTTCGTTTTGATCATAATGGGAAGATTGTTGAACATTGGGACGCTCTGCAAGAGATACCCAAAGAAACATTGAATGGTCACACCATGTATTAACGAGTCGTTGACGAGTCTCCCATGCCGTTTATTCAAACGGTATGGGAGGTTAAATGATTTGTGGCACTTTAAGTATTAATCATCAAAGCGCTTTTTCGATTCTCGCCGCGACGTCTTCAGATACCCAGCCTTTCCACAAGTCAGGGTAGGTATTAAAGAAGTAAAACATCGCTTCTTCACCGTCCGCGTAGTTATCTTCCATCCATGCGAGCATTTCACTCATTTGCTCGTTGGTAAATCCGCGTTTCTGCAAGTACGCGAATGCTTGGGGTTCTTTGCTCGCAAACGCCTCAGTTGTTACTGTGCGAACTGGAGAAGGTGGGTACATTGTTACTTTTGGTGAAGCGCAATCAGGCTGAGTGGTACAGTTGCGATACTCTTCTAAATCTGTTCCGCTACCAAAATCCACTTTGACCATATCATACTTGCCCAATACGGGGGTCGGTGACCAGTAGTAACCAAACCAAGGCATTTTGCGATCATAGGCTTTGGCGATGGTGCTAGCTAATGCTGCGCCAGATCCTGGGTCAACCATCTCAAAGCCGTGCTCACTTAACCCTAATGCATTAAACAAGTGACCGGAGGTGATTTGGCATGTCCAACCAGCAGGGCAGCTATAAAACGCGAACTTGTCATCATCCTCTGGGTGTTCAAATAGTTTGGCGTGCTTGATGACGCCTTCTATCGTCGCGAGTTCTGGATACTGTTTTACCAGATAGGCGGGAACCCAAAAACCTTCTTCACCACCATTGACAAGCGATTCACTAGCGATGCGCAAGCGTTTATCCGCAATCCCTTTATCAAGTGCTTCTTTAATGCCGTTTGTCCATAACTCTGGCGCAACGTCAGGTTGCCCCTTTTCAATCATAGAGGTGCCTGTAGGAACGCTATCACCAGGGATCAATTCCGCATCGCACTGGTAGCCTTCATTTAAGACAAATTGGTCGATGTGCGCCATTAAGCTGGCCGAATTCCAATTCATGTCTGCGATGGTTATTTTTCCGCATTCGTCTGCATTTGCATGAGTAGATAATGCTGATAGCAGCAGAACAGAGAGCATTGAAGGTGTCGTCTTCATGTGACTGAATTTCCTTGTCGTTGTCATTTACTTCAGTATATACATCGGTTTATAAAGATTCAGTGAACAAGTTTTTTTCAGTGACGTTAAGCATAAAAACGGTGATTTATGAAGCGTTTGGTGAGGCGTGTTGAAAGGGAGTTAATACAGCAAGAACACTCCTTCGTAGCCGCCAATCTCAATATGAGAAACATAGTCGCCGATGTTACCGTCTTGATCTACAGGTCGCATAGGCTCTGGAAGTGCGATAGTTATCTTCGGTGAGGAGAAATAATCGATATTCTTACCAAAGAAATCAGTTCGATACAGAACTCGGCCTTTGGTGAACTCGCGGGCTAACACCATCTCTGTAGGGCCATGCATCACTACCGTATCGTCTGAGTGATACGCAAAGTACGTATGGGTTGGTAACAAATCGATAGCGCCATTAGGCAAGTCAGGATGAGCCACTTTGCTCATAGAAGCATCTCCAATCACCGTGTAATCGGCAGGATAGGGCGTGCTGGTGGACATCATTAGCGGAGTCGCCTGATACCCCTCTGGTATTTGATTGGCAGGCTCTCCCAAATCAACGGCAAGCAAGGCGCTAGGTTGATAAGCAATATTCTTTGGTACGCCTGCCTTCCAGAAGTTGTCACTTGTTGCGTTATTACTTCCATATAAGTAGCCATTGTTCCACTGATTAAAGTAAATGCGCTCAGGGTGATAGTTTAAGTAGAACACCGCTAGTGCAGAGTATTGGTCCTGTTTCCAATTGTTTTCTGTGTTACCAAAGTATTGAACGCGACCATAACGCGTGGTCGCTTGATAAATCACTTTCTGGCCAGCTTTGGCGAGTGCAGAGTTATCCCAAAATTTAGTCAAGCCAGCATAGCCACTAAAGCCGGTAGCAGGGAAAAGGTAGTGCTCGCGCAAGTACAAGGAGCCAGCGTTAACCAAGTGGTTTTGCCCATTACGACCGAATAAGTTTGCCGTACCTATGTTGAGGCCAATTAACGCATCTTCATCCAGCGTTGCCAGTTTATTCAAGAACGCCGAGAATTGCGCTTTGTAAGCATCGTCAGCAGCTTGGCTACCCGCCACCAAACCAAGTTCATCCACTGTGCCTCCGGAATATATGTAGAACTGATTTGCACCGAGTAACTTATTCGTATCGTCGTTGTACGCACCATTTAAACCTTGTTTCGCCCATTCAGCTTGGTAAGAGTGGCGCATTGTATTGGCAAAAAAGGGATTGCCGAGATTGGTCAATGCCCAAGAAGAGGTTTGATTCCACATACGACCAAATGGAATAACGCGTGACTCCCAACGAAATCGTGCGGTTGCATTCTTATTTGAACGGTTTTTGTATTCATTCCAAGAAAGATAATTGTCTTGGTTTCGATCTGCAGATTTGTCGAAGCCACGAATTTTACGCCAGCGTTGAATGGTTTGACCTTCAGGTGTCTCCGTTGGTGCTCCTGAGATATTGACGGCAGGGAAGCTATCTTTGAGTTGAATGTTTTCGAGACGTGGGCGGTTTTCTATGTTGTCGTCATGCCAAGTAATTTTCGCAACGTAAAGGCGGCCGCCGTCGCGTAAAAAGGTGGAGCCAAAGTACTGACCGCCACCATAAGTTTTTCCGCTACCATCATGCGTTGTAGCGCGAACCCAATCCAAAGGAACAGACCAGCTTACTGTTTGGTTTTTAGTCATGTTCTCAGTTTTGTCTTTTTTAATCGCGAAGCTTTTCCATTCAGTTACCTGACCAAACGAGTCGATAGCAGGAGGGTATTCAATCGTAAAGCTGCCACCCTGAGCAAACTGAGAAAACGTAAAGGTTAAGCGGTCGAACTTCTCTGAGTGATAAACATAGAGGGCACCACCATTATTCGCCTGACCGAATACATCAGCATCCCATGGCGGTGGTTGATATAGCCAAAAACCGGCGTGGTCAGCGCTGGCGGTATAGCCAACGATCATCGGTTTTCGATTGAGTAGAGTATTCTCGCCATGGCTTGAGTCGACTTCAGCTAGGATAGTGTCTTCAGAAAAGTGGAGAAAGAAATCTTCGTAGTCAACTCCATTCAGTTCTGCTTGGTTACGTATATCGTTTTCCAGCCAACCTGAGTTAAGTTCCAGCTTTTGGTTGTACATGTAACCAAGCGCTTTTACACGCTCGTTATCACTCTTATTTTCGTAAGCTCCAAACACGATATCGGCATTATCCAACTCCCATTCAAGTGCAGCGGCAGCAGAGATAGGCTTATCTTGAAGATCAATACCCTGTTCATGCAACCCAGGTAATACGATTGCTGTTCTACTCCAAACGTTGGGTACAGAAAGCAAGCTCAAAGAAATGAGTGTAACGAGAGAAAAACAATGCGACTTCAACATGGAGTTATCCCATTAATACTTAGATGACTCAAATTAAGAGTCAGATACAAAGAGAAATTATAGTCCATTCGCGAAGTCGTAATCAGGACCCTGCCATAGAGGACTTTACAGGAAAACTAACAGGGGATGCTGTGCAAAAATGAGCGGGTGTACTTGGAATAGATCATCCTCATAGACTCAAAACTTCCTCTACACGTCAGCACAAAAATAACCACCATTTTAACCTTGTTTCGGTCGTCACCATGTTGTTGGATTTTTCTTCAACAAATTCAGTTAAAACTAACTCTTCAAACCAGTCAGATACTCTGTCTTGGTGGTAGCTGATCATACAAAAAATTAACAAATTAAATTTTTATACATTTTTATTGCATAAAAAGTCCAGTTGAGTAATATAAATACCAAGTGACAATTAATGCGGTATGTCAGCATGACTATTCAGGTAAGCGGAATCAATAAATCCTACGGTGAGACACAAGTGCTTCACGATGTCAGCTTTAAGTGTGAAAGCGGGGAAACACTGGTGTTACTTGGTCCAAGTGGCGCAGGTAAGAGCTCTCTACTGCGTGTTCTTAACCTTCTTGAAGGGGCGGATAACGGCAAGCTAAACATCGCAAATGATGTTTTTGATTTCTCTACTGAAATCAAAGAGAAACAAGGTTTAGCACTTCGTCGTAAAGTAGGCATGGTGTTCCAGCAGTACAACTTATGGCCGCACATGACAGTGATGGAGAACCTGATTGAGGCTCCGGTAAAAGTATCTGGCATGGATAAAGAAGAAGCGAAGAACCAAGCAATGCAAATTCTCGCAACGCTGCATTTGGCAGACAAAGCGGATGCATGGCCGATGCAGCTTTCTGGTGGTCAGCAACAACGTGTGGCGATTGCTCGTGCATTGATGATGAAACCGGAAGTCTTGCTTTTTGATGAACCGACCGCAGCGCTTGATCCGGAAATTACTAACCAAGTCGTTAAGATTATTAAAGATTTAAGCGAAACTGGCATCACCCAAGTCGTAGTAACGCATGAGGTCGATTTTGCTAAGAAAATCGCTAGCCACGTACTGTATCTAGAAAAAGGACACATCGTCGAGCACGGCACAAATGATTCGTTTTCTAATCCGCAAACCGCCCAGTTTGCTGACTACCTAAATCACTAAATTACGTTTTTAAAGTTCAGTCTATTTAACAGATAAGATCGGCTGTCATTGCGAGTGTCAGCCCACTAAGTACACACGGAGTATTGCAATGAAAAAGATTCTACTAGCTTCACTAATCGGCCTTTCTTCTGCAACTATGGCAGCAAACGCAGCAGCACAAGAAGAGATCAAATTCGCGATGGAAGCGACGTACGCACCATTCGAATACATGGATGAAAACAACCAAATCCAAGGTTTTGACGTGGATCTGGCGAACGCACTATGTAAAGAAATGGAAGCCAAATGTACCTTCCACAACCAATCTTTTGACAGCCTGATCCCTGCATTAAAATTCAAGCGTTACGATGCGGCTATCTCTGCAATGGATATTACTGACGCGCGTTTGGAGCAAGTGAACTTTTCTGACCCTTACTACGACAACTCAGCAGCGTTTGTTTCTATCAAAGAAAAAGTGGCTGTTCAAAAAGCACTAGAAGGTAAGCGTGTTGGTGTTCAAAACGGTTCAACACACCAAAGCTACCTGATTGAACAAATGCCGGGCGTAACAGCGGTTCCTTACTCAAGTTACCAAGACGCATTCATCGATATGAAGAATGGCCGTATTGATTCTGTATTCGGTGACACAGCTGTCGTAGCAGAATGGTTCAAGAAAGAAGATAACCTAGCGTACGTGGGCGAGCACGTTACTAACCCTAAATACTTCGGTAACGGTTTCGGTATCGCAGTAAACAAAGGTAACGACGAGCTAGTGAACAAGCTGAACACGGCACTGAAAACAGTGAAAGCGAACGGCGAATACGACGTAATCTACAACAAGTACTTCGGTAAGTAATATGGCACTAACGGGTTACTCTTTATCGCTTGTTCAAGCTAGTTGGATGACTGTCCAGCTAGCCTTCACAAGCCTTTTAGTCGGTTTGATTCTGGCAGTGGTATTCGCCAGTGGTGAAATGTCTCGCCGCGTTTTCGTTAAATGGCCAATGACGGCGTTTGTGACGATTGTACGTGGCTTGCCAGAAATCCTTGTCGTGTTGTTCATCTATTTTGGTTCGACGCAGGTTCTGTTTTTAATCACCGGCGACTTTATTGAAGTTAGCCCGTTCTTGTCTGGCGTGGTGGCGTTGTCATTGATCTTCGCTTCCTACGCTTCTCAAACTCTACGTGGCGCATTAAAAGCCGTTGGAAGAGGGCAGAGAGAAGCAGCAAGTGCACTCGGCATCAGTCAAGCACACGCTTTCGTTCGCATTGTTTTACCACAAGCAGTAAGACATGCACTACCAGGTTTAACTAACCAATGGTTGGTTCTGCTGAAAGACACCGCGCTTGTATCACTGATTGGCGTAACGGATTTGTTGAAGCAAGCGCAGCTAACATCTGCAGCGACGCATGAAGCGTTTACATGGTACGCAACCGCTGCGGCGATTTACTTAGGCATTACTTTGATTACGCAACGTGCCGTAAAACTGATTGATAAGAAATTCTCAATTCAAGGTATGAGCATGGGACAGGAGGCGACCGCATGAACGAACAACACGTTTGGCAAATGCTGGATGGCTTAGGCACTAGCCTCCAATTGACCGCTGCTTCCTTGGTTGTGGGCTGCCTCTTAGCTTTGATGATGACGCTGACTCTGATCCTACGTACTCCGGGTTTGCATTGGTTAAGTCGTGGCATCATCACCTTGTTTACTGGTACGCCTTTATTGGTGCAGATCTTCTTGGTGTACTACGGTCCGGGTCAGTTTGATGCTGTAAGAGAAAGTGTATTTTGGACATGGTTAAGCCAACCTTGGTTCTGTGCGATGTTAGCACTAGCACTAAATACCGCTGCATACAGCACTCAGTTGTTCAAAGGAGCGTTTAACGCGATTCCTTCCGGTCAATGGCAAGCGTGTCGTGCATTAGGCATGAACAAAACCGCAACACTGAAAGTGCTTCTGCCATACGCTATTCGCCGTGCTGTTCCGGCTTACTCGAACGAAGTGATTTTGGTCTTCAAAGGCACGTCACTAGCAAGCACGATTACGATCATGGATCTGATGGGTTACGCGCAGCGCATTAACGCACAAACCTACGATACGTTGACGGTATTTGGTATTGCAGGCGCATTTTATTTAACGGTAAATGGTGTGCTAACTCTCATTTTCCGTCAGGTAGAGAAGAAAGCATTGGCGTTCGAAGCCGCATAATCCTTCAATCAACACTCATCATTTAGTTCCACAGTGCCTCTGCGAATGGCTCTCTTGCAGGGGCATTTTTTATATTCGTCATGGCAAATTCCTCAAGTTCTCCCAAACTTAATTCAACGCAATTGTATTGGTGGCACCATGGAAAGAAGACACTTTTTAGCGCTGTGGACATTGTTGTTCGCACCCTCATTAAAAGCGAAAACACCAATGCGGCCAACGCCAGCACAAACTGAAGGGCCATTTTATCCAGTAGTGGACATTCCTCTTCGTCAAAACTTGATTCTGCAATCAGAAGGTTTGGTCGGTGAAGCTATCGTGTTGCAAGGTAAAGTCGTAGATACATCGGGAAACCCTGTCTCAGGCATCAAAGTAGAAATCTGGCAATGCGATGGGCAGGGGATTTACGATCATCCTAAGCAACCAAATAACGATAAGTTTGATGCGCACTTTGCTGGCTTTGGTGCAGTTTTAACTCAATCGGATGGTCACTACTTGTTTCAGACCTTGTACCCTGTACCTTATGCTTCTCGCCCACCGCACATTCACGTTAAGTTGTTGCGAGATAATCAAGAACTTCTGACCACTCAGTTGTACTTGAAAGGCAATACTGGCGATGAATGGTGGGGAGGCAAAGCCCGTGATTATCTGCAGTTTGAAACTATACGAATCGACGGGCGGTTAACGGGCCAATTTAACTTTGTGATTGGCTAGCTAATCCGGTTAAGCCATTAATTCAACCAATTGCGCCAAGCATTCTTTATCCAGTGTCGGATGAGGCTCGACGCCCGTGACCAAAACGATATCCACGGAAGGTAGCGATGGCATATCGTCTAAGATCTTAAGATCCTCGCTAACGCTAATACTGCCCATCGCACCGATAGCCATGCCTGAACGTACAATTGCTCGTTGTGCAGAAGCCGTATTGCAACATGCCAGTAGTTGATAAGGAGTGCCACGTTTGGTTAATCCGTCTACTGCTGCCGCATGGTATTTACAGTCGGTTTGGAATAGGGCGAGAGGGAGAGGTTGGGCGTTCTCAATGTCAAAATCAGGATGAGCAATCCACACGCCTTTGTCGCTTGCTAGCCAGTAACCTTCCTCACTGTCCGGTGCTCTTGTCACAATAGCGGCGTCTAGCTTTCCTTCATCAAGTTTTTCTCTCAAGGTGATGCTCGGCTCACTAAAGACCTGAATCGAACATGTGGGCTCAGATTGCTGTAATACGCGGATGACTTTAGGCAAGATATTGTCGTTGTAGTCTTCTGGGCAACCTAAGCGAAGAGGACGCTTATTTTCATAACGTTTCACTTGTTTCAGTGCTTGATTGTGCAAGCTAACCAATTGCTCTGCGTGAGAGCGTAGTGCTAATCCCGCTTCACTTAAGACAAGATTGCGACCTTCTTTTTCAAACAAACTGACGCTGAGTTCGTCTTCTAGCTTACGCATTTGCGCACTGAACGCGGATTGGGTGCGATTGATCTGCTTGGCTGCACGAGTGAAACTTCCCGTTTCGACAAAAGCCAGAAAGCTGCGTAACGCATCGATATCCATATCTAAAACTCATCCATCGTTTTTGTTGAAGTGTTCCATCAAAACTATCCGTTAGTCCCCTTAAATACAATCAGATATTGTGAATGGGTACTCAAAACACGAACCGCATGGAGGCGTCATGAAACTGTTTATTGCTAACCAAAACTACTCAAGCTGGTCACTGCGCGCATGGCTGATCTTTTCTCAATTCAAACTGGATGTGAAAGTCACCAAGCTCAAATTATTCACGGAAGATTTTTATAAGACCTTGGAAGATGTTACACCAACGGCGAAAGTACCTACCTTGGTGGATGGTGACGCAACCGTGTGGGATTCATTAGCGATTTTGGAATATGTTAACGAGCAATACTTACAAGGCCAAGCATGGCCAAGCAACTCTGCAGAACGAGCTAAAGCCCGCGCCATTGCCTCAGAAATGCATTCGGGGTTCTTTGATTTAAGAAACGAGCTCCCAATGAACATCCGTGCGCGCAGAAAAGTCGATTTAACGGAGGGTGCGCGTAAGGATATTGCGCGTATTGATGCCATTTGGGCTGAGCAAGCCAAGCTGTATCCCAACGGCTGGTTATTTGGAGAATGGTCGATTGCAGATGCTATGTATGCACCTGTGGCATTGCGTTTCCAAACTTATGGCATCGAGTTATCGGAGGGTGCCAAAGCTTACCAACAGAAGGTGCTAGCAAGTGAATCTTTACAGCAATGGCTGGAAGAGGCGAGCCAAGAAACAGATATCGTAGAAGAGGACGAGGCAGGGGAAGAAGTATAAGCGCATCTTGCGATCGCCTGTAGCAAGGGAAAGCATGACAAAGCACGCTTTCCTCTTCTAGGATGGTTGTCGTTTCCGGCGCGTTTAAGCTAGGTGTTCAACAATCGCTCTGCCTACGCCGTGTGCGCTCGTTGGGTTTTGACCTGTGATGACACGATCATCCACAATTACAAACTCTTGCCAAGGTTGCACTTTAGAGTAGCGCGCTGCGCTGCGTGCAAGAGATTCTTCCAATAGGAATGGGATATCGTTGATGGTGCCGAAGTCGATCTCTTCTTCGCGAGTGAAACCTGTCACTGATTTAGACGCAAGTAGCTTCTCGCCATTGCTAAGCGTGATAGGAAGAAGAGCGCCCGGACCATGACAAACTGCTGCCACAATACCGCCATCTTCATAGTGTTTTGCGGAAATCTTGGCAAAATCTTCGTTGCTCGCTAGGTCTGAAAGAAGACCAAAGCCACCCGGATAGAAGATCGCATCATAGTTGTCACCGTTGATTTGTGATACTGGAATCGTGTTGTTGATGCGGTTCTGGAAATCATCATCCGCCAAAATTTTCTCGTTGGCTGCGTCGCCTTCGATGTCGGTTCCGTACAGTGGTGCTTGTCCACCTTTGATAGAGGCAATGTCGTAATCGAAGCCTGCACCTAGTAGCTCGCTAAGGGCATGAGTGAGCTCTGGCGCGTAAGTTCCGTTTGCTTGGTCAGTTTCACCAAGAGTCGCATGGTTCGTCACAATGATGAGTACTTTCTTCATGATGGTTTCCTTTTTGGCTTACGTGTATTTGTTGAACACCTTCATACTAATTGCTAAACAAATAAGTGATAATACGATTAATTGGCAAAACATTATTGCTATATAGCAAAGGTAAGTATGGACAGTTTTGAAGGCATCAATGAGTTTGTTACGGTTGCTGAGAGCTTAGGGTTTTCTGCAGCGGCAAAACAGTTAGGTTGCAGTACCAGTCATGTCAGTCGCCAAGTCACAAGATTAGAAGAGCGATTAGGTGTCGCTTTGTTAGCCCGTTCGACAAGAATGGTGAGTCTAACGGAAGCGGGGCAAGCGTATTATCAGCAGTGTAAAGAGTTGGTGATTGGGCTTCAGCAAGCCAATGAACAGCTCACCACGCAGCAAACTCAGTTGAGTGGTACGTTACGCGTGAGTGCCGCTGGTGCGTTTTCTGAGAACCATGTAGCGCCTGCCTTGATGGCGTTTGCCAAGCAACATCCTAATCTCACGGTTGAAATTAACTTCAACACCAGCATGGTCAACTTTATTGAAGATGGTTTCGATTTTGCCATTCGTTACGGCAGGTTGAGTGATTCAGGCTTGGTTGCGAGAAAGCTGGTGGATCGTCCCATGGCAGCGGCAGCCAGTCAGCGTTATCTCGATGAACATGGTTTACCAACGCACCCAGAGCAACTCAAGCGTCATAGCTGCATTATTGCCAATAAGGACGTTTGGTTGTTTGAAAAAGACGGCAAGCCTTTAGATGGCGTAAAAGTGCAGGGCAGATGGAAGAGCAATAACGCACACACGGTCTTGCAAGCCTGTGCAGAAGGATTAGGTGTGGCGTACTTACCGAAGAGTAGTTTCAACGATGCTATTTCGTCTGGTCGTTTGGTGCCAATACTAGAGCCGTATTGGGGAAGCGGCAACAGCAGCTGGATTGTTTATCAGAATCGTCACTTTCTACCACTACGAGCGCGATTGGCTATCGACTTCTTGCTTGATCATTTTGTCGATTGGCAGGAGTAATGAGGCTCTGCCAATCGGTTTGTTTATCCATTTGTTAGATCGTCAACATACTAACGTATCTACATGTTTTGATAGCTTGGTCCGCCGCCACCTTCTGGTGCTTTCCACGTGATGTTTTGCGAAGGATCTTTGATGTCACAGGTTTTGCAATGCACGCAGTTGGCGGCATTTATCTGAAACTTCAACTTACTCTCAACTTCCACCACTTCGTAAACCCCTGCAGGGCAATAGCGCTGGCTCGGCTCGTCATACATACCTAAATTCACATCAATTGGAATGTGAGGGTAAGTCAGAACAAGGTGACAAGGTTGATTCTCTTCGTGCTGTGTTCCCGACAAAAATACCGACGAAGGCTTATCAAAACTGATTTCACCATCTGGTTTTGGGTATGCAATTGGGTGGCACTCTTGTTTAGGTTTTAACTGCTCATGATCGTGCGAATAGTCCTTGATAGACCAAGGTAACGGCTTCTTAACCAGTGGTTGCCACAGGTTGTGTTCAAAAGTCGAAAGAGCACCGCCAAGTATGCTGCCAAACTTATGAATGTTCGCGCCAAAGTTACGCGTTTCGGCGAGTTCGTCATACAACCATGATGATTCAAACAACGACTGGTAGTCTGGCTCAGAAGCTCCAGTTTGTCGGGCCGTATGTACCGCTTCTGCTGCAATGATTCCGGACTTCATTGCTGTGTGGCTGCCTTTAATTTTTGCGACGTTCAAAGTCCCCGCATCACAACCAATCAATAAACCGCCAGGGAATTGCTGTCTCGGCAGAGAGGAAAGCCCACCTTTCGCAATGGCTCTTGCGCCGTAAGCGATGCGCTGAGCACCTTTCAAATGTGGTTCAATAGCAGGATGGTGCTTAAAGCGTTGAAATTCGTCAAACGGACTCAAGTAAGGATTGCTGTAATTCAAGTCGACAATAAGCCCGACGGCGATTTGGTTGTTCTCCATGTGATAGAGAAAACCGCCGCCTGTGGTATTTGTTTCACTCAAGGGCCAGCCAGCGGAGTGGATAACACTGCCAGATACATCCTTACTGTCAGTGGGTAACTCCCATATCTCTTTTAGGCCAAGCGCGTAGTGCTGTGGTTGCTTTCCTGCGTCTAGGTCGAACCTTTGAATAAGTTCTTTACCCAGATGTCCGCGACAACCTTCAGCAAAAAGGGTGTATTTTGCCCTTAGCTCGATACCTGGTTCAAAGTTAGGTTTGGCCTGGCCGTTCTTATCTAGTCCCATATCGCTCGTGTTAATGCCTGTCACGGCGCCAGTCTGATCATAATTGATGCTTGCAGCGGCAAAGCCCGGAAAAACTTCCACCCCAAGATTTTCTGCTTGGTTAGCGAGCCAACGGCAAAGGTTGGCAAGGCTAATTACGTAATTATTCTCGCCATTTATCATTGGACGCGGTGTAAGGAAGTGGGGAACGCGAATATGGTTTTGTTCAGTAGTAAGATAAAGGAAATCATCTCGTTGAACTGAGGCTGCTAGCGGGGCGTCCATTTCTTTCCAATTGGGGAAAAGCTCATCTAAGGCACTAGTTTCAAAAACAGCGCCAGATAAAATATGTGCGCCCACTTCTGAGCCTTTTTCTACAACGCAAATTGAAAGTGCGTCACCTTCACTGTCTTGGTTGAGTTGAGCTAGCCGACAAGCGGCGCTTAAGCCTGCAGGTCCGGCCCCCACGATCACGACATCAAACTCCATGCATTCTCGTTCCATCTTTATGCTTCCTTTCTATTATCGTCATCTGCGTGACAGGTTTTGGTTTCTATACAGAAAACTATAGCTCAGTTGACGTTAACGTGAAGCGGACTAAGCTCAAGTAATGGATCTGACGTGTTATATGAGGCATGACCATGGAAGACCGACCATTAGCAACACTTGTGCTCGCAGAGCATGACAACCAATCGTTGGCTGTAGGGACGCTGTGTGCAATTAAAGCGGCATTTGAGATTAAGGATGATGATAAATCGCTTCCTGTTTCTGTGTTGCTTATTGGATATCAGTGCCAATCAGTTTTGGATGAGTTGAATTGTGTTCAGGGTGTTGCAGAAATTATCTGGGTTGATGCGAAGGGATATGAACATGGATTAGCGGAAAATATCGCACCTTTGATCTCACAAGTAGCCAAAAACTACTCACATATTCTTTCTCCTGCCAGTACATTTGGTAAGAATGTGATGCCTCGTGTGGCGGCGTTGCTTAATGTTGGTCAACTTTCTGACGTGATGACAATCGAGTCTATCGATACGGTGATTCGTCCAATTTATGCTGGAAATGCATTGGCGAGAGTCACGTCGAATGATCCCTATAAAGTGATGACCATAAGAAGTACGGCTTTTGATGCCGCAGAGCTATCTGACACGCCAGTTGTCCCTAAGCTTACTCAAGTCGACACGGTGATTATCAATAAACTTAGTGAGTTTGTTTCGCAACAAACGCCAGAAAGTGAGCGACCAGAATTGCCAGCGGCTAGAGTAGTGGTGTCGGGGGGGCGTGCATTCGGGAGTAAAGAGAAGTTTGTTTTAGTAGAACAATTGGCGGACAAGCTAGGTGGAGCGGTAGGGGCGTCACGAGCGGCGGTCGATGCGGGCTATGTGTCTAATGACCATCAAGTCGGGCAAACCGGCAAAATTGTTGCACCGGAGTTATACATTGCCGTCGGAATTTCTGGAGCGATCCAGCATTTGGCGGGAATGAAAGATTCCAAGGTGATTGTTGCAATTAATAGCGATCCTGATGCGCCTATTTTTGACATTGCAGATTATGGATTGGTCGGCGATTTGTTTGTGGTAATGCCTGAGCTGTTAGAGAAGCTGTAGATATAGTCTTGTTCCCTAAAACAAAAGGCTTCCAAATTGGAAGCCTTTATCATTTGATTTTAATAAGTTACTTTTCGCTCGGACGTTGCAGGTGCTCTGCAAGTACTTTCGTAAACCTTGCAGCTTCACCACCAGTACAAGCGCGATGATCAAACGTTACGGATAGCGGCATTGCTTTCACCGAAATTGCTTGACCATTTCTTATCACAACTCGGTCGAGTATTCGGCCCGCGCCGACAATAGCGACTTGTGGCGGTGTGACGACAGGTGTTGCGTAAATACCGGCAATCGCGCCGAAGTTGGAAAGCGTAATCGTCGCGTGCTGCAATTGCTCACGACCGATTTTTCTCTCTCTGATCCCTTCAACGGTTTGATCGAGCCAACGACGAATATCTTGTGGCTCATATTCATCTGCGTGGCGCAAAACTGGTACGTACAATCCATGACGGCTATCTACTGCAATTCCTACATTGACCGTTGTGTGTACGCAGCGTGTCATGGTTTCGGCATCAAACCAAGCGTTTAAAGCAGGCTCTTCTTGACACGCATGAACAATAGCTTGAACAAGGCGGATACTGATATCTTCGTTTGGCAGCCAATCTTCCAACAACGCTTCTTCCGTAATGGTTACGGCTGCAACATGTTCATGCGATTCGGTCATAGACGACACCATGGTACGTCGAGCGCCTTTCAAAACTTCGGTGCCTGGACGCTGTTTTCCGGCTTCGTCGTAAATATCGGCATCAACGATAAGTCCGTTCGGGCCACTACCTGACACGAGGTTAAGATCTACCCCAAGTTTTTGTGCCAACAAGCGAGCCGAAGGCAGGGCGGTAACGAGGTTGCTTTCTGTCGTGTTGTGGTTGCCACCAATCCAGAAATCATCAACGTTAACATGATGCGCTTGGTGAGAAACGCTACCGACGACGGTTGCGGCGTCAGCAGTGGCTTTTTTCTCTGCCATTACTTCTCTCCCGGCACCTGTTTCATCAATCTCTAGCAGTAATGCACCAATATTGACGATTTCACCTTCCTCACCATGACGGCTGACCACACGGCCCGAATAGGGGGCAGGGACGTCTACCGTCGCTTTTGCTGTCTCTACGGTTAAGATCACTTGATCTAATTTAACCATGTCTCCGACATTAACGTGCCATTTGACAATTTCTGACTCAGCGAGACCTTCACCGAGATCGGGTAAATTAAACGTCTTCATTTCCAATCCTCCACGAGTTCGCGCGCCGCGGTCACAATGTCTTCTTCCTGAACCATGAAATAATCTTCGTTACGGTAATAAGGCATAATGGTGTCCATTCCAGTTACTCGTTTAGGTGGGGCTTTAAGTAAGCACATGGCATGTTCAGCGGTTCGAGCTAATAGCTCAGA
The DNA here is from genome assembly GCF_033344345.1 of Vibrio sp. 1978. NCBI lineage: Bacteria > Pseudomonadati > Pseudomonadota > Gammaproteobacteria > Vibrionales > Vibrionaceae > Vibrio > Vibrio sp. 1978. The sequence continues at coordinate 361,376 of NZ_JAWPOP010000001.1, forward strand.
GCCCACACCACAAGTTTTACTCGCTTCATGAACAACGAGTAAACGTCCAGTTTTTTCTAGTGAGCTGAAAATCGTCGCGGTATCAATTGGCTTAATACTCGCCAAATCAATCACCTCGACTTCAATTCCCTGACTAGACAAGGTTTGCGCGGCCTGAAGTGACTCTACGACGCATGCGCCCCAAGTAACGAGCGTGATATCTCGCCCCTTACGCAAGGTGAAGCAGGTGTCGAGTGGGAGTGCTTCGCCGTTATCAACGACTTCAGATTTAACGGTGCGATATATGCGCTTCGGTTCGAAGAACATGACGGGATCATTGCTTCTAATTGCAGCGAGAAGTAAGCCGTATGCGCGTTGTGGAGAAGAAGGAATCACCACTTTAAATCCAGCAGTGTGAGCAAATAGCGCTTCCACGCTTTCTGAGTGGTGTTCCGGAGCGTGGATACCGCCGCCAAATGGCGCACGAAAAACCGCGGGACAAGTGAGCCGACCGCGAGTTCTGTTACGCATTCGAGCCGCGTGGCACATTAAGTGCTCCATCGCAGGAAAAACGAAACCTTGAAACTGAAATTCGGCGACAGGTCGTAATCCTTGCGTTGCCATACCGACCGCAACCCCGCCGATTAAGGCTTCAGCGAGTGGCGTATCGATGACTCGTTTAAGACCAAACTCTTGCTTGAGTCCAACAGTGGCACGAAATACACCACCATTATCGCCCACGTCTTCACCTAGTACGACAACATTGGGGTCTTGTTGCATTTCGTGGTGCAGGGCAAGGTTTACTGCTTCAACCAACGTTAGCTCAGCCATGTCTGCCTCCCTGCATTCTCATTGCCTTGTTGATGAGTTCATCTCTTTGTGCATGAAGCTCTTGAGGTAGCGATTCATACAAGTAATCGAAACCGGTTTCTGGTGCTTGTGGCGGTAAGCTCAGATAGCGTTCAACAGCTAACTCTACTTGCTCTTTACAGTAATCTAGCCATTGCTGTTCTTGTTCGTCGCTCCAAGCGCCTTGATTAAGGAGATACGTTTTAAGGCGTGCGATAGGTTCGTATTGCCATGCAGTTTGAACATCATCTTCTTTACGATAACGAGTCGCATCATCGGCCGTAGTGTGGTCACTCAGTCGGTAACTCACCGCTTCGATGAGTGTTGCGCCTTTCCCTTTTCTTGCTCTCTCAAGGGCGGTTTTAGTTGCATCATAAACGGCGACGACATCGTTACCATCGACAGTAATACCCGGTATACCTGCACCTTGCGCTTTTTCTGATAAGAAATCGGCGGCACATTGGAGACTACGCGGCACTGAAATTGCCCACTGGTTATTGTTTACGACGAAAACAAGTGGAATATTCCAAGTACCTGCGCAGTTTATTGACTCAAGAAAGTCCCCTTTGGATGTACCACCATCGCCGCACATGACTAGCGCAGCTTCATGGTTACCTTGAATTTTTAGCGCGGAAGCCACCCCGACAGCATGCGTACATTGCGTCGCTATGGGTACACAGTAGGGAAGGTCTCGGCTAGGAACCGGACTGCCCTCAGGAGCAAAATCACTCCCGCGCTCATCGCCACCCCAGTATTGAAGGTTCTTTTCCATGCCAATGCCACGACACCACATCGCAGGCATATCGCGGTAGTAAGGGACAAACACATCATCGGCTTTAAGTGCTCTGCCGACCGCAATGCCTATGGCTTCCGCGCCTAAGTGTGAGGGATAGGTCCCTAGCTTACCGGTGCGTTGCAAGGCAACTGCTTTGTTGTCGTAAGTGCGAGTTAATACCATATCTCGGTAAAACCCGACCAATGTTTCAGTGTCAGCCCAGTTGGGTAGTTGGCCGACTAGGTCCCCACGATGGTCGATAAACCGATGCATGGGTAATGCCTGAACGTTCATCTCAAGCTCCTTTTGACGCTGCGGATCTTTTGGACTGCAGCTGTTCATACAAAACCAGAGTTTGTATGGGTACTCAAACTCTGATATCAGCGCAAAGGCCATACCTAAGGTTGCGTGTGCTTTCGATAGCGGTAGGCATCTGTTCGTCCCTTAAACTATTTGTCGATAACATCGCTGCGACCATTTCACCGCAAGATACAGAGAAAGGCTTTTCTGTATCTAACCCTCTAACTAAATCGTGGTATAGCCAGATACAATAAGTGTAAACAAATTGTTAAATTATGCTTCATTTTGACTTTCGCTCAGTAGTAAAGTTTTGCTTACACCCTGATTTTGCAGAGTAATATGCTGCTATTTTGTTGGTGGTATTTTTAAACTCGAATTTAATTACTGGTTAATGAAACATATTTGCAACAAAATTTGGCTGTAAAATTTGACAAAGTGAGTCATTATTAATGAATCAACTCAAACAGTTGCTATATGATGAATTGCAAATTTTTGTTGTGCTCGAAGCCTCGACCTTATGAGAATGCATAACTTCTTCCCAACTGAGTGGAATCAAGGTAGGGTGACGGCATTACAAATGTATACCCTCGGCAGTCCTTGAGCTTATCCAAAGTAGGTGGTGCTCAAGCGGAAGTGATTATGGAGAAGTTATGTACCACGCTCATGTTTATTTTCCCCTAAGAGAACAAGATAAAGCGCAAGCCTTGAACGAGATCATCCGTCAAGAGCGTCAAGATGTGCTGCGTGTGTTTCCATTAGTTGGAAGGTTAGTTGGCCCACACAAAATGCCGATGTTTGAAATTCACCTAGAATCATTGAGTGAAGAGTTCTTGGCGTGGCTTGATACGATTCGAGGCGATTTTTCTGTGCTCATTCACCCAGTAAGCGAAGAAGAGTTGCTCGATCACACAGAACGCGCGATTTGGTTGGGCAGAGAGATTGGTGTATTTGAAGAAAAATTAGAGAAATAGTTGCTCCTCTTGCCCATGCATGGCCGCTTTGAATCCTTCTCTTCTCATTGCGGTCACAGCTTCTGCTTAACGCCTCATCTTCATTGATGGGTGCGGAATCCCTCTCTTACGCTTTGCTGTAGTTATTTTTGTGCTAAACCTAAAAGTAGGCTTTCGAACTTCACGCACAAAGCGTGAAAATGTTGCTGTTTAGCATGCCATTAAATGAATTTTGGTGGTAATAAAATAATAAGTCTTTGATAAATCAAATAGGTATAGCAGGGAAGTGCAGTTTACGACCCCAACGCCATTGGCAGTGGCGCCGATAATTTATGAGGGGGAAGGGTATGTTTTCAATACTCTTGGTTATACTTGCACTCTATATATTTTGGCTGTTGTTTCGCAACGGGCCTGCGTTTGCCGGGCGTACCGCTCAAAAAAAACGTGACTGGGTTGGGCCTACCGCCAACAAAGAAGAATGGCGAGGATTTTGTAGGGATGTATTTCAGCCGTTCAGTTCTCAAACGACTTTCTACGCTATTGCTTATTTTGCCAATTACGTAGCAGCAGCGAACGCAATATCTTGGTCAACGATATACGAAGGCGATTATCCGGTCATCATAAGCCGATTTGGTAGCTACTTCATTTTAAGTACGCATGATGCACTGGTCGTAGCTGGGTTTATTGCGCTTGCTTTCTTTATCATTAATTGGCAACTTGCCATGCGCTGCTCTGGTATTCTTAGCCAGTATCTAGTGCGGATTCTTATTATTAATCAAAAGCGCTTTGTCGCGATTAGCTTGGTGTTTTGCAGCTACTTTTCGTACCTACTGACGCTTGGTATATTCTGGCTGTTCCATGATGGGTATTCAATCTGGCATGGATTAATGCTTAGCCCTGTGTTCCTGCTGTTAGCTTTACTGGTAGCGGTTGTTGTGCCATCTGCAAAAAGAGAAAGTAGTGTACCTTAGATAGATTTTCCACGTTAAATTACACTTGATTTTGGGATAGTAATTCTTATGCCATTAAGTTAGCATTGCCAGCTTTTTAACGCTCAAAAGGCCACTAATCAGTGGGACAGTGGGAGAAACAATGTTTATCGGCTTTGACTATGGTACTGCAAACTGTTCAGTGGCTAAAATGGAATCGGGTGATCCAGTACTGCTTAATCTGGAAGGAAACAGCCCTTTTATTCCTTCCACCCTTGCTGCACCGACTCGTGAATCGGTATCCGAGCATTTATTTCGCCATCGAGATATTAAACCATTAGATCAAGTTGGTGAGCAGGTTTTACGCCGGGCAATCAATTTAAACCGAGAAGAAAGTATTGACTTAGAATCCGACGACATCGCGTTTGGTCAGGCTGCACTTAATCTCTATTTGGAAGATCCTCGCGATATCTATTATGTGAAATCGCCGAAGTCTTTTCTTGGTGCATCTGGCTTGCGTGATGTGCAATTGGCTTTCTTCGAAGACCTTGTCTGCGCGATGATGGACAATATTAAGTCTCAAGCCGAAAACGATGCGCAGCAAAGTATTACCGATGCTGTGATCGGCAGACCAATTAACTTTCATGGGCGTGGCGGTGAAACGGCTAACATTCAGGCTGAACGCATTTTGTTGCGGGCAGCGAAACGTGCGGGCTTCCAAAATGTGGAGTTTCAGTTTGAGCCTGTCGCGGCGGGCCTAGAGTATGAAGCGACACTCAGCGAAGATAAAATCATTCTAGTAGTCGATATTGGCGGTGGTACAACGGACTGTTCGTTGATCCAAATGGGACCGTCTTGGCGCGGCAAAGCAGATAGGACCGCAAGCTTGTTAGCTCACAGTGGCCAGCGTGTCGGCGGGAATGATCTTGATATCGCGCTAGCATTTAAGCAGCTCATGTTCCCTTTTGGCATGGGAAGTAAAATGGAGTCAGGTATTGTGATGCCGACTACCCAATTCTGGAACCCGATAGCAATCAATAATGTAGAAGCGCAGAGTGACTTCTATTCGCGAGAGAACCTATCAGCGTTAAAGTTGCTTCAAAAGCAGGCTCAAGAGCCAGAAAAACTTGCTCGTTTGCTAGAGGTGTATCATGAGTCTTTAGGCTACAACATTGTTCGCCGTGCCGAAGAGGCAAAAGTGGCACTTTCAGAACAAGCTTCTTACCGAACTGGCATCAACTTACTATCAGAAACGATTGAAGTTGATGTACAACGTGACGAAATGATCGAAGCGATCCAGTCGCCAAAGAATAAAATGACGGCGTTGGTGACAGAAGCGGTAGAGCAAGCTGGAGTTAACCCCGATGCTATCTTTATGACTGGAGGTTCGGCACGCTCGCCAATCTTGCGCGATGCGGTTCAAACCGTACTGCCAAGTATTCCGGTTGTCAGTGGAAACTATTTTGGCTCAGTAACTGCGGGCTTAGCTCGTTGGGCTGAGGTTTGTTTCAAGTAGAAAGAAAACTAATTGCGCTATGGGCATTGTTACCAAATTTATGACTTTGCTTAGGCTTATCAAATGATGGTTGGAAGATTTCGCTGAGAGATTGAGTTTCATGCGAGTAGGAAACCTATTTGGGATTCTTAAATCTTTTAACGTCATTCTGAACAGTGAGGAACGAGCGTGATTTAGAATCTCTTGCCCGAGCACGCTGTTATGATATATGACCCCGTTTCGCCAAGCGTTATTTATCACCATTGTTCTGAAGATCGAGTTAGGACCTATTGGATAATGATTTTGACTAAGCTGAGATAAAAATGCCCGCTAAATCAGCGGGCACTTTTGTTTGCGTCATTAATGATGCATGTGTTTTTCCATGTGGCCTTGTTTCTCAACCGCCATTTCTACTTCCACTTTACCCGCGTTTTTGAATGTTAACGTCATAGGGAAGCGGTCGCCTTCTTTGAGCGCTTGTGTTGGATTGAAAATCATTAAATGGAAGCTGCCTGGTTTAAACAACACAGACTCATTGGCTGGAACGCGCACTTCGTCAATCTTAATCATTTTCATCACACCATCTTCTTTCTTATGCGTGTGAATTTCGACATGTCCTGCGATTGGGCTTTCTGCTGCGATCAATGTATCTTCACTGTCACCGTGGTTGGTTAATTGAAAAAAACCACCGATAACAGGTGCGTTTGGTGGCGCTTCGCGGCTCCATGGATGGTCGATATGAATTTTTCCTGCTTCATAATCGTGCGCTAAACTCAGTGGGCTAGCGATGACAGCAATAAGCGCGATAGCGGCGGTTTTTAATGATTTAAGCATGTGTTTTTCCTTTTGAATGAATAGCTTCTCTGAATGGACAACAAACAGAGTCATCGTTATTTTTGGATAAAGTTGTTAATGATTAGATGCCTGTTAGGCAGGAAAAACACTCGGCGGAGAGTGCTTAGGCGCGATGTGTTTGTAAACGAGCTTATCGCATTTTGAAAAGTGATAAGTCGTCAGTGCATACTTTACTCGGCGCAGCCAATGGATCGTTGTCAGGTAAAGCCCAATCGCAACTAAAAGAAAGAATTGAACAGCTTGAAGAAGCGGGCATTCAAACTGGAAGCCGTCGTGTAAGTTAAGATCTTGGATGAGCTTAGAAGAAGATTGAGCGTTAGCCTCAATCAACGTATTGATATCCACCCATTTGAAACCATCTGCGGTACACAGTAAAACCTTTTCACTTTGGACTTTGTTGAGCCAAGTTGTGCTGTGAACTTGTGTAGGGTTAAGAGCGGCTGTGGATGCTAAATACAACTGAAACAACACCGCGATAATAACCGCAATAGCGTGCAAGCGATGGTGTTTGTGCTGTATTAGAGTGTTTTCCATACAATTGAGTGCTTATCTTCTTCGGCGCGGGATACTAACAAATTAACCAAACAATGTAATTATCAGTTTACTAAAAGGTGATGCAAGTGTGCATTATTTGTTTTATTGCCTATTTTTAACGCTTTAATGTCTTGATTCGGCTGACATTCACAACCTCCAATTCAACTTGTCAGTCTTGCTTAGTCGCTTCTGAAGATACCGAATTAATCTCTCTTATATGTCACTGAAGCTTCGGTTAGTGGGTGTCGTGGTGGTGTTTTTACGTGCTAGATTTGGCTGATATCGATTCAAAATGCACACCGAATCTTCACTTGTTTTCCATTAACGGAATTATGACAGTAATTTAATAAAGGATACGGTATTCTGCGCTCCTTTGTACATGCCAGAAACGTCCGTCCTACTTAGTCGGAGGGGCGATTAATCTTAAGAAATTTCTCAAATGAAATACGAACAACAGATTGGATATCGATACCCTAAAGGTCGATTTGCCATGGTGAGTGTATATGCATTCACCGGTGCTGCGATTTTAGCATCGACTATTTTTTCTCTATTGCTATTTTTGTCTATCGACGAAAACCCGATGATGCAAACCTTATTTGGTGGTTTAGCGATCATTTTTGAAGCGGGTAAATTTTACGCTTGGTATGAATACGGTGAGCGCCGAGCCCATCGCAACTACACAGGAGCAGCAACCGCTCTCGTGTTTTATTTAGTTTTAGCTGCGATTTCCATTGGCGGTAGTATTGGTGGGATTAATAGTGCAACCAATAGTGCACAAAGTCATATTTCGGTAGAGCAGGCGAAAGTGGAAGCGTTTAATCGTCAGATTGCGGCAATCGATAAGCAGATTGAGCTCAACAATATGGCAGCGCAGAAATACATCGAGATGGAGCGTATCGCGACTGGTGTAACTCGCATTCAGGATCAAAACAAAACCTTACGTGAAGAGCAGCAACGCTTGGCTATGGAGCGTGATAGTTTACCGCCGGTTACGCAAGGCTCAGTGATTGGTTTGATTGATAGCCTAGCCAACGCATTTGGTACCACCTCTCAGCAAGCTCAGCTTGGCTTGGTTGTATTTCTTTCGATTCTTTTGGACTTCTTTGCTGCATTTTTTGTTGGCTTGATTGGTGAAGAGCAACGGTTCCGATATTTCTATCGCAGAAATGAGGGCATGATATTGAAAACAGTTCGCGATATAGACCCAGCGCCTGCGGGTTATCTTCCTCATATAAAAGAGGAAGAAGAGCAAGAAATACCAGCTGCGCCGGAGCCAGAAGAACCAAAGGAACCGAAAACCTTGTTAGAGCAAGTTAGCGATGCACTTAAAACGCATCAAATTACGTGCACCAAAAAAGCCGTTGCTAAACAGTTTAGGCTGTCTGCGGAAGAGGTAGACAAGGTATTTGAAGAATTGACAGAGCTCGGTTTAGTGGGGAAAAAAGCCAACCACCATTATCATTGGATAGGTGAAGCAGAGACCGCATAATTGGTTATCTATTAGAGTTCGGAAAGAGCGTCAATCGGCGCTCTTTTTTTGGGAGGGGGGAGTTTCGCTATTAAAGTTAACTACAAGAAAGCGTATCAATCTTTATTGAGCTTTTTGGTTACGTCTTTCATCGTTTTCTTCTCTTTTTCCGGTGTCATTGCATCAACAGCTTTACCCGCCATCCCTTCATCTGGCAATTTGTCTTTTCCTGCATCAACTGCGGTATCTTTCAGTGCCTCTTTAGGCGTACAGCGACCCCCAACACCAACCACGGCTTTTGTCGCAGCGGCTTTAGCTGCCTTTTCTGCATCGCAGTCAGGATCCATAACGCTAGCTAAGCTCGTGGCTGAACCAAAAAACAAGATTAACAAAATGAGGTTGCGTTTTTTCATAGTCGTCACCAATGTTGTGAAACATAGGTAAAGTGTAACGGAGAGAAAAGGCTTTGACTGAGAATTTGTTGGTTTGAGCTTGGGAAGCAAAGTAAGGTGAAAAGAAAAAGTGCCACCGAAGTGACACTTTTTCTTAAGCGTAGAAGGGATTAGTTGTCGTAAACGTCTAACTCCACTTCACGGGCAATATTTTGGTCGTTAATGATCACACCTTCGACTTCGACACGAGCACCATTTAGGTTAAGTTCTTCAATGCCTTGGAAGCGTGTTTGCGCATCAATCACAACGGTGGTGTTACTTAGTACTTGATCAGCATCATTCTCACAATGCTCGATTTTAAATGCTCTTGAATCAGCATCGTAGTTTGATACATAGCCTTCACATTCAAACTCTTTACCTCGCCATTGGTTGTCATTGTCAAACTCCGACCGCTCAAATTCGATGACGGTAGCGGTGCGTTTGCCATTTTTCATCACAGAGGTCACTTCTACTTCTTGACCTTGTTCTAGATTAGCTTTGCTACCATCCTCAAAGCGTGTTGCGTTATCAATGAAGAAGGCTCCTCGGTAGTTTAGAGAGAACTCACTATAATCCTTGGCAACCCAAGTCACGATACCTTCCACATCGCTGTCATTTTTTAGATCGTCGTAGTCTTCAACTTCTACCTCATTTGCCATGAAGATGCCGTTTTGCATTTCACCTTCTACTTCTACCCATTGGCCGATGCTAAGTTGGCTAATGTTGTCGTAAGATACGGTTATATTTGTACCAAGCTCAAACGTGCCAGCATTTTCATCGGTACTAGTAATGTGACCTTCCAGTTCGTAGTAGCTTCCAAGGGCTGGGTAATCGTTATCTACGTCGATTTCGACCACAGACAACACTCGATAGCCCGCATCCGCAGTCGGTAAGGATGACACCATCACCCAGTCGTTGATCTCTATATCATCACTTAAACCGTCAAACTGCAGCTCTATGCCGTTTACCGTGAATTTTTTCTTCACATGATCAATCGCTGTCACACGTCCAGTAATGGTTGGTTCAAGTGTGACTCGGACGCCATTGCCCGAAGCTTGCCGAATATCTGAACCCACGCGAACCACCATTTTGGGTTTTACATCGGCCAATTGCACTTGTGTGTCGTCATAAACCACCTCAGACACACGATACGTATGTCCATTGACGGTTAACGTGCTTTCTTCAGCGTTGACCGCTTCAACAGAGCCAATCGCTACACTTGGTTTCACTGCTGGTTGAGTTTGTGTGCTATCGCTATTGGTGCCACCACCTGAACCACCACAACCAGACAATGCCAAACCTACTACAGAAATAAGAGCGAGTTTTTTCATTGTATTAGCCTCAATTTACGAGCGAGTTTAGGAAATTGCCTGTATCTTATTGGGCATATCGTGAAGAGATCGTGAAGAAATTTGATTTTATGAAAATTTTAATTGTAGATGACAACCATAACGTCTCGGAGACGATTGCAGACTATCTTGAGCTCGAAGGCATGATTATCGATTGTGCGTTTCATGGAGAGGCTGCGATTAAGTTAATCGAGGAAAATCATTACGATGTAATCATCATGGATATCATGATGCCGAAGCTCGATGGCATCAGTACGGTACAGAAGCTTCGACAAGATAAGTTATGTGGAACGCCAATTCTCTTCCTAACGGCAAAAGATACGCTAGATGACAAAATCGCGGCTTTTAAAGCGGGGGGAGATGATTATTTAATGAAGCCATTTGCGATGGAAGAGCTCAGTTTGCGTGTTCATGCTTTGGCTAATCGTGGTCCAAGACAAGATATCGGAACGCTCAAATTTGCAGATATTTGTTTAGATGCACGTACAGGAAAAGTAACGAGAAAAGACAAAGAAATTAAGCTGAGTCGAATTCAAGCTAAAATTTTAAAATTGCTCCTCCAACGTGCGCCAGCAGCGGTCTCGCGCGCAGAAGTGATCGATAGTGTGTGGGGAGACGAACCACCTGGAAGTGATGCACTTCGTAGCCATATTTACGGTTTAAGAACCGCGTTAGACAAAGGTTTTGAAGAATCACGATTAGAGACTATTCATGGACAAGGTTACCGACTTAAAGCATAACGAATATCCAAGCATTTATCGCAAGATCCGTTGGGGTTTTGGGGTCATGACGTTTGTGATGTTTACTCTTTTTTGGTCGCTGATTTATGTGGCAGAAAACAAACTGGAAGTGCTGAGTTTACATCACTGGCTAGATACTGAAGCTGCGCTTTATAGTGAGAATTTCGAGAAACAGGGCTGGGATGCGCCATTGCCAAACGTATTGGAATTCAACTCATATTGGAGTGAAGCACCGACACCGGATTGGTTGCTCTCTTTTACTTCACCTGGTTTTTACGAATACCTGCTTGGTGAAGAAGACAAACACTTTGTTGTATTGAACCATCCCTCAGGGAAGGGGCTTATGTACATTGTATTTCAAGATGACTCAGATGATTACTTGGACGAATACGAAAGCTCGCTGCATCAGTTTACGCTGCTGCTCGGTGGTTTGTTTTCATTTGTCATGGTTGGGTATGGCATTTACATGGTTCGAATATTGTCTCGGCCATTAGCGCAAATTGAAGACAAAATTAGCCAAATGTCACCGGATCAACCCGCTTTCCAAGTTGAAACTAAGTTCAGCGAAACACGCCAGATAGAGCAGACTTTGCTGGATAATAAGAACGATATCGCGGGCTATTTCAAACGAGAACAAGAATTTAGTCGTTTTGCATCACATGAGTTGAGAACGCCAATTATGGTGATAAAAGGCTCAACAGACATTCTGACGCGTATTCCTGATCAACCTCGAATTGCGCAAAAAGCCATCACGAGGATGCAGTCAGCTTGTGACGAGATGCGTGTACTGACAGAAGCGTTTCTCTTACTTGGTAAAGAGAAAATAGAGCCTCAGCATTACGGAGAGCATCAGCTTCTCACTTGTTTACAAAAACAGTTGGAAGAGCTAGCGCCTTTATTTGCCAAGCAAGATTCGAATTACGCTTTGCACGAACAACATAGTGGTGTAGTGAAGGCACCAGAGAGTTTTGTGGCCATTGTTATCAACAATCTGATTAAAAACGCCTTTAGCTATAGTGTGGGAGATATTGAAATTGAGTTGAAAGGTCATGCGCTTAAGATCCTAAATCGTCACGATGGCAACGAGACGTACAACGCTGGTTATGGTTGTGGGCTTGTTATCGTACAACGAATATGTGAACGGATGGGATGGGCGTTAGTACTGGACGATGATGGTGTTCGATTTAGTGCAAAAGTGGAGTTCTGCTCTTAGCTTTGCGCGTATTGATTCAAGTGAGAATTAACGCTCTGGATTTTTCTTGTCATACGCATCTAACCCGCAGTCAAACAAGAAAAAACTGGAATTTGAATTAGACTGAAGTTAGTGAAGCGGAAACTCGAGGAACCGTTATGCTCTCTTATCAGGTCAGCCGAAGTATTGAAATTAATAAGAATCAAAGTGAAATTATTGGCTATCTCAAGAACTTCAATAACTGGCCCAGCTGGTCACCATGGATCATTCTTGAACCAAGCTGCGAGCTGACATTCAGTGATAATCAGGGCCACGTTGGAGCTGGTTATCAATGGAATGGTCAGCGTATTGGGACTGGCGCGATTGTACTGGAAAGTACTCAAGAGCATCGATTAGATATGGAGCTGCATTTCTTTCGCCCAATCAAGAGCCATGGAAAGGTGACTCTAATCGTGACGCCGTCACAAAATGGCTGTTTAGTCGAATGGCAAATGCAATCTCGCGTCCCTTGGTACCTGTTCTTTCTGAAAAGTATGTTTAAGTCGATGATAGAGATGGATTATCAACGTGGGTTACGCATGCTTAAAAGTAAGCTTGAAACCGGAAGAGTGCATTCAGACTTAGTCGAAATTGGTAACCGAACGTTGCCTCAAATTCATTATATTGGGGTCAAGGGTGTGGCTAGCTTGCAGGAATTAGGTTCGGTAATTGAGAAGCATGTTCAGCAACTAGAACAGTTAATTAGTGACGAAACCCTATCCGTGAATGGTGAATTGTTTTGTTATTACGAGTCGATGGATATGCAGAAAGGAACATTCGAGTTTATCACTTGCTTTCCTCTTCATAACTCAGTACCAGCGCCTCAAGGGGCGGTTACCGGTACCATTCCTGAGAGTGAAACATTTGTCGTTGAACACCGAGGTGAATATCAGTTTTTGGGAAATGCATGGGCGTTAGCGATGAACTTGGTTCGTCAGAGTGGTATGAAAGTCAAAACCAGTCCTTTAGGAATCGAACGCTATCTGAATAGCCCGAAGGAAACCACGGAAGAAGAGCTAAGAACGGAAATTATTTTGTTTAAGAAATGACAGGCGCAGGCGAGTAGGGTGTTTAGGTATCATACTAGTTATGCGAAATGTTACTAAAGAATAATAGCGTATCTGTTCCTACCCATAAAAATGCCTCAGCAATCGCTGAGGCATGGTTTTACAGGCCAACTTCTCTTGTTAGAGAATTATTGTGCACGGTATTTACCGCTGTTTAGTTCAATTTTAGACGCTTTTACCCGGCTGTCTGCGTTTAGGTAGTCGCTAATACTTAGCAGATCTTGATCTTGAGATGCTTTTAACACCGCTGATTCCCCCTCTGCGAAGATAACTTCTAATTTTAACTCTTTGGCGACTGCTTTCGCTTCGTTAGGATTGTTTACGGTGATGTAAACCAGTCCAGTGGCTTTGGATACGTTACTAAACGCATTCTTAAACACCTCATCACCCGCTTGAAGTTTTACGTCTTCAGATAGGGTTCTAACAGTGCCAGTTTGCACTTTTCGATAGTCTTGGCCATTAATCTCAACCGCTTCTGATGGCACAAACAGTTCTGGTGCAGGTTGTTGAGAGAGCTGTTGCTCTGCGTATACACTCGACGTCATGATAACGAGAGCCAGCATAGAAAATGATTTGTATTTCATGTTATTGACTCCTTAGTGTCCAAATATGCGCATCGACCAGTTCTTAATAACACCGGGTTGAGCGTTGTTTGCCATCGGAACGTCATAGATGGTGGAAGAGTTGAAATATGCAATGTAAGAATAGACTTCATCGCCGTTCGTATCTATTGCTCGCAACGTCCATTCGCCTTTTGCATCTTCGCCATAAAATTGGTTAGACAACATTAATTGATCTTTGTAGCCTGTAATCGTTGGATCAAGAGATTGACCAACAAGACCATTGCGCGGTGTTTGCAAAACGGAACGAGTCCCTGATGGCGAAATGAGCTCAATAGCTAAGTCGGGCAGACGAGCGTGGTCCAATGTCAATGTCACTTGAACGGATTCTACTGTCAGCTCATCGGCAATGGCGATACTTGAAGAACCACCAACTAGACTTGCATCGGGTACACTTACTTCTGTAGCGTTATTAACCCATGGCGTAATGACTTGAGCTGGTAAAACACGATTCGTCATGCGAGCACGTTGCATCGCTTCATCTAAATCTACAGCGCCGAAGCCATAAAAAGTATGGAAATCTACGCCTGCTGCGTTTTTCTGCCAAGGGGCAATTGCCTCGTAGCTAACCTGTTCACCTTTATGGTTAGTAAATTCAAGCTGTACGCCTGGATGCGCTTTATCCGTTACTTTTGCTGTCTCCGCTAGTAAAGCACGTACATCACGAGCAGAAAGTGCGTGGTTGGTTGACATGATTGCCGCGATGGCACCCGATGTGTTTGGCGCAGCCGATGAGGTTCCGTTCATCGTACTGGTATAGTTACAGTTCGGATCGAGCTCCGTTCCGCCGTGTAACCCATTAATGCCAAGGCCTTCACTGGTATTTTGCCCTTCTTCACAACCCATTAAATCAGTGGTGACCATAGCAGGGAAATCTTGCCCATATTCACCTGCTGGTGCTGCAACCCACACGTTCGAACCCACCGATGAGTAACTCGCTCGCGTACCATCCGCTCGTAGTGCACTAGTGACTAAATTGAAGTAATTGGCGTTATCATAAGACTGAGCAGAGTTGTGCATCGGTAAGCCTTGATTGTCTCCACCAGCAAAGAAGTTACTTGGCAATACGAAGAATCGCCCTGCATTGAAATAGCGGTAACCATTACCTGCTGACTTTACAAATACAGCACCTCGACCCCAGGCGTTACTCTCGCTGACGTTTTTCATCACGTCCATTTCAAGTTTTAGTTGAGGGTCGCTTTCATCAAAAGTAATCGGGTTTATAGGGCTGAAACCGTAACTTTGGTTAAATACGCGAACATCACGTGTTGCTGGGTCCATGCCATGGGAGATTAACCAACCTTCTAATGTCTGGTTGGCTAACCAGTTAAAACCAATGAGGGAAGAGTGAGAAGCGACACCGCGTCCGCCTTCACCGTTGTTGCCGACGGCGCTAATCAAACCGGCTACAGCAGTGCCATGACCATTAGTATCAACCGGATAACTTAGTGGGAATGAAGAGTCTTCGACGAAGTTTCTGCTACCTATAACTATATTACCTGCAAGGTCGGGGTGATCGATCTGCACTCCAGAATCAATGACGGCAACTTTCACACCAACACCTGCAATCCCCATTGCCTGAGTGAGCTTAGTGTTTAAGTCGTTCCCAGCAACAGCAGGATTAGCCGCAAACGCAGTTTGCCCCGTGTTGTCTAAGTGCCATTGTTCAGAATAGAGTGGATCAAACGCCGAGACGGCAGGTGCAATGCCTACTGCCAACATAGCGGCAAATAGGCGATTAATGCGTATTTCCATTTTTGACCTCATGTCTTTGTTTGGAATTTTTTAGTTCCTGTTTCATATTCCGCTAACAGGAACAAACAAAGCTAACGACAAAGAATAAGGACGAAAACCATTTACAACTTGTTTACATTAAAAGTTCGATGGACAACATAAGTCTTTGTTAATTTACTGAAACTATGAGGTTTTTATATGTCGTATCGAACATGCATGAAAAGTGAAAAGCAGAAAATACGAGTGTACCGTCTGCTTCAAGAGAGGAGTTATTTAGTTGAAGCGGGTTGAATAGTTGCCATTGGTTTCTTAGGTTTGGCTTTTTCCTTAGGCAGCACGTTATCAATCCACTTTTTAATGTACAACTTATCGAATTCTTTATCACACCACTTTTTGTTTAATCCACGTCGATTGAACTCAGCACCAATCGCCACTTTGGTTTGGTTAGTTGCACGGTTGTAGTAGAGAGTTTCACATAGTTGAGTGTTACTCATTTGCTGGGCATATACGTTGACACTGCTGCTGCGCATTCCCAGTTGAGATGCTTGCTGATTACTGCACGCCATAAGAAATAGAGGCGCAAAAGTAATAATGATTAGATTTTTTTTCATGTGTGCTTTTTTATGATGTAGGGTGAATGATGAACTGGTTTCTGCCAGCTTGCTTCGCATCATACAAAGCTTGGTCTGCCAAGAAAAACCACTGATCCCATTCTTGTTTAATTGTTTGTGCCGACAGTTTGTCCACTGCTCCAAGGGAAATTGTCGCGCTTAATGGTTTAGAGTCAACCACCAATGGTGTGTTTTCAACAGTATATCTCAATCGCTCCAAAAACTTAGCGCAATCTTCAACTCGCTGTACTTCGAATAATAGGACAAACTCTTCTCCACCCCAACGAATGAGTAGGTCACCAGAGCGAGTGGATTCATTAAATAGCGTGGCAATATGAGTCAGCATTTTATCGCCAATATCGTGTCCATATTGATCATTAAAGGTTTTAAAATGATCGACATCTAAAACGGCTAAGGCAAATGTTCTATCTGGGCTTCTACGAGCCATTTTGTCCAACCAAATGTGAAGATAGCGACGGTTATGCAGTTGAGTTAATGGATCGGTAGTATTTTCTTGAGTGAGTGCTTTATTAATACGTCTAACGCGCAGTACGTAACGAAAACCAACGACTCCAATTGCCGCAATAGCGATAAAGTAGAACATTTCTCGATAGCGCTGTGAACGCAGTTCAGAGGCTTGTAGCGCATTTTTTGTTTCTAGCAATTTGAGTTCTTTCTGGGCTAACTTAGCTTCGAGGTCAAACTTAATGTTAATCATCTCTTCACCATGAATATGATGAGAAAACTCAGCCTCTAGCTCTCTTAATTGGGTTAAATAATGAAAAGCCGCTTCATAGTCATTAAGAATTTGATGAGCGTTTACCAGTACCGAAAGCATATCAATACGCTGACGCAGCTCTAATTCACTGGTTGATTTAGTTTGTTCTAGAATGTTAAGTGCTGTTGTAATAGCTTTATCGTATTGTTTGTTTGCGAGGTAAGCCTCTGCAAATGCCTCGTAACAAGACGTTTTTAGCATTTCTAGATTTTTTGGAATGGGCAGGTCTACGCAACGTTGTGCGACCATTAATGCATCATCAATTTTTCCTACCGAGCTCAACATTTGTGAAAAGCTGGATAAAGAGTGGTGCTTGACTGTGTCCGACCCCGTTTGCATTGAAAGTCGAATGGCTTCATTGAAATAATATTCCGCTTTTTTGTTATCTCCGAGGCTCGAGTGAACGATGCTAAGGTTTGCGTAGATAACACTCATAAAAAAGCTATTATCGTATTGATATTCGCTCTCTAGGTAAGTGTCGAGGGCTTGCGTTAGGTAACTGTTGGCCCGAGCCCAATCTGATGCGTCGATGTAGACCGTCCCAATGTTGTTCAGTGTCATCGCGACTTGTATTTCAAACACTGTTTTTTCTAATAACTCATAGGCATTGCGATAATATTTTAGGCCACTGCGTAGTTGATTTCGAGATACTTCTAGATTGCCTAACCAGCGGTAAGCACGGCCTTCTAATGCTAGATAACCAAGATCACGGGCTGTAGAAACAACGTCATGGAGTAACAATTCTGCGTTCCAGTTATCGTCTTGCTCAATCATTGTTACAGCCTTATTGAGCTGTGCTTCAGCGACGACCCATTCCAAATGGTGCTTTTTACCGAATTCGATTAAATCGGGCATATCTTTCGGTAATGGAACTCCTTCGTAACGCTTAAGGTACTTTCGTGCAAAGTAATACAGAGCAAGAGACTCCGCTGATGCATTCTGTGGCGCATTTAACTCATCTTTTTGAATTGATCGCGGCTTACCCATCGAGCGAAAGTAGAGTTTTAACATGGGCTTGCTTTCTGCTGAAATGTGTTCTTCCAGATAAGCTTGCTTTTCGGTACTCGCCAGTACGTTGGTGGGATGCAAGAAAAGTCCAAGTGCAGTACAAAGTGCGCAAGCCAGTTTTTTAATTGAGAAGTGCATGAGCGTATTAATAAAATGTGATCTCTTAACCGAATACCAGTTAAGTCTACCATTTCTTGTAGGTTAAGTGCGGATGGATTCCCAGTGGCAAAGTGTTTTGGGAGTGAGATACGAGAAGGATCTCTATAATATTATGATTTATAAAACAAAATCTATTGAAAACTTATGCAATGATTAGGCGATGGTATAGATAAGGTAACGATGACAGGTAGGCGAGCATATTCGGTGGACTCAATCTAATGATTTAAACCGCGGATTCATCGCTCAAAATCAGGGCGAAGTGTAAAAAATTACGTTTCTGTCATAAATATTTAATGTTTGTATGGGTTGTTAAAAAACTGGATATTAGACATAGTGTTATTAAGCCAATAAAAAATGGCTTTTATAATAAATAGGAGATTAACTATGCATAATGAAATGATTCAACCTTCGCACTTCGGCATTATCGGCCGTACCTGCATCGCTTCAGTACTTATGATTGCGGGTGTTTTCGCTCTTATTTAAGAGTCAAGGGTAACGATGATTACCTTTTAAAGAGTAAGAAAATTCAGGGAATCACCTTAACCTTGTGTAAGGTATTCCCCTGAAAATCCAAGCTAGTCTTTAGTTATTAGCTGAAGAAGCTAAAAATCAATGCACTTACCGCCACAATGCCTGCTGCTAGAACAAAGTAAGTAGAGACATTTCCTCGATATTGTTTCATCGCCTCGATTTTATACACCGCTAACATTGGCATAATAAATAAGATCATTGCAATAACAGGCCCTGACAATGCTTCCATCATACCAAGAATACTTGGGTTCATGATCGCGGCCGCCCAGATTGAGAAGAACAGTGCTGCCACGCTGATACGATCAACACGCTTCTCAGATAGGTTAAAATGCTTGTTAATTAAACCATTTAAGCTTTCACGCGCACCTAAAAAATGCCCAAGGAAAGATGAAGTGATAGCAACAAACGCTACTAAAGGACCAAGTGTTGCAATAAATGGATTATCGGTTGCGTTCGCTAAGTAAGACAATACGGATACGTTTTGTTCTTTTGCTTGAGCCAATTGTTCAGGTGACAGTGTTAGTACACAGGAAAATACAAAAATAAGAACAAAGGCAATCAGCATAATGCTAGTGCGACGAAGAATAACTTCGGATTTGGCATCTGCCTGCTTACCGTAATGGCGACGTTGTACATTTGCAAAGCTTGAAATTGCAGCTGCGTGACTAAACGAGAAAATCACTACAGGAACTGCTAACCACATAGTGCTAGCAAAAGCTGACGCTTCTGGCACATCCATGACAGGCATGGTCCAGTTCGGTATTAAGTAAAATGATAGAAAGGCAAGAATGGCAACAAGTGGGAACACCATGATGGCAAAGGCCCGTAGCATTACTTTTTCACCCGCCATCATAATAGCAATTAGTGCAAACACTAGTACGCCAGAAAGCAAAGGTCTAGGTAAAGAAGCCATATCAGCCTGATTTACCATGAAGCTATCTACTGTGTTTGTTATTCCAACCCCATATATCAACAGGATCGGGAAGATCGAAAGAAAATACAGCAGTGAAATAGAACGACCTGCTTTTGCGCCGAAGTGCTCTTCCACTACATCAGTGAAGTCTGCGTTTTTGATCTTAGAAGATAGTACAAAACGAGCTAAGCCACGGTGCGCAAGATAGGTCATTGGAAAAGCAAGTACTGCCATCGCGACTAAAGGCCAAAAACCACCAATCCCAAGGTTAATTGGCAGAAACAGGATGCCTGCGCCAACGGCTGTTCCAAATAGGCTAAGAACCCAATGTGTATCATGTTTTGACCAAGCTGTGGTTGTGTTTATTTCACTAGGATTTAAGGCATTTCGAGATTCTTTCACTTTAAAACTCGCTTTTATAAAAATAATAATGCTGAAAATGGTAAAGGTTTTAGTGTTTATTATCACACGCGAAGCTTGGTGAATAATGCTGTGAATTTGGGGTGGTTGTAAATTATCCAACTATGAATTTTTCAATAAACCAGAATAAAGTTCTTAAATGTAATGCATTTAATGGTTATATGTATTGAAATTTTCATCTTGTGTGGTTTTTGATTTTGCGGTTAAAACTTAATCACGGATGTGTGTTCTAAGTGAGTTAGGCCTAATTTTCAGGAAGAATATTACATTTCTTAAGCACTTAATTGAGATGTTTGTGTCCCGTCATTTAGATGAGATTTAGGTATACTGCTGCCATTCATGTTAAAGAAGGAGTCATTGAATGGACATCTTGTCTGCGCAAAAAGAGGACTTATTTGCCATATATAAGCTCGAAAATACTTTATTTGGAGAACACGCCTATCCTCAATTTTTCTTTCGGCAAGCTTTTGATTGTTGGGGAGAGAGTTTACTGGTAGCAAAAGAGGGAGAGCAGGTCGCAGGGTATATATTGCTAACGACTAGCACAAATGCACATCAATATTGGATCATGTCATTGGCCGTCGATATTCAACATAGAGGTAAAGGTATTGCGCGTTCCCTCCTAGAAAACGTTATTGCGTCGTTGACGTTAGGCTCAAGCGTGAAATTGACTGTCGATCCTAAGAACCAACCTGCATTGTCTTTATACCTCTCCCTTGGCTTTAAAACGTTAGAAGAAGAAGCGCATTATTTTGGTGACGAAGAATCCAGGTTAGTTATGGAATTAGTAAAGTAATACTGCACGATAATGACCGAAATTTGCACACAATCAGTGCGTAGCATTACGTTGCTATAATTGGTTTTAAGCTAACCCTTTGTATGGTAAGGGTTTTTAATCTTGGCACCTCACTTGCTTTACATAAACGTTCATCGATAACTCGATGCGCCGCTCTTAATAGCAGGCGAGAGCGGTATAGGGTATTACTTTTTGAAAATGTACTAACAGCGTTAAAGGCATTGCTGCCTCTCTCGATTCGGGAGAGGCTTTTTTTTGCTAGTAAGTTGGGCTGAATCGCACTGGAGGTGTTATGTCGCAAGGATGCAAAAAAACCACTTGTCCCTATTGTGGTGTTGGATGTGGTGTCGAGGTCAATACGAAAGGAATCGTTGGGGATGTGTGTCATCCTGCAAATGCGGGATCACTGTGCGTGAAGGGTGTCGCGCTGGCAGAGAGCTTGAATATGCCTTCGCGCTTGTTGTATCCAAAGCTTGTCACCAAGCAACGACCTCAAGGGCAAGAGGTGCAATGGCAACAAGCCACGGATCTGATTGCTGAAAAGATTCATCAAGCGAAAGCGGAGTTTGGACCGGATTCCATCGCGATGTACGTGTCAGGGCAGTTGTTAACGGAAGACTATTACGTCGCCAACAAACTCATGAAAGGCTATGTTGGCAGCGCAAACATCGATACGAACTCGCGTTTGTGTATGTCTTCGGCGGTTGCGGCTCATGTACGAGCATTTGGTGAAGATGTCGTTCCCGTCAATTACGACGATATTGATAAGACTGAGCTATTGATCATTTGCGGTGCTAATACCGCTTGGACGCACCCTGTTTTATTCCGACGTATTCAACAAGCGAGAGAAAACAATCCTAACCTCAAGCTGGTGGTCATTGACCCGCGTGAAACGGTCACCGCACAGCAAGCGGATTTGCATCTACCGATTAAAAACGATGGTGATGTGTCACTCTTCAATGGGCTGCTCAAGTTTCTTATTGAACAACAATTGATTGATTCTGAATACATAAATTCTTATACCGACGGATTTAATGCACTTAGAGAAGAAGTTTCTGATTTGCGTTACGATGTCACTAATTTGACGTCTTCCATTGGCATTTCAGAAGAAAAACTCACGACATTCTTCCAATGGTTTGCGCAAAGCCCAACCGCAATTACGTTGTTTTGCCAAGGGGTAAACCAAGCCGAAAATGGCGTCGACAAAGGCAATGCAATCATTAATGCACACTTGGCGACGGGTAAAATTGCCAAGTCAGGTTGTGGGCCGTTTTCTATTACAGGTCAGCCCAATGCGATGGGTGGGCGAGAAGTCGGTGGATTGGCAAACCAGTTAGCGGTTCATCGTGCTTTTGACGCAAAGTCTATAAAGCAAGTGCAGGCGTTTTGGGATTCACCAGAAATTGCCACTCAGCCCGGTTTAAAAGCCGTTGAACTGTTTGAGGCGGTAGAACGTGGTGAGATTAAAGTTCTCTGGATCATGGCAACCAATCCTGTTGTCTCTTTGCCAGATAACCAATTGGTAAAACGTGCACTAGAGATTTGTCCGTTTGTGATTGTTTCCGATATCACAGCGGATTCGGATGTAGCGCATTACGCGGACCTATTGCTACCCGCCGCTGGCTGGGGGGAGAAGCAAGGCATGGTGACCAATTCTGAGCGTCGACTTTCAAGGCAGCGCCAGTTTCAAACGCCTCCCGGTGAAGCAAAATCAGATTGGTGGGCGATAAGCCAAGTTGGGCAAGCTCTGTGTGCATTGGAAAAGACACAAAATGGCTTTGCGTTTACTTCTGAGCGGGCGGTATTCAGGGAATATGCCGCGATGACAGGCATGAATGCAGATTCGCCATTGAAGCTAGATCTTTCTCAATACGCCAACTTAACCGAGCAAGAATACGAAGAGTGGGTGCCGACACAATGGGGAGGAGAGCGCCCTTTTGCTGATGGCGTCTATTCACACCCAGATGGAAAAGCGCGTTTTGTCGTGACCAGTGAATCTCCAACGCGCTTAGAAAGAACAAAAGGCTGGTGGCTCAATACGGGCAGGCAACGTGACCAATGGCATACCATGACGCGCACAGGGCATATCGCCCACCTTGCCGCCTCAGAGTTAGAACCAACCGTGTACATGAACACGCTCTCTGCCACTCAAAATCGCTTAAAAGCAGGACAGCTCACCAAGCTGTTTCAGCCTGCTTCAAACACCGGTATTTATGCCAAAGTTGCCATTGATGAAGGTTTGGGTTTTCAGGAGCTGTTTATGTCAATGCACTGGGCGGGTCGATATGGCGGTGAAAGCAGTGTTAATGCGATAGTAAACAGCGCAAAAGACCCTATTTCAGGGCAGCCTGCATTTAAGTCGTCTTATGTTGAAGTGCAAGACGCCGCGGTCAAAACCTACGGTATGTTCATCGGTACACAGTTTGATTCCGGTAAATTTCTCTACAGCGCATTTCAAGCAGAAAGCAATTTGGGCATTTGGCGCTTTGCACATGATAAGCGACCAAAGAAGCAGAGTTTTTGTCGAACGGAAAAGAGCCGCAGAATTACGATAGATATTGTCCAAGGTTGGCTAGCGGTGGACTATGACCTTGTTGGAGACGTGCGTATCATTCGCTCTGTTTTGGTGGTGTCTAGTGAACCGATTCAAACCGACTACACCAACTTTACCGGCTTGATTGGCAAGCCGATGGAGCTATCGCAACTGCTTACCATCACTCAATCGCAAAGCAGTGCCAAACTGGTTTGTAGTTGTTTCCGCGTTACCGATAAACAAATACATGACGCGATGGAGAAACAAGACTGCACGTCAGTGACCCAACTTCAAAACAAACTCAAATGCGGTACTAACTGTGGCTCGTGCGTCTCTCAAATCAAACAAATGGTCGACAGCCATCAGCATCAAAAGGGCAAACAGCAAGCGAACCAGCAAAGTTTGGCTATTCAAATAAAGTAAGTCATAAAGAGGATAAGCACATGGAAGCGCCTTATCAAAAGTCTTGGTTTAAGAAAGGACAAGCGAGTCAGAAACAAGAACGCTCGTCTCGCTTTTCTAAGCATGATCAAGCAAGCAAACTGAACCAACTTTTAGAAGACCATTCACTAGACCTGGACGCGAACCACAAAGGTTTTGTCTCGATTGTCGGAGCAGGGCCGCACGATCCTGACTTGTTAACGGTAAAGGCTGTGAAAGCGATTATGTCGGCAGAGGTACTGTTGTACGACCGTTTGGTTAACAAAGATATTTTGGAGTTGGCTTCGCCACAAGCCGATTGGATTTACGTGGGCAAAAGATGCGGACAACCTAGTATTGGTCAGGAAGAAATTTGTGACTTGATGGTATCGCTCGCTCAACAAGGAAAGCGAGTTGTACGCTTAAAAGGGGGAGATCCTTTTGTATTTGGCCGTGGAGGTGAAGAGGCGTTAGCACTCGTCAAACACTCAATCGCGTACGAAGTCATTCCCGGCATTACCGCTGCGATTGGATGTTCAGCAAACAGCTTGATTCCGCTGACTCATCGTGGCGTTGCTCGTAGCGTTACCTTTGTGACGGGGCAAGTGGTAACAGGCGCATTTGAAGCGTGGAGCCAACTGATGCAAAGCGGACAAACGTTAGTCTTCTATATGGGGTTAGAAAAATCATCGCAAATACAAACGGGTTTAATAGGCTCTGGTTTGAGAGAAGATTTCCCTGTCGCGATCATCACTCATGGTTGCAGCCCTCAACAACAAGTGCACGTTACACAACTCAATCAGCTCAATGATTTATCGATTACACTTAAAGGCGTGAGCCCAGCATTGATTGTGATGGGAGAAGTTGTCAAACTGCGCGAACAACTAATAGAAACCGTACAGTCAGTGACGGAATACGAGGGAATATGAGCAGCATTTTGGAGTGTATTAGAACAGTCGGTCGTGGCGAACGTGGTAGAAAACCACTGAACTTTGACCAAGCGTTTCGAGTTATGGATGAATACCTAAACGGTGAGTGCGATGATGATCAGATGGCGATGTTATTGATGCTGATCCGCGTACAGAACGAGACTCAACAAGAAATCGCTGGCTTTGTGAAAGCATTCCAATCCCGCATGCCTGCTATTGGTGCAGATATTGATTGGCCATGCTATGCGGGCAAACGTGAAGCGGCAGGTCAGCCTTGGCATCTGTTGGCAGCGAAAATCCTTGCCGATAATGGCCACAAAGTGCTGATGCACGGATATCACGACCGTCAATCTGGTCGTTTACACGCTGAAGACTACCTCGACAAATTTGCTATCGAGAAAGCGGAATCAGCAGAAGAAGCAAAGCGTGTCTTAGAAACACAAAACATCGTGTATCTACCGCTCAGCGCATTTGCTCCACAAGCAGAAACCATGATCGGTTGGAAGAATCGTTATGGGCTTAGAACGCCGATTAATACCGTGGTTCGAGCATTGAATCCGGGGCAAGCAACGGTTGGTATTCGTGGTAGCTTCCATCCTGGTTTCCAACAACTTCATGCAGAAGTCGAATACGAGATCGGTCAAACCGCTCACGCTGTTGTGTCATTCAAAGGACAATCGGGTGAGTCAGAATACAACCCGAAAGTAAGCCAAACAGTATGGTTAAGCCAAACAAGCGGCGTGACATCGCACTACTGGACGGAGCAAATGCTGTCTGAGGTGCCAATGCCTGCGAACTGCCCGTTTGGGACGTCAGAAGATGACATGAACCAAATGGCGAATACGGTTCTCGCTACGATGACAGTGATCTTGTTTGCACAAATGCACGACAGGGAAAAAGCATTCGAACGCGCCTTCTCCTACTGGCAAGCCTATTGTGGCCAGCAATAACGCACTATTGTCAATTAATGTAAAACCAACGACGCAAAGTTGTTGAATCTGAATCCATTATCTATTGTTTGAAGAAGGTAAAAGATCCTAGCTCGCCAATGATGTGTTTCACCACCTTGCTCCGTATCAGAGTGGTGAAACCGCAGTTTTAGCCTCAATCGCGTTCGTTTCTCGCTGCGCTTTTGAGAATGAGAAAATCCCATATGGTAAGACACAGAGGACATGGATAATGGTTCTAAAGCATACCACTCCTAGTGAAAAGGCTTCTCACCCGATCCCGCAAGAAGCCTTCGATTGGTACGACGAATACGCCCACGGAAAAATCTCGCGCCGTGAGTTTCTTAATAGGCTGGGTGGTCTTGCTGTGCTTGGCTTTAGCATGACAGCACTGGTCGACGCGCTAACCCCTAATTACGCACTCGCAGAACAAGTTTCATTTAACGATCCTGACATCAAGGCAACGTACGAAACCTTTCCATCTCCAAATGGACATGGAGAAGGTCGCGGCTATTTGGTGATGCCACAGAAGAAGACTTTAAAATCGCCGACTGTGTTGGTGATTCATGAAAACCGAGGTCTGAACCCTTATATCAAAGATGTCGCAAGACGACTTGCAAAAGATGGCTTTATTGCTTTCGCTCCAGACGCACTTTATCCACTCGGCGGCTATCCGGGGAACGACGATGAAGGTCGCGCCATGCAGAAAGAGATGGACAGAGCCAAGATCGAACAAGACTTTATTGCAGCCGCTAACTTCCTCAAACAATACGAGGGTGGCAACGGTAAATTGGGCGCGGTTGGATTCTGCTTCGGTGGATACATTGTCAATATGCTTGCAGCGGTAATGCCTGAAGAGCTCGATGCAGGTGTGCCTTTTTATGGAACACCAGCTGCGCAAGAGATCCAAAAGCAAGTCAAAGGGCCGTTGATGATTCACTTTGCAGGGCTCGATAAGCGTGTTAACGACACATGGCCTGCTTATGAGCAGCAATTGATCGCAACCGACGCACAGTATCAAGCGTTAATGTATGAGAACGTCAACCACGGCTTCCATAACGACTCAACAGCACGCTACGCACCGGAAGAAGCAGCACTCGCTTGGGAGCGCACACTCGGCTTCTTCAAAGAACATCTCGCCTCTAGTTAAAACGCGTCTATTTTAGTTGGCACATTCCTTGTTATGTCTCTCTTAGTGAGTGAGATATAAACAAGGAATGTGCATGACTCAATCAACGTCAAAAACACCCATCATAGTATGTTGTGATAGCCTCCAAGAGCAGGCTCGATTGTCCGGCTTATTGAGCAAAGATTACGACAACATCATCGGTTGCCAATTGGCACAACTAGAAACGTTAATGCAACGAGAACCGTCAGCAAGCGTTGTGGTTGGATGGCAGCAACCAACCGCGGAACTGCGTTTGATCGTCGATTTCTGCCGCAGAAAATCGGCACCACTTCTTATCGTCTTAAAGCAGTTATCATCTAATGATATCAATCGGTTATCAGAAAAAATGGACTATGTGCTCATGCCGCACGATAGTGAGTTTGCGCTTCAGCCTTGGATTGAACATGCGACACTAGTGAGAGCGAAATTCGAAAGTATGCAATCGGAAATTGAATCGCTGACCCATAAGATTGAAGAGCGCAAGCTGGTGGAAAAAGCCAAAGGTCTGCTGATGAAGATGCACAGCGTTGATGAAGAACAGGCTTATAAAGCACTTAGAAATTCAGCCATGCAATCGAGCCAAACGCTCGCACAAGTTGCCAAGAATTTGATAACTACTTTGGAGGTGCTTGATTAGTTGCTCTACCACTTTGGGGTTAGAGTGCGTTTTCTAACGTGGTGCGTGTTGCACTATCAGCAAGCAATAACAGGGAATAACAAACGGCAAGATATACCAACTTATTGTATTTAATGTGAAAAATAAGTTGGCACAGTAATTGGATTAGTAGAATTGGGTTTATTGTTGAATCGCTTATCTCAATTATCAACGGCGGTAATTGTAGACTTAGCAACGGCGCTACTGCTCTTCGGAGTAGTGGCGCTTTTTTAATGGGAGCAAACCAATGAAATGGAGTTCGATGCTGAAAGTGTCAGCAATTTCGTTATCGGTATTCACCACGGTCAGCGTAAAGGCAGAGTTGGGTGAGCCAGAAATTGAAGACCTGAAGTTTGGTTTTATTAAGTTAACCGATATGGCACCGCTGGCGGTTGCTTATGAGAAAGGCTTTTTTGAAGACGAAGGCTTGTACGTCACTTTAGAAGCGCAAGCAAACTGGAAGGTGCTTTTAGACCGAGTCATCGACGGTGAGCTTGCTGGCGCGCACATGCTTGCTGGTCAGCCATTGGGCGCGACGATTGGTGTCGGCACAAAAGCAGAAGTGATTACCGCGTTCAGTATGGATTTGAACGGCAACGCAATCACGGTTTCCAATGATACTTGGGAGCAGATGAAGCAATACATTCCAAAACAACCAGATGGCAAACCTGTTCACCCAATCAAAGCGGATGCACTGAAGCCTGTGGTCGACAGCTATCTGGATAAAGGCAAACCGTTCAACATGGGCATGGTGTTCCCGGTATCGACGCACAACTATGAGTTGCGATATTGGTTAGCGGCAGGCGGGATTCATCCAGGCTTTTACGCACCAGAATCAGGCGATAACAGTGGCCAGTTGGATGCTGACGTTCTTTTGAGTGTTACACCGCCACCACAAATGCCAGCCACAATGGAAGCGGGCACAATCAAAGGCTACTGCGTTGGCGAACCATGGAACCAACAAGCTGTGTTCAAGGGCATTGGTACACCAGTCGTGACCGATTACGAGATCTGGAAGAACAACCCAGAGAAAGTATTTGGTGTTTCTAAAGCTTGGGCTGAGAAGTATCCAAACACGCACATTCGCGTAGTGAAAGCCTTGATTCGAGCGGCACATTGGTTAGATGAAAACGACAATGCCAACCGCCAAGAGGCAGTGAAGATGCTATCAAAAAGCGAATACGTCGGAGCCGATGCCGAAGTTATCGCCAACTCAATGACGGGCACATTTGAATATGAGAAAGGCGACAAACGAGACGTGCCAGACTTCAACGTTTTCTTCCGTCATAACGCCACGTATCCGTATTACAGCGATGCGATTTGGTATCTGACTCAAATGCGCCGTTGGGGACAAATCTCAAGCGAGAAATCCGATGATTGGTACATGGATGTGGCGAAAGAGGTTTACCGTCCAGATATCTACAAACAAGCAGCTCAAGCGCTAATTGAAGATGGTGTGTTGAGCAAAAAAGACTTCCCAGATTTTAGTGCTGAAGATGGTTTCCGTGCGCCACAAACACACTTTATCGACAACATCGTTTATGACGGTCGCGAGCCAAATAAATATCTAGAGAAGTTCTCTATCGGGCTTAAAGGAAAAGACAAGGTTTAACCATAACGATAAACGCCACAGGCGAGGGAATTCGCTTGTGGCAACAAGGATGTAAATTTCTTAGGAGTGAGTATGTCTAGTAATGTCATTTCCCTGTTTCCTGCTAAGCAGGTAGTGAACCGAAGTCGGCTGGTGCTTTTGCCCGTCATTGGCTTGCTGATCTTTTTGGCAATGTGGCACTTAGCAGCGAGAGAAGTGCAAACTTCATTAGGTACGCTACCGGGACCTGTGCAAACTTTTCAGCAGTTCAGCAACCTTGTCGATGACCATTGGCAAGAGCGAGAAAAGGAACAAGCGTTTATCGAGCGTCAGGAAAAGCGCAATGCTGCGAAGTTAGCGAAGAATCCAGACGCGGAAGTGAAGATTCGTCCTTACACAGGTAAACCGACGTTCTTCGACCAAATCGTGACTAGCTTAGTGACTGTGACCGCGGGCTTTCTGCTGGCGACGATTATCGCGATTCCGCTTGGCATCGTGCTTGGTCTTAATCAAGGGCTGTATCAAGCGTTCAACCCAATCATTCAACTGCTCAAGCCCGTATCACCTTTAGCTTGGCTACCCATCGTTACCATGGTTGTAAGTGCCACTTATGTGAGTGATGACCCGATGTTTGCTAAGTCGTTCATTAACTCTCTGATCACAGTAGCGCTATGTAGCTTATGGCCGACGCTGATTAATACCGCTGTGGGTGTAACGAGCGTTGATAAAGACTTAATCAACGTGAGCAAAGTGCTCCAACTTTCGTGGTGGCAGCACATTCGCACTATCGTTTTACCTTCTGCCATTCCAATGATCTTCACAGGTTTACGTCTCTCTTTAGGTATCGCTTGGATGGTGTTGATTGCGGCAGAAATGCTCGCTCAGAACCCGGGGTTAGGCAAGTTCGTTTGGGATGAATTCCAGAACGGCAGCTCGGCATCATTGGGGCGCATCATGGTGGCAGTCATCACCATTGGTTTTATCGGTTTGATGCTCGATAGAGGCATGCTGCAACTTCAAAAGTGGCTGTCTTGGAATAAACAACAAGCGTTGAGATAAGGGAAACGATCATGGAAAAAGCATTATTAGATCTAACGCGTTTAGGGATGCGATTCCCAACGCCAGATGGCGAGTTCATCGCGCTTAAGAACGTCGATTTACAAATCAATAAAGGTGAGTTTGTATCCCTAATTGGTCACTCTGGCTGCGGTAAATCAACGGTATTAAACTTAGTCGCAGGGCTACACATGCCAACAGACGGCGGCGTAATAGTCGATGGACGAGAGGTGGCAGGGCCGGGACCCGACCGCGCAGTGGTATTCCAAAACCATTCATTATTGCCTTGGTTAACCGTGTATCAAAACGTTGAGCTTGCAGTAAAACAAATTGCCGGCAAAAAGGGCAAAGCGTGGATTCAGGAACAAGTGAACCACTATTTGGAGTTGATTCAAATGCAGCATGCTGCGCACAAAAAGCCCGATGAAATCTCGGGCGGTATGAAGCAGCGAGTCGGCATTGCGAGAGCACTGGCACTTCAACCAAAGGTTTTGCTGATGGATGAGCCATTTGGTGCGCTGGATGCGTTGACTCGTGCGCACTTACAGGATGCACTGATGAAGATTCAAGCCGAGCTAAACAATACCGTCATCATGATTACCCATGACGTGGATGAAGCGGTGCTGCTATCTGACAAAATCGTGATGATGACTAATGGACCGGCAGCAACCATTGGAGAAGTGTTAGAAGTAAATCTACCTCGCCCTCGTGAGCGTGTAGCACTGGCGGATGATGCGCAGTATCAGAAGTGTCGACAAGCGGTGTTGAAGTTCCTTTACGAGAAGCAATCCAAAGTCGAGATTCCTGCTTCGAAAGAAGACAAACCCAAAACCGCAGCGCAAACGGCATAAGGAGGCAGCGATGAACAGTCCTTTAACGATTCCAGTAAAGAACGCATTGAGCCACATCGTTGTGGTAGGCAACGGTATGGTCGGGCAACACCTTGTCGAGCAATTAGTACAGAAAAACGCGCATTTGGAGCACCGAATTACCGTGATTGGTGCAGAGCGCTTTATCGCGTATGACCGTGTACAGTTGTCCTCTTTGTTTGCGGGTAAGTCTCATGATGATTTGATGCTGAGTAACCAAGAATGGTACGACATGCATGGCATCCAACTCGTACTTGGCAGCCAAGTAACAGGCATCGACAGAGAGCAAAAGCGCATTCTCCTTGATGGTGAAGATGTGCTGGGTTACGACGAACTTGTGCTCGCGACCGGTTCTTACCCATTTGTGCCGCCAATTGAAGGTAAAGACCGCGACAACGTGTTTGTCTACCGCACGCTTGATGATCTTTCACAGATCAAAAAGGCATGTGAAGGTGCAAGAACAGGCGCAGTGATTGGCGGCGGCTTGTTGGGTTTAGAAGCGGCAAACGCACTCAAACTGTTGGGGCTAGAAACTCACGTCATTGAGTTTGCACCTCGCCTGATGCCCGTACAGTTAGATGATGGTGCTGGCTTAGTGCTAAAAGAGAAGATTGAAGCGCTAGGGTTAACCGTACATACCTCGACGGGTACGGAACGAATCTGCGATGGTGAAACGGCTAAGCATCGTATGGTGTTTAAAGACAAAGATCCTCTCGAAGTGGATGTGATTGTCTTTTCCGCAGGTATTCGCCCTCAAGATGAGCTGGCAAAACTGGCTGAGCTGGAAGTAGGCGAACGAGGCGGTATTGTGATTAACAATCAATGCCAAACCAGCGATGAGAATATTTATGCGATTGGCGAATGTGCTCTTTGGGAGCAAAAGATCTTTGGTTTAGTCGCACCCGGTTACACCATGGCAAGAACCACTGCTGATGTCCTGACTGGAATGCCAAGCGAAGGTTTTAAAGGTGCAGACATGAGCACCAAACTCAAGCTGCTTGGGGTGGATGTGGCGTCTATCGGAGATGCACAAATGCAAACCGAAGGCGCACAAGAAATGGTCTTGCAAGATACGGTAGCAGGCATCTACAAAAAGCTGGTGGTTGATGCGAGCGGCACCCAATTACTTGGTGCGATTCTCGTCGGTGATAACAGCGATTACGATGCGCTCTTACAGTGTTATTTGAACAAAACAGTCTTGCCAGACCACGCCGCGAACCTGTTGTTTGATACCGGAATGCTTGATGGAGAGATGCCAGACAGCGCCATCATCTGTTCTTGTCACAACGTCACAAAAGGTGACTTGGTTGCCGAGATTCAAGCCGGCACTACCAACCTGACGGACCTTAAAGCCAACACCAAAGCCGGTACTGGCTGTGGTGGGTGTAGCAATATGGTGAAGTCGGTATTGGATACTCAACTGGCAGCCATGGGGGTAGAGGTTAACAACCACCTTTGTGAGCACTTTGAGCTTAGTCGCCAAGAGATGTTCCATATTTGCCAAGTGGAACAAATCAAAGACTTCGACACCTTAATCGCACTGCATGGCAAAGGGCATGGGTGTGATATCTGTAAGCCGACAGCGGCATCTGTGTTCGCTTCTTTGTGGAATGAACACATCATGGAGCCTCAACATCAATCTCTGCAAGATTCTAATGATGCCTTTATGGCGAACCTACAAAAAGATGGCTCTTACTCGATTGTGCCTCGTGTTCCGGGTGGCGAAATCACACCAGACAAACTTATCGTACTAGGTGAAGTCGCTCAGCAGTACGATCTGTACACCAAGATCACTGGTGGTCAGCGCGTGGATTTATTTGGTGCGCAGTTAGAACAGCTTCCTGAAATCTGGCAAACCTTAATTGATGCCGGTTTTGAAACAGGGCACGCCTACGGCAAGTCGGTCCGCACCGTGAAATCTTGCGTCGGTTCTACGTGGTGTCGCTATGGTGTTGATGATTCAGTTGGATTAGCCATCGAGTTAGAGAACCGCTACAAAGGATTGCGAGCGCCCCATAAGCTTAAGTTTGCCGTATCGGGCTGTACTCGTGAGTGTGCAGAAGCGCAAAGTAAAGACATTGGGGTGATCGCCACCGAAAACGGCTGGAATCTATACGTTTGTGGTAATGGTGGCATGAGACCAAGACACGCTGATTTGTTTGCATCCGACTTATCCAAATCAGAGTTGATCACCATGATTGACCGAGTTTTGATGTTCTACGTCAGCACCGCTGATCGCTTACAGCGCACGTCAGTGTGGATGGAGAACATGGAAGGGGGCCTAGACTACCTTAAACAAGTGATTTTGGATGACTCTCTCAACCTATGTGATTCTTTGGATGAACAAATGGCACGAGTCGTAGATACCTATCAATGTGAGTGGAAGAGTACGTTGGATAATCCTCAAAAATTGCAACGCTTCCGTCCTTTCTTGAACAGCACGTCGGGCAGCAAAGTCTTGCCGTACCAACGTGTGCGCGGTCAGCGTATTCCCGTGAAACAGGAGGTGTAAATGGCAGCTTTAACCAAAGTGAAATTGTGTCAGCTTGATGACTTAATGCCGTTTATCGGTGCCACTGTATTGATTGAAGGCGAGCATGTGGCGTTATTCTACATTCCTGATAACGGTGTTTACGCTGTTCAGGATTGGGACCCAATTGGTAAGGCTTATGTGATGAGTCGAGGGATTGTCGGTGATATTGATGGTGAGATGTGTGTTGCATCACCACTGTATAAACAGCACTTCAGTTTAAAGAGTGGGCAGTGTTTAGAAGACGATGCGCACTGTCTAAAAACATGGCAAGTAACAGTCGACGATAATCAGGTTTGTTACTTAGTCGAAGAATGACCCTCGAAACTAGCTTGCTCGAAATGAGTAAATTCTTAGCGTAAGAGACAAGCGAATAAAGCTCCAGAGACAGCACAGTATGGCTCTGGAGCTTTTAATTATTTGGAAGGGTTCACTTGTAGTTCGGTATAGCCAGTCGAGTCGTCCATCGCTCTAGTGAACTCAAGTTCTGAGTAAGAATGGATGATCAATTCCGCGGTGGTATCTATAACCGTGCCTTCCATTAAATGCCCACCCCAAACTCGTCCTTCACGATCAGACACCGAGATATGAACGTGTTGATGTTCAGGCGTTAGAGTTCCCATCACAGAGACGATTTCAAATGGCTCATGTTTGGTTAACGTACTCTCTGCACCTGCCAAACGAAGGTTGAGGTCAGAGACACAGCCAACGCATGAGGCAATCGAGCCAGCTTTGATACCATGCTGCTTGACCAATTTCGCAAGGCTCAGCTTTAAGTCCATGCCTTTGGTAAGACGTACTGCTATCACTTCAATCGACATGTCACTTCCTAATCAAAACCAGCAAGCAGGAAAGCGCGGTATCCAAGTCGGCATAACGTTTAGCTTTGCCAAGTACACGCATACCTTGCATGTTGTTGAGAACAAAACGAGCAAGCTCTTCTGGTTTAAGCGTTTTTGGCACTAAGGTTTCCTTTTGCGCATTGGTCAGCGCATCCGCAATGATGTCGATAAGATGGTCAAACAAAAAATGCCCTTTGCGCAGTACGTCATCGTCTTCGCCAGCGTGCTCAATCAACGCATTTTGAATAAAACACCCACAGTTCCGTTTGCGTTGCAGCTCAGCAAAAGATTTAAGGAACGATTCCAACTCAGGTAAAGACGCGTCGTCTTTTTCCAAATCATTCAGTGACGGTAGCGAGACTTTTTTTAAGTAAGTATCGAGCGCTTCGTAGTAGAGCTGTTGCTTGTCACCATAGGTGTTATAAAGACTGAACCGGTTGATGTTCAACTCGTCGGTGAGATCCGAGATAGACGTGTTCGCAAAGCCCTTGCGCCAAAACACATCCATAGCCACGAGAAGCTTTTCATCTCGGTCGAAGTTGGCTTTTCTTGCCATAAATTACCTGCCTGGGTCTGCTTATCGGGTAATTAAATTGCTTTGGAGGGATGGTACAGAGAACCTCTAGCGTTCGAACTGAACCAATATGATGAATACCCATCTATTCTTGGGTATCAGCCCCCAAATTCATGTGAACTCACAAACGGCATCAAAAATCTCGCTCAGCAAACAGACCCACAACTGTTTGAAAATTTTTGATAGTGAAGTTCTTGACTGATCGTTTATAAACTGACTACAGTATATCCTAACCAATCGGTTAGAAAAAGATAAAAGGATGTGAAATGAAGCTCTATGAAACCGCAATGACTCCAAGTTGTAAGCGAGTTAGCATTTTTCTAAAGGAAATCGGTGGCGAGGTTGAGCGAATTGCGCTGAACGTTCGTGAGGGCGATAACCTATCTGAACCGTTTAAATCGAAAAGCGTGAACGGCAAAGTGCCTCTACTAGAACTGGATGATGGTACGACGATCTGTGAAAGCGTGGCGATTTGTCGCTACCTAGATGAAGCGTTTGAAAATGATCTGGCGCTGTTTGGTGCTAACCAGCTCGAACGTGCTCAGGTGGAAATGTGGCATCGTGTGGTGGAGTTCCAAGGACTAAATGCGGCATTTCAGGCGTTTCGAAACATGACCGGAGTTTATGGAGACAGAGAACGTTGCGTTGAAGCATGGGGCGAAGAATCAAAACAACGCGTCTACGAATTTCTGCCCGTCTTAGACAAGCGTCTTGAACATAATGATTTTATCGCCGTAGACCATTTTACTATCGTCGATATAACAGGCTTTATTTTGATCAGTTTCGCAATTAAAGGCCTAGAAATTGATGTGCTATCGACGTCGCCAAACATTGCTCGATGGTATAACCAAATTTTAGCTAGACCTGCATTTCAGAGTTAATGTATTGCAGCGAGTGGATGATAGCTCGCTGCTACCACCTTACCGATTCTTAACTCAGCAGGATATTCAAATTTTCTCAGATTTTTCTTATTTTTTCTCCTATCGCCTATAATTGGAAAAACAACCTCAATTTGCTTCGTTGCGTTTTAGAGCCTCGAGCTCTTGGTCCGTAGACGCTCTCTTTCATCATGGAAAGTCTAGTAATAGACAAGGAGAGGTCATGAGTATTCAAGTGAAAACTATCAATAATATTCTAATAGCCCTGTTAATGGTTTCGGTTTTTGGTCTATTCGCACTGTACCTCAATTACATACAGCAGGATGAACAGATTGAAAGGCTGCAAAGTCAGTTAATCGAAAAAGAGCATCAGATACTAATTTCTAATGAAGCGTTGTCTTACACTCGATATCAACACCAATTATTAGCCGAAGACTACAGCCG
Organism: Vibrio sp. 1978; assembly: GCF_033344345.1. Classification (NCBI taxonomy): domain Bacteria; kingdom Pseudomonadati; phylum Pseudomonadota; class Gammaproteobacteria; order Vibrionales; family Vibrionaceae; genus Vibrio; species Vibrio sp. 1978. The sequence goes on from NZ_JAWPOP010000001.1 coordinate 397,334, forward strand.
TTTTAGAAATGAGCAGTCAGTGACTAGTGTTTTGCGTTAGCCAGTATAGCAACTGTATTAAGGAGGAAGATGAAACCCATTCTTTTGGTCGATGACAGTAAAACAGTACTGCTTTACATCAGCAGTGCATTGGAAAAGCAAGGCTATGAAGTGGTTGCAGTTGAAGACGGAAGAGCGGCGCTTGAAGTGCTAACCCACCGCCCTGATATTCAGTTTGTGCTGAGCGATTTAATGATGCCTAGAATTAATGGTATTGAATTGTGTCGCCAATTAAAATCTAAAGTTAGCGAACGTTACATTTTCTTTGTTCTACTGTCTTCTAGAAATGACCAAAGTTCGATCGTGAAAGGCATTGATGCTGGCGCAGATGATTTCGTAGATAAGAAGACGTCTGTAGAGGAACTTCAGGCCAGAATCCGTGCGGGGTTTCGTACTTTAGAACTGCACAACAAACTCGTTGAGAGAAATAAAGAGCTAGATGCGGCCTATCAAACAATTCACCAAGACCTACAGTCTGCTAGTCATCTGATGGAGCAACTACTCCCTGCTGAATCAACTATTCAGAATGTAAATTTTAGCTATGTCTACAAACCATGCTCCCAGATTGGTGGTGATATGTTGGGGTATTTGGAGCTCGATGAACGACATGTTGCGTTTTATGTATTTGATGTTTCTGGTCATGGTATTTCTTCAGCTTTGATGGCTTTTTCTATTCAACAGACGCTATCTCAAAGTCAGGGGCCTGATTCGATCACGATGGAGTTGAGAGATGACGGCTATTGCGTAAGTGAGCCTGCATCTGTGATTGAACGGCTAAATCGGCGTTATCAGCAAACTAGAAACAGTCAACTTTACTTTACTATGGCTTACGCCATTCTTAACACAAAATCAGGGCAACTTAGCTATTGCACGGCTGGCCACCCCAGGATCTTAGTTTGGCGAACGAGTACGAAAACGATGGAACAGATAGGTGACGATAACTTTATCGTTGGTGCAATGCAGCCGATGGAATATATCGGTAACCAAATTAGTCTGGATGAGGGCGATGCATTGTGGCTTTATTCGGATGGTTTGATTGAAGCGAGGCAGGGTGAGGAGATGTTTTCACTACAACGATTGGCATCGAGTATAAAAGCTGTTTGCACGCTGACAGTTGAAGACCAAGTGGGAGACGTCTTTAAAAAAGTACAATCTTGGCATAACGAAGATGAGTTTGATGATGATGCCAGCCTTTTACAGGTAAAATGGCATGGTGAGAGGCTCGATTTTAAGGAAAAGAATGTCAAAGAGCGAATTTAAACGAACTTACGGGAGCTCCCTTACTCACTCACGAAGTGCGAGCAAAGACGTTGTTCGGTTTTTGATGGGTCATCAAATCCCCTTAAATGCAATTCAATCATTGGAGCTTTGTGTCGTTGAACTCATGAATAACGCTTATATTCATTCTTACAGTGAAATAGATGGCCTACCAATTGAAGTGGAGTGTAGGGTTGGGGATGACCAAGTGTCCGGTTTCGTGGAACTGAGAGTCTCTGATTGCGGAGCGCCGATCAATGAAAAGACGTTCATCCAACATAAAAATAAACAGATTGAGGCACCTAACTTAATGGATGACGATAGTTGGTCCTCCTCAGGTCGCGGACTGATGTTAGTCGCTCAATTATCTGACCTGTTTACATTGGAAAAAGGTTTCGAAAACAATACGTTTGTTGTAGTGAAAAGGAATAGGGAGATAAACTAACAACCAAGCAAAGTCGATTTGCTTCACTTGGTCCCTAGCGTTAATCTGACGGTTGCGTTGTATATCATTGTTATTTTGTATTCGTTGTTGGTGCCGGTGATAGTAACGCCTCCAACTCTTCTGGTGTTAGAATATCACTGATGTTTAACATATTACTTTCATCATCTAGCGCCATCTTTGTACGGCTAAGTAAGTACCTTTTTTGAGTTGGTGTTAAGTCTTTGAGAGACTCAATCAACTCCCTGAAATTGCTATTATTCATTGCCATATTTCCCCCAGTTAAGCCTTGAATTTCTTTATTGCATATTCTTCAAGTAAGTGAAGATTTGTTGATTAATTGCAGCTAGCTCTTTAGTAACTATAGCTATATCTGAGCTATCTGGCGCTGTATCGTTTCTGGTTTTTTCTTCTATTCTTTGAAACGCAATGACCGCGGTGTCTTCTCCGAAACTCTCTAGAATGCCCTTTAAACTATGAGCTAATAGATAGAGTTCTGACCAACATTTGCTTGCATATAGCTCATCTATACGCTCTATATCATTCGTGTGATCTTCAAGGTATGTAGAAAAAACAGTGACGATCAGATCTACGTCGTTATCCATGTATGTATTGAGAACATCAAAATTAATCATGTATACCCCTATTAAACGTTGAGGTAGAGGAATGTTTCGGATAGTGAAGGCTTAGCCGAAGGTATGAATGGCATAACCAGTATTTGAGCAGAAATAGTTTGCTTGTCGCTTGAGATAAACTTACAAAAAGAAAGTCATTGTTAAAGATATTTTGACTTATATCCAAACGGCAATGGTCGAAATGTAGGGATGAAAAAACTTCAACTCGCGTGTTTTTAACACAAGTAGCAAAGGGGATGTTTCCAAGTAAAACGCCGAGTCGGTAAGTGTCTTGCAGTCCTAGTTTAAGGCTATCGTTACATACGGACGCCAGACGTTCGCCAACTTTGACTATTCCTTCAGTCAAGGCTAACTCTCCTCATTAAGTACAAGTATAAATTAGCAATCTAGTTGCATATTGGCAAGTAATCTACGGCAAAAAAGGGACTCGCGTCCCTTTTGTATTACTAGCTTTGCTTAGAGTCCTGTTCTATTTGCTTCATAAGCTCGTTGGCTTTCTTCATAGCGCGTCTTGCGCTTGAAGTCCTTCGCTTATTAAGCAATATATCGGAGAAGCGTAAGTATTTATCAGCAGTTTTGAATCTTAAATCGTTAACATCCTGAAAACCAATAGGAAAGTTTTTCGAGAACAGATCCACATCCTTCACCAAGTTATCGAGATGAGTTGTCGTCCTTGCCTTTTCTAGGCGAGAATAAAAGTTTTCAAACTCTTCTTGGAACAGGATTCTAGCGGCATCTTCTGGAAACGGTAGAGGGCTGTTGGAATCTAGCGCTGTCTCATATAATTTCATTTCCAGCACTGCATCTTTCATCGCATTACTTATCTGTAAGTTCTCTTGATGCTCTTCTACGTTTGAAAAGAAGGTGTTCCCAACCTTAATAAGAGCAACAAGTGCAGCTGCGTCTTTCTTTTTGAGTGCTTCAGTGAGGTGCTGACCGAAAACATCGCTAGATAACGAACTTGGCGTGAAAGGATAACCTTGATGAATCTGATTTAACTCATCCTTGAGCTCATAGATGGATTTACTGCCGTCTTCTTTACTGTACCGAGACTTTTCAAGTTGACTGTTGATTTGCCTTGCTATCGAAAGTAACGTGGAGTGCTTGCTTGACTGAATATCTAAGGCAAGAACTTCTATTTTATGTGAGTCAGGGTAGTAGGTTTTTGCTTTATCAAGTATGGACTCAATTTCATCATAATTCGGGTAGTTGTTGGCATCAGAATTCAAAACCTGATCAATTTCAGATTCAAACTCGCTGAGAATATAGGTCTTGTGTAAGCGTAATAAGCCAGCCTTAACGACTGGATGTAAGCTTTTTTCACTATCAATCAGTGCCAAACTTTTTTCTGCTGGCGTATCAAGCTGCCACTCTTGTCCGGCAATTTGATCATTTTGCTTGCTAATAACGGTTTCCAAATTGGTGATGGTTTCTTGTTGCTGCTGATAACCAAATACAATGCCGCTAACTAATAATATACTCGCTGCCGCGCCGCTAGCGATAGGCCAATAGCGCATATTCAATTTGCGTTTCAACTGCTCAGGGGTCAGTTCGTTCGGAATAATGCCAGTTGAAAATACGCTTGAAAATATTGGCCACTTAGATGCAGGCATGTTAGTTGGTTTAGAGACCTTGATCTTCTTTTTGAGAGCTTCATTAACTGGAGTTCTTGCGTAAGGGTGTTTGCAACTCAATAGCTCGTAAGCAATACAAAATAGAGCAAACATATCGTCGCTTAAGTTCGGTTCCTTACCGGATAACAGGTTGAGTGATGCATAGTTGGGAGTATAACCAAGCGTTTCAACATTTTCGGATTTACGTTTAGCCGCATATTGATCCTGCTTTAATTGATGTGTTTTAGATACACCAAAATCAAGCAGTTTAACGTTACCCTCAGACGTTAAAATCACATTAGCGGGCTTTAGGTCGGCGTGCACTACACCAAGAGAGTGAGCATATGAGAGTGCATCGAGTACCTGATTTAGGATTGATAAAGTTGCATTAAACTTCAGCCCATGGGGCCTAGAACGCTGTATTAAACTCTCTAATGTTTCTCCGTTAATATACTCCATAACTAAAAAGTATATTTCGCCATCAACACCAAAATCAAAAACCCTAATGATATTAGGGTGGCTTAACCTTTGAGTTTGTTGAGCTTCACGTATTAACATGCGTGCAGTCTCTGGTTGAGAAGCAAACTCTTTCTGTAATATTTTTAACGCAACGTAGGGTGTTTCTGAACCTGAAGATTCAAGAATCCTATCTTTAGCTAAGTAAACATCGCAAAGCCCACCATGCCCAATAACCGACTCAATTTCATACCGATTTTTAACGGACGCTCCTATTAAGCTTTCGTTAATAACATCTTTGTTATTATTTAATGAGTCATCTTTATTGTTTTTTTTCTTATTAACTAACGGAGTGTTTTCTTTTTGAGACAGTTTTGTGTTTGTTTCATTTTTATTTTTAACGGAGGTTTCATTATTAGTGAGTTTGGTTGATTTAATTGCATTGTCTCGTTTTTGAGTCTTTACAATTTTAGTTTTATCTCCGCTTTCTTCGTTATTTATAGAATTGTTTTTATTACTGTCTTCCATCACAAGAACTCCGTATAAATGATGGGGGAATATATACCTTTCTGCTCAATGAAAAGTCATTATGTTAGAATTTCTCGGCCAAACTAACATTCGTTTTTTTATTGATGAAAGTCTAAGTGTCAAAAATTTGAACTTGGTTGGATAATTAAAATTGTTGAACAATACGTGATTGCTTTGATAAAAAAATGATTCATTATTCCGTGCATGATTTTCAATGGCAGTATTAAGATTTTTATTAATCTTACTGTTAATAAGAAAGTAGTTAATAATAAAATTAAAAATAATATCTAGCAGGTCTTTGGCGAGGTTTACATGAAGTTGGTTTTAACCATAACAAGTTTTCACAAATTTACTCCAGAGATTGAGAGTGAGTTCGTGTTTGAATCAAGTGATGAACATGCCAAGGTTACATTTGGTAGGTCTGAACAATGTGATTGGACACTACCAGATCCTGAAAGAGTGGTATCCGGAACCCACGGAGAACTGATTAAGTTTGGTGACAAATACTTGATAAAAGACCTCTCAACTAATGGTACTTTTGTAAATAATGCTGTAACTCCTGTGGGTCAAGGAAATGAAATAGCACTAAGCGATGACGATATGGTTAGCTTAGGGGATTATCAAATTTCAGTTTCTATTCAAACAGATACAGATGTATTCAGTCTTGAGACAAGTAAAAGTCTTTCTAGCGCACCCCCTGAAGTAGTCTCAAGTCCATCGGAAGCAGAATTTGTTGACCTAGGCCTTAGTGCTAGTGAACTCTTAAACGAAAGTGTTCCTTCTGACTTTCAGCTAGATATTGGTTTAGTCGATGATTTTATTGATATCCCAAAGCCCGAAAAACAGAGCACCGTATCTGAAACTTTACCGAAAGTTAACCGACAATCAGAACACCTATCGACTCCCAACTTTGATACCAATGGGGGTGAACTTGCGGCTTTTGTTAGAGGGGTGGGTATAGATCCAATGATGATTCCCAGCGATAACCGAGAGGAATGGTTCGAACAACTGGGGGAGTCATTTTCTTTGATGCTAGTTGGTTTAATGGAAACACTGCATAACAGAGCAGTGTTTAAACAAACAAATCGACTTAGTCATACCGCATTTCGTAAGTCAGAAAATAACCCTTTAAAGTTTTCTGCAAACTTAGAAGATGCGATTCATAACTTATATAACCGTCAAACCGCTAGCTTCTTAAAGCCAAATGCAGCCATTAAAGAAGCATTTAATGACATCGAAAGTCATGAGCAAGCCTTAATGAAAGGTGTTGAAGGTACGGTTTCGAGTGTTATGTCACTTGTTGAACCTACTTCTATATACTCAGATGCTTTAGCGAAAGACACGGTTATTAATAAGGTTATTCCAGCTAGGAAATATGCTCAAAGTTGGAAGAGGTTTGAGGATATTCATGAAAAGCTATCCGATGATATTATCAATAAAGAGTCTCCGTTCTATTTAGAAGACTTCGCTAAGCACTATGAATTAGCATTAAAAAACAAAGGCTAGGAATTAGGGTGATGAAAAAGTTTTACCAATATATTTTGTTATTAATTTCAATAGCTTTATTTGGGTGCTCAGCAGCGAACCTAGTTGTTGATCCATACTCAGATTTAGAAATAGCAGCAAGTCATAACATTAATCCTGATTCAAACGGCAGGCCTTCTCCTGTAGTGGTGTATGTATTTGAATTAACGTCAAATACCATTTTCGAAAGCCAGGACTTTTTTTCTATTTATGAAGAAAGTGAAAAAGTCTTAGGACCTGATTTAGTGAATAAATATGAAGTTTCATTAACTCCAGGTCAGAAAGAAACATATCAAGCAAGTATGTCTCCAAAGACAGAATATTTAGGCATTGTCGTAGCGTTTCGAGATATTGAAAACTCAAATTGGCGACAAGTCATTAAAGTGGATAAGACCGGTTACAACACATATCAAGTATTGTTAGAAGATCTGTCTTTGGTCGTTAAATAACGTTTAGTTGGCTAATTATAAATGACGCAATACTCCAAGACGGCTTGGTGCGAAGGAATGTTTTTACGTCCCCAGCACTTCCAACAACAAGAACGCGCAACCTCTCAAGAATTCAAGGGCTTACATCAGTTAGGTGGGGCTTACAATTGGGGAGTTTGGAAATGTCGAGTAAAAAAACACGCGCTAAAAGATGGTCTTATTGAACTTGAGCATCTTGAAGCTGTTTTGCCAGATATGACGTTGGTTAATACGTTAATATCCAACGATTCAGTTTCGCCTCTACTTATTGATAAAAACACTGAAAATACGTTAGTAAAAATAACTCTCCCTCTTTCAAGTGTTACAGGTAAAAACGTTTCGGATGTAAGCGAATCGATCGTCTCTCGTTATGTACTTCAAGATATCGACGTGATAGATAACCTTACAGGACAAGATGAAGAAACCATCCAAGTTGCAGCCCTTAACCTAGAGTTGAAAGCGAGTAATGACAAATTAGCGGGTTATGTGGAGTTACCTATCTTAAGGATCAAAGAGGTAACTCCTGAAGGGGAAGTTATACTAGACGATGAGTACGTTCCTCCGCTTATCAACCTCCTTAGCGACAAAGTTATGTCAGCTTATCTACGTAACGTTATCGCGATGACAAAGATGCGTGCTGACGTTATTGCACAGCGCTTGATTAAGGGTAAATCTGCATCGGCATCTGCTGTTGATTTCATCATGCTCCAAATGCTGAACCGATATGAGGCGAAGTTAAAGCATTTCAGTGAGTTAGATAGGTTACATCCACTGGAATTAGCGACGACACTTAAAGGTTACATTGGTGAGTTAGCCACTTTTTCTAATAAAACTAAAAGAGTCCCAAGTTTGCTTGCGTATGATCACTTAGATGTATCAAGTGTCTATAGCGAGTTGAATCAGATACTCAGTCAGTACCTCAGTGTTGTCCTAGACCAAACTGCGACCAAACTTCCGTTGGAGCCTCGCCAATACGGTATTCAAGTGACGCCGCTTCCAGATAAACGCTTGCTTGAGTCATGCCAATTTGTGCTAGCAATTAAAGCAGACACCACAACAGATGAAATAAGACGCCTGGTCCCAGCGCAACTCAAGTTTGGCCCGGCAGAACAGATTCGCGATCTAATTAATAATCAGATCAACGGTATAAACGTAGTGCCGTTGAGTGTCGTCCCGAGACAGATTCCTTACCAAACGGGCTATGTTTATTTCGAAGTTGTCAAGAAAGGGCCATTTTGGATGAGGCTAAAAGATAGTGGCGGTATTGCGCTTCACCTATCAGGGCATTTTCCGAACGCTGAACTTGAGCTTTGGAGTATTAATCAATAGGCGCGCTCTGTATGGAACAAACGATAGTAAAACCAACACCGGGTGGAAGAGCACCCGCATCGAAACCACAATCAGAAAAGTCTGTGGATAATACCGTAGTTATCTCAAAAAGTCCTGAATTGGTGAACAATGATTCAGTGGTCGCTTATGGGAATAACTCTCTACTAGCAGAGGCGAATGGCCTGTTATCTATTATCGGTCAAATTCGCTCGACAGCGACTCATTCCGATCCGTTGTTTCTAAAAGAGACATTGGCACAAAAGCTTAGAGATTATGAGAACCGATTACGTCAGCATGACGTTGATTTGGATACCATTGATACAGCTCGTTATTGTTTATGCTGTTCACTAGATGAAGTTGTCCTTAACACCAATTGGGGTGGGAATTCATTCTGGAGTCACGATTCATTACTTAGCTCCTTCTATGCTAGCAGTCAAGGTGGGGAAGCGTTCTTTAAGCATCTTGATAAGTGCATGGCGAAACCAGATGTGAACTTAGATTTGCTTGAACTAATGTATGTGTGCTTATCTCTCGGGTTTCTGGGTCAATACCGTTTAGAAAAAAATGGACTGGAATCGCACCGGAAATTGAGAAGACAGGTTATTGCTACTCTTAAGACTTATGGGAGAGGAGTCCCTCAGGAACTAAGCAATAGTATCGACCAACACATTTTGAATGGCTCAAAGGCTTCTGATAGAGCTCCTCTTTGGGTTGTATGTTCTGTAACGGCGGCACTATTGGTCTGCATATATATGTATTTTAGTTATGAGCTAAATAAGGCATCCAATCGCACCTTTTCTCAATTAGTCAATTTGATTCAACCGCAACAACTTAACCAAGATGCAACGTCAGAATCAAAATCAGCGCCAATTGCAGAAAAGATTTCAATGTATCTAGCAACTGAGATCGGTAAGGGGCTAATCAATGTTGAGCCGCTGCAAGACAGGGTAAGAATTTCGTTAAAGTCTCAAGATCTATTTGAATCAGGTAGTGCTGATGTTGTCGCTTACATCCAACCCGTTATTTCTAAGCTTGCGAGAACATTGGAGTCGACCCAAGGCAAGATCATTGTTACTGGTCACACCGACGATAGGCCTATTTTCACGAGTAAATATCCCTCGAACTGGCACCTATCATTAGCTCGAGCCACTGCTATGTCTGAACAACTGATCTCGAATAGTGCATTAGAAGGGCGAGTGATACCCGAGGGATTGGGGGATGCAAGACCATTAGTTGAAAACAGTAGTGATGAAAACCGAGCTATTAACCGCCGGATTGAAATCGACCTTCTTGTCGCGAATTAATAATAGGTAGATAGAGATGCGTATTAAAGAAATTGGCAGAATATTTACTCAAAGATGGTTTCTCGGTCTTATAGGTGTCGCTGCTTGTTCTATTTTCATTTGGGTTGTTGGTCCACTTATTGCGATAGCGGGATATGAGCCCCTAAAGAGTGACTTTCAACGGCTAGTCACTATTCTAGTGTTGGTGTTGCTTTGGGCGATATTTAACGTTACCAAGCAGCATAAGCAAAAGGTGAGAGAAGACGAAAGTATTCAAACGTTGCTTGAGGTTGATAGCCTATCAGATAAAGAAGCGGCAAGTGAAATTGACTTAATGCGCGAGCGTATTGAGCAAGCTGTCAAAGTAGTGACGAAAACACACAAAGGCAAGAGAAGCTTGTATGACTTACCGTGGTATGTGTTGATTGGCCCTCCTGGAACGGGGAAAACAACTGTATTAAAGCAGTCGGGGTTAGAGTTTCCATTAGGAGACAGCCTTGGCTCTGACTCTATTGCCGGTGTAGGTGGCACTCGCCACTGTGATTGGTGGTTTGCAAATAAAGCAGTTCTTATAGATACGGCTGGCCGGTATACGACACAAGACAGTCAAGAAAAGGTCGACTCTAAAGCGTGGCATGGTTTCTTAGGATTGTTGAAAAAGTATAGAACGCAAAGACCAATTAATGGTGCGATTGTTACGATAAGTTTAGCCAGCGTGATGTCTCAGACTCGAACCGAGCGAAGTCTTCATGCTCGAGCAATTAAGTCGAGACTTCAAGAACTGAAAAACCAGTTAGGCATGCAGTTTCCGATTTACGTATTGCTCACCAAAATGGATTTAGTTGCCGGTTTCAATGAGTTTTTTGCCGATTTAAGTAAGGAAGAGCGAGAGGAATTATTTGGTTTCATGTTCCCTCGTGAAGTGGATGATGAAAGAGGCGTTATTTCTCTATTCAACAAAGAATTTCATGGCATGTTGGAGCGCCTTGATGCCCGTATGCTTAGAATACTTGAAACAGAGGACGATTTAGATAAACGCGCGCTTATCTTTGAGTTTCCAAAGCAATTAAGAGTGCTACAAGCTAATCTTGACGAGTTTTTAGCTGAAATTTTTGCACAAAACAGTTTTGAAGAGCCTGCCTTGATTCGTGGTGTGTTTATGTTGAGTTCGGTTCAAGAAGGCTTACCAGTCGATAAGCTGATGAATGAATCAACCAATGGACTTGGGTTAAATCGTTTAGCTCTAGCAAAGAGTCAGACTGGTTCTCATAGTTATTTCGTAAAGAATCTTTTTGACAAGGTTATTTTCAAAGAGCAACTGTTAGGAACAGTTAATCGTCACTATCAAAAGCAGTCAGGTTGGATGCGTCGAGGTGTTTACATTGGATGTACAACGCTACTGCTAGGAGCTTCTGCGCTTTGGTTTATGAGTTATAAGTGGAACTCACAGTTAATTGTCGATACCAATGAACAAGCGAGCCATATTGATGCAATGATTGGCGCTCAAAGTTTAGATTTTGAAACGGATATTGTTTCAGCTGTAGAAACATTAGATAGGTTGATGACGCTTCCTCTCGGAAAGCAAAGCGACTACGGTGATGCCGACTCTGTAAAGAGGTTTGGTCTCTATCAAGGAGACAAAGTGTCTCAGGCGGCAAACAATGCATATTCTGATGCTTTGACCCAATATTACGCCCCTCTGCTTCTTGATAGCTTGGTGTCAGAAATGGAGAGCAATCAACAGCATCGTGAGTATTTGTACGAAACGTTAAAAACGTATTTGATGTTATTCAATCCAGACAAATATCAACAAGATGAAGTGTTGGCTTGGTTTAACTTTTATTTCGAACGTCAATATCCGGGTGAGCTAAACGTAGACTTAAGAAGACGCTTGCTACAGCACACTCAATATTTATTAGGCAACGATGGACAAGGCTTTACTTACAACACTGCTGCTGTGACGAGTGCTCGAGAAGTGTTGACTCAAATGTCTCTACCTGAACGTGCTTATCAGCGAATGAAAATACAATTTTCTAAGAGTCATGTACCTTCATTTCGCTTGACTGATGTATTGGGACCTAAAGGGCTTGAGCAGTTCGAGCGAGCGAGTGGAAAACCGCTATCACAAGGCATTTCGGGCTTCTACACGTACAATGGTTTTCATAGCATTTTTCAGATTCAGATCAACCGTACAGTAAAAAGCCTAATGGAAGAGAACTGGGTTTATGGTGACGATCTTAAGGCTCATGAAATTGATCAAGATAGTGCCATCCAAGGCGTTCAGTCACGATACTATCAAGATTATGTTAATGAATGGAAAACGTTGATCGAAGATATTCAATTGAAGCAGGCTCCGAGCCTAGAACTTGCGACAGAGCAAGCGAGGGTTTTATCTGGAGTTGAAAGACCAATCGAATCTTTGTTGAGAGCAATCCAAAAAGAGGTTGCTCTATCAAAAGTATCATTGTCAGAAAATCAAAAAGCCGCTTCTGAAGTTGCTGGTAAAGTTGCCAAAGTTAAGTTTTCAAATACGGCAGATAGACTAGACATGTATTTACCTGAAGAAAACGGTTTCAATGTTGCTCTGCCAGGTAAAGAAGTCGAATCGCATTTTTCAGAGATCTTACGCCTTGGTGAGCAAGACTTTGATGATATTCAACAAGCAATGGTTAACTTGCGTTCGTATTTAAGTGACTTATCAAGCTCTGGTAACAATCAGAAAATTGCCTACAAAAGTATTTTAGATGGAACCGTTACACAAGATGTCGCAGCTTCCTTTGCTCGTGCTAAAGAACTTTTGCCGAGACCATTTAATCAATGGCTAGGTGAGCTTTCTCAAGAGTCGGTTAAGTTTGCGGAGAGCGGTTCGAAGGATCATCTAAATCAACTTTGGGTAACACAGGTGGTCCGCCCTTATCAGCGGACTATTGCTGGCAGATATCCATTCGAGCCCAACGCGAGCAAAGAAGTTAGATTGAAAGACTTTAAGCGATTCTTTGGTTATGGAGGTACGCTTGACGCATTCTTCCAAGAATACCTCGAACCGTTTGTGGATACTTCGAAAAGTCGTTGGCGATTAGAAAAGGAAATTGGAGTTCGTCCAGAAACACTAATGGTCTTTCAAAGAGCGCAACGTATCAGGCAGTCTTTCTTTGAATCTGATAATTCATTACGCGTAGAGTTTGGGATGAAGCCTGTTTATCTAGACCAGCACATTACTCGATTTGTCTTAGAGTTGGGTGGACAAGATTTGGTTTATAAGCATGGACCAGCAAGAGCTAAATCGTTGAGTTGGCCTGCCGGTCAAGATCAGACTCGAATTGTGTTCACACCACCTGAATCTAAACGCGAAATTGCGCATACCTATGAAGGTGAGTGGGGCATATTCAAGCTTTTGGATCAATCACTTAAAGCAAGGCCAGAATCGCGTAAAGACAATATAGTTATGATTGATTTAAAGGGAAATAAGGTGCAGCTAGAGCTTATTCCTTCTAGTGCCATTAATCCGTTTTGGTCAAATGAAATGGAGAGGTTCAGATGTCCACGAACCTTATAACATCAGGCTGGGGCTATATCGGTAAAATGCCTGCAAAAGGGGACTTTGTGAAAGATGGTTTATCACAAGATTTCTCGGAGCGTTGGCATGATTGGCAACAGGCGGTTATTGCAGTCAGCAGGGAACAACTGGGTGAAAGCTGGAATGAGCACTTTTTAACGGCTCCTGTGTGGCACTTTGCTTTGGATATTAGCTATTTAGAAGACTCAACCTACATTGGTAGCATGATTCCTAGTGTTGATGCATGCGGTAGATACTTTTTCTTTACTATAGCTCGTGCCGTAAAAGGTGAAGCTGCGCAATATTGGGGTGACAGAGCTTGGACCGAGGACAGTGCCGCTCTTGCTCTTTCAGTACTTGAGGACGACTTTGTCTTTGATGTTTGGCATAAGAGTACTCAAGAAAAAAATGACCTCGTTGCGAATGTAACAAGTGAAGTGAAGCCTCTAGAGTTTCTTTATCAAAGCCAAATATCTACAGTTTTTCATGATCACGGCAATACTGATCAAAACACGCTTTTGAATTACCTCATTAAAGAAAAATTGAGTAAACCATGTTTTTGGTGGACTGAAGGTTCAACGAAGGTTGAACCATGCATGTTCATTACTAGTGGATTTCCTTCAATTGGTCAGTTTTCAGCCATGCTTGATGGCGGCTGGAAAAAGTGGAATTGGTAGGATAGAAGAATGAATTGGAACTATTTTACCTTTGCTAAATCGCACGCAGGAAAAGTACGCCCTTATAACGAGGATGCTCTGTTGGATATGACAGAACAGCATATTTGGGTGGTTGCCGATGGAATGGGTGGACACAGTGCTGGCGATATAGCAAGCCAGATGCTAGTGGATAGAGTCGCGCGCCACATGCAGGATGTCTCCAATACTAATATCGATGATATCCGAAGAGTGGTTCAAGAAGCGAACTTAGAAATTTACCAATACGCACAAAATCACTTAGACGGTAAAACGATGGGAACAACACTTGTTTTGTTGTTTATTCAGGATGGGTATTACCACTGTCTTTGGGTGGGTGATAGCCGAATTTACCAGCTTAGAAGTGGTAATTTTGTCCAAAAAACACGTGATCATAGTCAAGTCATGGACTTAGTGGATCAGGGCTTATTGGCATTTGAAGATGCCGAATCGCACCCTCTTGCAAATGTTATTACCAGAGCTGTTGGGGTCGACGAAAGTGTCACTATTGATCAAGTTTCAGGGCAGTTGGCTGACGGCGATCAGTTTCTACTCTGTAGCGATGGACTCTCTAAGGAACTTACGAGTGATGAAATTCATCGGACATTGTATGCAGACTCAGTCAACCAAGCTGGATTAGCTCTCATGCATTCGGCTTTGGTTCGGGGCGCAAGTGATAACGTAACTTGTGCTTTGATCAAAGTTCGCCAAGCGCAAACGGAGTGCGAAACAGTAACTAGAGAAGACGCGACGATACCTGTCTTTCTAAGAGGGAGAGCTTATGAGTAATGAAATGTTTGATTGGTATGAACAAGCGTTGGCTCCTATATCTCAAGAAAATCCTACAGGTATTGATCCTAGAGAGGATGTATCACCACAGTCTTCTTACTATCGGTTGAAAGATCAGCGTATGGCCGCCCGCAACGCTGAACGTAATGCTCTTATAGAAGAAGAAAGTATCTATACCCACAGTAATTTATGGCGAGTATTTATTGAAGATGTCCCAGAAATACTCACGAATCAGTCTAAAGATTTGGAATTTGTTGCCTGGCTTATAGAAGCCCTAACTCGATTGTATGGTTTTCGTGGTATGGGCGTTGGCTACAAACTCGCAACCAGTTTAATTGAGAACTTTTGGGATGATCTGTACCCAATGCCTGATGAAGATGGTATTGAGACAAGAATATCGGCGATTATTGGCCTCAATGGTATCGATAGTGAAGGAACACTTATTTTTCCAATTGCTTGTATACCATTGACTGACTTAGGCGTGGAGCAAGCTTATGCCTATTGGGAATATCAGCAAGCTATAGAGCTTGAGCGCTTAGACGAAGATAAGCGCCGAAATCGAGTCGAGCTTGGGGCTGTTGAGCTACCTGAAATTATAACTACGGTTAAGTCGACTTCTGATACGTTTTATCAAGAATTAATCACGGATTTGGAGTTCGCTACAGAATCATTTAATGAATTCAGTCAGCGATTAGACGAAGCGGTCGGTGATGTGACTCCTAGCTCTTATATATCAAAAAGACTCGAATCAATACACTCGGCATTAAAGCACCTTCTAGGAGATCGTTTCAATCAACCACAAGCCGTGTTTGAAGAGCTAGAGGATCTTGATGAATCTTCTTCTGAACAACCGTTAAGTTCACAAAGTTGTGATGCATTATTAGCGACAAACATGAAATCACGAGAGCAGGCAATTAGACAATTGCAGCAAGTAGCTGATTTCTTCCGAGAGAGTGAACCTCACTCACCAGTTTCTTACTCCATCGAACAGATTATTCGTTGGTGTGGGATGCCTCTGCCGGAGTTACTGGCGGAACTTATCTCCGACGGGGATGCAAAGAAAAGCTACTTCCGTTTGGTTGGCATAGCAGAACAAAATGAAAATTAATAAAGGGAGAATGGTATGACGAGTATCCACTCGAAACTATCACGAGTACGGAAGCCTCGTGTCCACATTACCTATGATGTTGAAACTGAAGGTACGACTCTTAAGAAAGAACTGCCTTTTGTTGTAGGTGTAATGGGTGACTTCGCTGGTCAAAACACAGAAGCGTTGAAGCCATTAAAAGACCGCCGTTTTATTCAGATCGATCGAGATAACTTTGACGATGTACTCAAAAAAATGAATCCATCGGTGAAGTTTAAAGTTGCGAATAAGCTTGCGAATGACGATTCACAGTTTGAGGTCGATTTAAACTTTAAATCAATGCAAGACTTTGAGCCTGCTGCGATCGTAAATCAAGTTGATCCACTACGCCAATTGATGGAAACGCGTAATAAACTGCGTGATTTGATGACAAAAGTTGACCGCTCAGAAGAGCTTGAAAATATCCTAGAGGATGTTTTGAACAATACAGACAATCTGGCAAGACTTGCAGGCGAGTTAGATCTTGGCAAGAAAGCGAAGTCAGACAGTACTGAAGGAGCGGAATAATGACGACTGAAGCTGAAAAACAGTTAGATCCAACTGTTAATGAACAGACAACTTCATTCTTAGATCAAGCTATTGGTGCGACTAAGCAGACCGAAGCTTCTCGTGCTGAGGAGCTGATTAAAACGCTCGCTGAAGAAGCAATGAAAGGGACAGTTACTTGGAACAAAAACCTAACAGTAACTTTTCGTGAAGCGATTAATTTGCTCGATAGGCAGATTTCTGATCAGTTGTCTGAAGTAATGCATCACCCAGAATTACAGAAACTCGAAGGTTCTTGGCGCGGCTTAAATTATCTAGTGATGAATTCAGAGACCAGCTCTACTCTGAAAGTTCGCATGATGAGCATGACCAAGAAAGAGCTACATAAAGACTTGAGCAAAGCTGTTGAGTTTGATCAAAGCCAGATCTTTAAAAAGGTTTACGAGTCTGAGTTTGGTAGTGCTGGTGGTGAACCGTATGGTGCATTGATTGGAGACTATGAGTTTACCAACCACCCAGAAGATATTGAGTCGTTACGCCTAATGTCAAATGTAGCGGCTTCTGGCTTCTCTCCATTCTTGTCCGCGGCTTCACCAGCACTATTCGGCTTTGATGAGTGGACTGAGTTGTCAAAACCACGCGACCTAGATAAGGTATTTGAATCACTAGAATACGCCCAATGGCGTTCGTTCCGCGAGAGTGCCGATTCGCGCTTCGTTAGTCTGACGATGCCAAAAGTCCTTGCTCGTTTGCCATACGGACAAGCTACCGCTCCAGTCGAAGAGTTTGGGTTTGAAGAGTTCGAAGTAGATCCTGTTTCAGGTATTGCTGTTAACGCTGAACATAACGACTACTGTTGGATGAACTCTTCGTATGTTCTTGGTGTTAAGTTAACCGACGCATTTTCAAAATATGGATTTTGTACTGCCATCCGTGGTGCAGAAGGCGGCGGTCGAGTGGATAACTTGCCAACGCATTTCTTCATGAGTGATGATGGCGACCCTGATATGAAGTGCCCAACAGAGATTGGTATTACCGACAGACGTGAGGCGGAGCTTGGTAAGCTTGGTTTCTTACCGCTTTGTCACTACAAAAACACCAACTATGCAGTGTTCTTTGGTGCGCAAACCTGTCAAAAACCAGCGAACCATGAATCCCCTGAAGCAACGGCCAATGCGGCCATTTCTGCCCGCCTACCTTATATGATGGCAACATCTCGTTTTGCGCATTATTTGAAAGTAATGGCTCGAGATAAAATTGGTAGCTTTATGGAAGCAGAAGACGTTGAGTCTTGGCTGAACCGCTGGATCCTAGGTTACGTCAATGCTTCTGAAGGCGGTGGTCAAGAGATCAGAGCGAAATACCCTCTAGCAGACGCTCGTGTTCAGGTTAAGGAAATTCCTGGCGCACCTGGTTCTTACAATGCCGTAGCATGGCTGAAGCCTTGGTTACAAATGGAAGAACTGACCACATCTTTGCGACTTGTGGCAAAGATCCCTCAGTCAGGTGGATAAGAAATGAATTGGCTGGTCGAAAGGCCAGCCATGACCAATCTTTATGTTCTAGATGGAATTAGCAGTGTCACTTAACTTTCGCGACCCTAGCAAGCTAAAACATGAGTTCAGTACCGGAGGCTATGCTGAACTTGATAGCCCGTGGTTGACTCGATTCAATGAATCTTCTGATCTTGTATCGTCAGCTCGAATTTGGCTAGAAGGTACACGTTCAAGAGATTTGGACAGCTTTCGTCATAGTGTGATGAACACAATTAACCGCATTGATGAGCTATTAGAATCTCAACTAAATGAAATATTACATCATCCTGAGTTTCAACAGCTCGAAAGGGGGTGGGTTGGAGTTAGGTATTTATGTGAACAGGTTGATTCTCGTTCATCGGACTCTGTAAAAGTTAAGGTTTTAACGGCGACATGGAATGAAATCAGTAAAGATGCTTTAAAAGCCATCGAGTTTGACCAATCAGCACTATTTAAGTTGCTCTATCAAAATGAATATGGCATGGCAGGGGGAGAGCCCTTTGGTGTGGTGGTTGGAGATTATCAGCTTCGCTGTGATCCTAGTAAAAATTATTTTGATAGAGATCTGTCTGTGTTGAGTAAGATCTCTCAGTCTGCAGCTGCAGCATTCAGCCCATTTATCATGTCTGCATCGCCAGAGATGTTTGGTGTTGATAGTTTCGCTCAACTCTCTGCGATAAGAGATATAGCAGCCCAATTTGAACAGGAAGATTATGCAAAGTGGCGTAGTTTGAGAGATAACGATGACGCTAAATTTATTGGTTTGACTGCACCTAACGTCTTGTTCCGTCAGCCATACAAAAGTGATGGCTCGCGGAATGATAAATTCAATTTTCAAGAACACATCTACGACTCCAACCGAGATTTGCTATGGGGGAGTAGTGCGTACTGTTTTGCTGCTGTATCAATTAGAGCATTTCAGGAACATGGTTGGTTCACGCATATGCGAGGGATTAAACAAGGCGATTACAGTCAGGGTATTATCGTCGCTCCTACAAGGAGCACGATGCGTGTTAATGGCAAGAATGATCGTGAAAGATGTCCGTTAAACTTGAAAATCACTGAGAGAAAAGAACAAGAATTGTCTGAGTGCGGTTTTATTTCTATTTCTCCAATACCTGAGACTGATATGGTAGGGATGACCTCGAATGTATCTCTCTACAAGCCCAAACAATACGCAGAAAAGCATATTTCAACGAATGCAAAACTGACATCGATGTTGCAATACACATTGTGTGTATCGCGAGTCGCACATTATCTCAAGGTTATGGGGCGTGACAAAATTGGTGGGTATCAAGACGCAGAAAGCCTAGAGCGTGACTTTCAACGCTGGTTACACCAGTACACTACCGCATCAGATGAAGCGTCTGATGAGCTTCGAGCTAAATACCCCCTAAATGAAGCGAAAATTACAGTTCGAGAGAAAAGAGAAACTCCTGGACATTATTACTCAGTTATCCATTTGCGACCGCATTTTCAACTCGATCAAATGGTATCTAGCATTAAATTAATTACCGAATTATCACCAGAGCACATGGTGTAAGGAAATAACAATGACTCAATGGAAAAATGCTTTGTCCCAAGGCCTATTGCAACACGCTCTAGAGCAATTAATTGATGAAATTAAAGCCACCCCTAAAGATGCGAGCTTGAGAAGTTCCTTCATTGAGCTTCTTTGCATTGATGGGGACTTCGAGCGTGCGGACGCTCAGCTCATGCAATCGATTAAATTGTTTCCTGAGTATCTGCCTGGTGCAAGTCAGCTACGACATTTAGTGAAAGCAGCTCAAGCTAGAAAGGATTTTATCAATGGTGCGGCTAGTGCCAAAGTATTAGGTGATGAGGAATTAACTAAAGAGCTTGTTCGATTTAATCTTGCTCTCGGAAATCAAGAGTACGAAGAAGCGTCACGTCTATCGCATCGCATTGAAGAGCGTCGTACTATTAAAGGGTTTAACGTAAACGGCACAAACTACGAAGATGCTAGAGATATTGATGATCGTTTAGGTGGTTACATTGAACTGTTTTCTACAGCAGGTAACTATTTTCTTGTACCCATATCGAGCATCCATACGCTAGAAGTTAAAGCACCTACTTCTTTGTTAGAAAGTATTTGGCGACCTGTCGAGTTTGATATCGATGGACTTGGTGAAGGCGAAGGCCATATGCCTTTGACGTATGTCGACTCAGAGACCGATGCACAAAAGTTAGGCCGAGAAACGGATTGGAAGCAGATTGGTGAGCAAGAATCTTTTGTTGGCTTGGGTCAAAAATGTTGGTTAGTCGGTGACTCAGCGCTTCCAATCTGTGATTTGACTACATTATTAGAACAGAAACAAATAGCGTAGAAATATCATGTCGTTAACCGTTTCTCTGCTCGACAAATTGATAGATAGTGATCCTCTCACTCGAGATGAGAAAGACTTCCCTGCAAGCCAGCAACAGATGTTGAGCAGCTTACTTAGAGATCTAGAGTCGATGCTGAATAGTCGTATTGGATGGAAAAATATTCCTGATGATCTTCTAGAGGTTCGTTATTCAATATTGAACTATGGGCTGCCAGATTTTTCCTCAATGCCCTATAGCAGCCAAGAAGGGCAGAATCAGCTTTGCGACATCGTTCATGATGCAATTAAAGAGTTTGAGCCGAGGTTAAGGAACCCTCATGTCCAGATTTCGGACGAGAAAAACGCTATTGATAGGGTATTGAGGTTACAGATAAATGCCACTTGCTTAATTGATAACAGTATTCATGAAGTGCGATTCAATTCTGAAGTAGAGCCGGTAAATTTAGGTATGAAACTGAGTAGAGCAAAATGAGTGAAGAGTTTCTCAAGTACTATAATCGCGAGTTAGCTTATTTGCGTCACAAAGGGCAAGAGTTTGGTGAGCAGTATCCCAAGATTGCCGCGAGACTTCGTATTAGTGAGGAACAGGTTGACGATCCACACGTAGAAAGATTGTTAGAAGGCTGCGCATTTCTAACAGCAAGGATTAGACAAAGCTTAGACAATAGTTACCCTCAGTTTACAGAGTCTTTGATGGGACAGTTATATCCGGATTTTCACGCCCCAATCCCGTCAATGTCAGTCATTAAAATGAGCTGTTCTAACTCCACTTCCTCTTATTTTGATGTAGAAGAAGGCGAGCGAGTTGTTATCGGTGCTACTGGATATCATGAATGCGAGTTTAGAACTTGTTATCCGGTCAGAATGTATCCTGTTGATGTGACCTCTGGCGTTTTTAAAAATGCGCCTTTCAAGCCAGTTGGCTCACGATGGGAAAGCAATGCTCATTCAGTTTTGAAAGTACAGCTCACGGCTCAAGATGAAGAGACTCCTCTTGGTGAAATGGGGATAGAACGGCTGCGCTTCTATTTAAACGGTCAATCTCAATTGACTTTTAAGCTCTACCAAATGCTGTTTCAAAACCTAATTGGTTTATCTGTTGTTGTGGATGGCAAAGAAGTTCGTCCTTTAACCAAAAGACATCTTTCTGAAGTAGGATTTTCAGAAGATGAGAAAGTTGTGCCATACAGTAAAAGAAGCTTTTCAGGAGCAAGATTACTTGTTGAGTATTTGCACTTTCCTGAGAAGTTTATGTTCTTTGATATCACCGAACTTGGATTATCTGAGCTAGATCTTGGAGAGCAAGTCGAACTGTATTTTTACTTTGATACCAACGATGACTGGCTTCCAAAGCAAGTGGACGAAGAAAGCTTAATGGTAGGTTGTGTGCCTGTAATCAACTTATTTAAAAGTATTATGGAGCCTAAGCGTATTCTACCAACTGAATACGATTACCACTTGTCTCCACAATACCAAGAATCTGAAAGTAATGAGGTTGTCTCAATTTCTGACGTAACGTTGAGAAACTGGAACAAAACGTACCACAATTTGCCATGTTATCACGCTGGTGAGCACACGCATTATACAAACACTAGTGAGATTTATTGGTTGATGAGACGTGAGGATAAGAACTGGGCTGGTGGGTATGATGAGCCAGGTAGAGAAACTTACATTTCTTTTGTTGATAAAAAACATCAATTGTTCAGCCCGGATAGCCGGGAAAACTGGTTAATGTACGTGGAAGCTGAGTGCTGTAACCGCAACTTAGCGCAGAAACTTCCATTTGGAGGTGGGCTGCCGCAAGTATCTTTACCGGAGGTAAATGACAATTTCGAATCTGTTCGTTGTTTAGTTTCTTTATCAGAAACTATTCGGCCAGAAATGGATGAAAGCACACGATGGCAGTTAACTAAGCTTTTAACTTTAAACCATTTTACCGAGGAAGATGGTTTAGCAACTTTGAAGCAGACCCTTAATCTCTATGCATTTTCTGGGACAGCAGAAACGAAAGCGGTAATCGATGCTTTAACTAAGTTAGAGTTTGAGCCTACTACAGGAAGAATTAGTCAGAAAGGCAAAGTTGGATTTGCGCACGGTATAAAAATTATTTTGACGGTTTCTGATCAAATTTTACCTAAAGAGCAGATCTTTCTCTTAGGTAGTGTTTTATCTGTTTACTTCTCGCAATATGCTGAAATTAACATTTTTACGCAGTTAGAAATAAGAATTAAGTCCACGGGAAAGTCTTTCCACCTATGGCCCGCATTAACTGGCGATAAGGTGTTGCTATGAGCGCGGAACAATTTTATCGAGAATTAAAGCAACATCCATTGTTTGAAGCGATTCATCTTATTGAACACGAAGTTCTGCAAGCAGAGGCGCAAATAGGAACAGATGCGTTACCGAAGCATGAAAAGCTAAACTTAAAGGTTAATCCATCATTAGGTTTTGAAAATGCTCAGCTTTGTGAACTGAAAAATATAGATGACAGCAAGTTAGAGATTGAGACCAATTTAATAGGCCTAACGGGTGAGCAAGGTGTGCTTCCCCAGCACTATAGTGAATTAGCTTTACATCGCCAAAAAGAAGGCGATACGGCTATGGTGGACTTCTACGATATTTTCAATCATCGCTTATTATCTCTTTATTATCGATGTTGGCAACTGAGTCAGCTGACTGTTCAGTCTCGTGCGCATGCGCAGGGCGCGCGTTCGCCGTTAGAAAGCTGTAAATCGGCATTAACTGGGAAAGGGAGTTCACTGTCCCGGCACTATGGTGGTGT
Source organism: Vibrio sp. 1978 (assembly GCF_033344345.1). NCBI lineage: Bacteria > Pseudomonadati > Pseudomonadota > Gammaproteobacteria > Vibrionales > Vibrionaceae > Vibrio > Vibrio sp. 1978. The sequence goes on from NZ_JAWPOP010000001.1 coordinate 420,242, forward strand.
GTTTGCTTCACCAGTGAGAAGTAAAGGTGGACTGAAAAGTATTCTTGAATGTTTATCTGGATGCCAAGTAAAAGTTCATGAATTTCAAGGACAATGGTTACACCTTACGAAAGAAGAGCAAACACGCCTTGCATCCCGAACTATGCCTGAAGGGCAGTTTGCTCAACTTGGTTTAGGAGCGTCTTTGGGTTCGAAAGCATGGAACATCAACGCGGGGACAACAATAGAATTTCTGCCAAAAGATAAACAGCTAGTTAGTAAATTGCTTCCTAACCAACCCAATATAGCAATCATTAAGAACGCTGCTTATGAGTTGATTGGAAAACATAAACAACTGAAGTGGCAGCTCACCACCAAACATAGTTTGCTACCACAAGCTTGTTTATCGAAACAGCAGGGGCAGTTAGGTATTGGTTCTGTGCTTAAAAAACACGAACGTACAAAAGATCGAACTATAACAATTACTATTTAAAGGAAATGTAATGGCTTCACTCTCACTTTCAGCGTTGGTCGAAAGATTGTCTCCTCAGGCTAAGGAAACACTTGAACAGGCAGCTGCGATGGCAAGCTCCCGAACTCATCACAGTATTGAAATGTCTCACTGGTTAATGATGATTATCCGCCATCCTGACGATATTTACTCTGAAGTTTTTGACGAATTTGATGTCGATAAAATCAAGGTTGAAACCGATATTCAAAAGGCATTAGAAAAATACAAAACAGGATGCCAGTCGGTGCCTGGGCTATCAGCTCATACGGTGACTGTTATGCAAAATGCCTTGTTGTCTGCAACCATTGAATTCAATCAAGAACAGTTGGGGTGCATCCATCTTTTATTTGCCTACTTGTCTGATGATACGTTAGTCAACATGGCTGGTTCGATTAGTCCTGAACTAAACAAGATAGAACCATCTCGCTTATTGAACTTTAAAGAAAGTAATGCGCCTCAATCAAGATCGAATGACTTAGCGCAGTCAAACGCGAATTCCGCCTTGAATCAATTTACAACAGACCTTACTGAGCAAGCTAGGGAAGGTAAAATAGATCCGGTGATTGGTAGAGATAATGAAATTCGCCTAATGATCGATATTTTATTAAGACGCCGACAAAACAACCCGATTCTTACGGGAGAAGCTGGTGTTGGAAAAACAGCCGTTGTTGAAGGTTTGGCGCAAAAGATCATTGATGGCGATGTACCTCCCGCTCTGCAAAATGTGGCAATTAAGTCTCTGGATTTGGCGTTACTGCAAGCCGGCGCAGGCATGAAAGGTGAGTTTGAAAACAGGCTTAAGAACCTTGTTAAGGAAGTAAACGACGCTCCACAGCCTATTATATTGTTCATTGATGAAGCTCATGGCCTAATTGGCGGTGGTGGGCAAGCGGGCCAAGGTGATGCGGCGAATATTCTGAAGCCAGCATTAGCGAGAGGTGAACTCAGAACGATCGCAGCAACAACGTGGGCAGAGTATAAAAAGTATTTTGAAAAAGATGCAGCTTTAACTAGGCGTTTTCAAGTCGTAAAGGTTGATGAGCCTGCCCCTGAACTCGCGATCGAAATGTTACGAGGCTTACTTGATGTAATGGCACAACACCACGATGTTCATATCACTAACCAAGCTCTCAATGCAGCGGTCCAACTGTCAGCTCGATACATTAATGGTCGTCAACTGCCAGATAAAGCGGTTTCTGTTTTGGATACGGCCTGTTCTCGAGTTGCGTTAAGTCAGTCATCTACACCGGGAGGCCTAGATGCGAAAAGAAACAAACTTAAAGCAAAGCAAGCTGAGTATGAGCATCTTAGCCAAGAGAGTCGGCTAGGAGCATCTCTTGATGTGCAGCTGCAAGGTGTCCGAAAAGAGATTGATGCGCTATCTAATGACATTATTGAATTAGAAGTACTTTGGGAAAAAGAAAAAGAATGGGTAAATGAAGCTAAGTCACTTAGAACCCAAATAATCCAGGAGGGTTCTGAAACTGCTAGAGACAAGTTACAAGAGCTTGAAAATAACCTTTCCGCTAACTCACAGCCCTTAGTTTTTTCGCATGTAAATGAAGCGCTAATCGCAGAAGTTATTTCGGATTGGACCGGTATACCGCTAGGTAAACTTCAGGATGATGAAATCCAAGCAGTATTGGGTTTGAAAGAAAGTTTGTGTAAGCGAGTTGTCGGGCAGGATCACGCTTTAGAGCTCATGTCTGAAGTGATAAAAACCGCGAGTGCGCAGCTCACGGATGAGACACGACCAAATGGTGTATTTCTCCTAACCGGACCAAGCGGAGTGGGTAAAACCGAATCGGCTTTGGCGATTGCAGAGAAAGTCTATGGTAGTGAAGAAAATGTCACGACTATCAATATGTCGGAATTTAAGGAAGAGCATAAAGTCTCATTGCTATTAGGTTCTCCTCCTGGTTATGTCGGTTATGGAGAAGGAGGTGTACTGACTGAAGCTGTTAGACGTAAACCTTATAGTGTAATTCTCCTCGATGAAATGGAAAAAGCGCACCCTGGTGTTCAAGATATTTTTTATCAGGTGTTTGATAAAGGCTCAATTAAAGACGGTGAAGGTCGAGATATAGACTTTAAAAACACTATTATTATTATGACCGCGAACACAGGGACCGAAACGACGATGTCTTTGTATTCTGATCCTGATTTATCTCCTGAGCCGTCAGCACTAAAAGATGCTTTACGCGATGATTTGTTGGTCGACTTTAAACCTGCATTTTTAGGGCGTGTGAACGTATTACCTTATTTGCCTCTATCAAGAAAAGTATTGATAGAAATAACAAAATTAAAGTTGGATAAAATTACGACTCGTATTCGTAAGCACTATAACGCTGACCTGTTTTTTGATGAGGAACTAATTAATGATATTGTAGACAATAGCAATGAGTCTGGCAGTGGTGCGCGTGTGGTACAAACAACCATAGAAAATACATTGCTTCCGAAGATTTCTCATGAAATATTGCATGCAATTCTTAATGATAAGACGTTTGATGAAATTATTGTTAAAGGTACAACTAGTGGACTTGATGTCTCAATAGTTTAACATCCTTTACACTCTCAATAATAATTGGGAGTTGGTTCATATTAACTATTATTTTTTATAAAAAACGCTTAAATTAAATCTTATTTAAAGATATAACAGGGCGTATTTAAAATGAAGTTTTTGATACATTAATCACTAATTATCACCAAACGTCAGATAATTAAATTACTACGATATATGTCAATTAATAATGCTATAGGAGATTAGCATGCAGTCTAATACGTATCTTAAATACGCAGATATTAAGGGTGAGGCAACAGCCGAGCAATACAAAGATTTGATTACACTACTATCTGTAGATTGGAGTGTAGGTCGTGAGATCTCATCATACACTGGTACAGCGATGGACCGTGAAGCGAGCGCTACTCGTCTATATGATTTGACTATCACTAAACTTCAAGACCGTTCTTCTCCTGACTTATTTAAAGAAGCGACGATTGGTAAAGGTAAACCAGCGGTTTTCCATATTACTAAGCAGGGTGAGAAGGTTGAAGAGATCATGAAGATCGAACTGACTGATGCGATGATTTCTAACTACTCAGTTTCTATCCAAGACGATCGTCCAGTTGAAACTATCACAATTTCTTACACAGAAATGATGATGACAGTGACTCCTACTGACGATAAGAACAACACTTCTGCTCCATTGGTATACGGCTACAGCGGTGTTAAAGGTCAACAAATGTAATTTTCATGCGGGGGAGTATTCCTCCGCATTTTTTTGAAAGAAGTATTTAATGAAAAGAGCAACTCAAGATAACAATTTCATCCGAATTTCTTCCCCATTCGGTAAAGATGCCATCATACTAAACTCGTTTGAGTATAAAGAAGAGATCTCAGAACTTTTTTCATTGCGTGCTAAAGCTTACTTTAATGATCAACGAAGTGAGTTAAACGAAATTATTGGTAAGGAAGTTACCATTACCCTTGAAAATAATGAGGATGTTTCTTCAAATCCTCGTTATATGCATGGTTACGTTTCTGCTGCAAGATTAGAAGGGAAAAGGGTTTCTAATACACATAAAGGCGAAAATTATAAAAACATAGAATTATTAATAGAGCCTAAATTACGTTTCGCTGAATATCGAAAAAATTGCAGAATATTTCAGCATAAAGATATAAAGGAAATTATCTCTGAAGTACTATCGGAGCATAGTGTTGCCTTTAGTTTTGAGCTAACCAAGTCCTATCCTAAATACACGTACAAAGTACAATATGAAGAATCAGATCTTGAATTTGTTCGACGTCTGTTATCGGAAGAGGGGCTATCATTTTTTTTTACACATACTAAGTCTGCCCATACGCTCAATATTTTTGATGACATCAGTTTTTATAAGCCGGGTACTGAGTTTTTAGTCGATTTTGATACAGGTACGGCGAAATCTAGCCACATTTCTTCTTGGCATGAAACGCAAATTCTGACTACTAAAGCGAGTCAAAAGTCAGGCTATAACATGCTCAAGCCTTCTTCGAATCCTAAAAATACTGCAAAGGGTGAAAGTGATTTTTTTACAGTGCCTGAAAGCGAGTATTTTGAATACATGGGTGAAATGGAGAGCAATGATCAATACGCACTGAGAAACACGCATGCAATAGAAGCACTACAGCAAAATGCATATTTGTGTCGTGGCGAGGCTACGTGCAGAACATTCAGCGTAGGCAAGTGCTTCAAGTTTAAAAAACATGAAGATAAATCTCGAGTTGGCAAAGAATATGTACTGTCTTCTGTTTTTTTGTCTGCTGCTGTTTATAACCAGACTGGTCAAGGTGGCACCGGTGCGCAAGGTGTCAAAGTCTCGTTTAGTTGTGTTGACTCAAAGACAATCCTTCGTCCTTCAGTTAACTATCCGAAACCTCAGATGAAAGGTTTGCAAACTGCAATAGTTACGGGGAACAAAGATGGTGAAATTTACATAGACAAACATGGCCGTATCAAAGTTCAGTTTCACTGGGACCGTGTTGGTAAATACGATGTAAATAGTTCATGTTGGATTCGTGTTGCGCAAAATATCGCAGGTAACGGATGGGGGTCGGTGTTTCACCCTAGAGTCGGACAAGAGGTCATCGTCGAGTTTGTCAACGGAGACCCTGATCAACCAATCGTTACGGGGTCACTATATAACGGTAGTCAACTCCCTCCTTACGCTTTACCAGAGCAAAGTTCTCAGAGTGGTTATAAATCACGCTCTGTACAAAAAGGTACATCCAATTTTAATGAGTTGCGCTTCGATGATAAGCCTGGTGAAGAGCACATTTATCTTCATGCTGAAAAACTGTTCCAAATGCTAGTTGAAGACTGTGTTGATATCGCCGTTGAAAACAGTAAAACCGAAAAAGTGACCAATGATGTTAATCAAGAGGTTGGTCAGAACGCGAGCTTGAAAGTAGGTAAAAACTTTTCGAATGAAACGGGTGAAGTACTGTCTTTTAATGCAGGAAAGAGCGTCGAGATCAAAGTAGGTGGTGCTTCTATTCAGATGTCTAGCTCTGGAGAAATCAATATCAAAGGTAATAAAATATCCATTAACGGCTCAGCTATTGCTCTTAAAGCTGGGCAAATTTCATTGAACTAAGGTGATTTAAAGTGGGTAAACCAGCCGCAATTTTGGGCAGCTTTCATCTTTGCCCTAAAAAAACAGGAAAGATACCGCATGTCGGTGGTCCCGTCGTTGTTGGTTCACCAAACGTAACGATTGGCGGGATACCTGCGGCAAGACAAGGCGACAAGCTTATTTGTATCGGTCCTCCGGATAGTATCTCAGCAGGTTCTTCTAGCGTAACAATCAACGGTAAACCAGCCGCAAGAGTCGGCGATTCAACGTCTCATGGTGGCAAAATTCTATCTGGTATGCCTACGGTTTTAATCGGAGGCTAGATGCCACTCGCATTTCAAACGCATCTTCTATCCTTTAATGGCCGTTCACACACCGTTCGCGAGATAGCTGATGATTCTTTTAGATTGTCCGAGGAAATCCGACCCCCTGACTTTGCTCAATCAATAGATGAGCATATATTAAGCCTCGTGCGCTCTGAGCGCGAGAGTCTTGAGCAAGTTGATATCAAAGGGAATCTCTGTGTTCTTTTACCATCTTCGGTAGACAAAAGCTTGCTTAAAGCATTGATAAGCGAGCTTTCTATTTTCGTTGGCCAAACTGTCAATACTGAAATTTACTTTTATCCTTATGGCCAAGCTGCATTTTTGATGGCACTAAATCGGATAAATCGTGAAGTTAATGAAACGCAAGCGACTTGGATACTGGCTATAGAGGTTACGAGCGATGTAGAAGGGCATGTCAAACCTCAAAGCTCTATCATTTTAACCAAGTGTTTTTTTCGACATTCAGGTCTTGTGCCTGATGTTGTTCGAATTGATTTAGATGCCAAACAACAACGCATCGCCGTGGACAAGGTGTTTAAGCAATTAGGAGTAAGTTGTGAACATCCACTCAGTCAATTGTATTTATCCGTTAATGAGGAAGAGCCGCAATGGTTAAACTCAATGCAATTCTTGTCTCCGTGGGTGACCGATCAAACTCAGTATCAATTTGTTGATATAAAACTTGGCGGATTGGGTGCATGTGGCGGAGTTTTAAAAGCGTTAGTGATTGATGAGCTTCAAAGAAGCAGCCCCTGCCCAGACTTTCACGTTTTGCAAGCCGACATCGAGCCAGATGGCTATGCGGTAGGAGTAATATACAATTGGCGTAGCGAATAGGTCTGGCTATTGCTTTTCCTTCTAGTAGCTGAGGTTTTAGTGATGCAAATGTTATGGGGGATTGACTCGAAACTGGCCCTTTAATGATGTTTGGAGAATGACTAGGCGCAGCTTGCTTTTCAAAATAGCTTTGCTCACCGCGTTTTTACAGTGTTCTTCTCGCTTTCTGATTAAATAGCCAGCCATAGAACACAAACCACATGAAAAGCTGTTCGACTCAAGATATCCTTACCGATATAAAATAACTTGAGTTTTGGCTTGTTCGAGATCCCACCCGTGACGCATTCCTTTTTATAAACGGTACATGGACTCTGACAGAAGCAAGCCTACTCATAGAATTGGCGGAAAGTGAATTCGAATGAAGTTTATCCACACCTCAGATTGGCATCTTGGTCGACAATTCCACAACGTATCACTACTCGAAGATCAACAAGCAGTACTCGAACAACTGATTAACTATATTGAACGCAACCCCGTCGATGCAGTTGTAGTGGCGGGAGATATCTATGACCGTTCGGTGCCACCAACGGTTGCAATAGAACTGTTAGATCGAGTCGTGAAACGCATTTGTACCGAGTTAGAAACACCAATGATATTTATATCTGGCAACCATGATGGTGCAGAAAGGCTAGGTTTCGGCTCAGAGCAAATGAAAAATGCAGGTCTCCATATTGTTAGCAACTTTGAAGATATGCTCACTCCCATCATCATAAAAACGGACTCTGCGGACGAGGTCGCGTTTTATGGTATGCCTTATAACGACCCTGAACAGGTCAGGTTTGCCTACAAAGCCTCGGTATCCACTCATGATGAGGCTCATCAATTGCTTGTTGAGCAAATTAAAGAGCGCTTTATCTCTAAGCAAAAGCGCGTGCTCGTGAGTCACTGTTTTGTTGATGGGGCTATCGAGTCAGACTCTGAACGACCATTATCTATTGGTGGTTCTGATCGCGTGAGTCATGAACACTTCTTAGATTTTGACTACGTCGCACTTGGTCATTTGCATCAGCCTCAAAAGAAAGGCGCAGAGCATATCCGTTACTCTGGCTCTCTCATGAAGTATAGCTTTGGTGAACAGAACCAGAGAAAAGGTTTCACGTTAGTTGAACTGGACAAGAAAGGATTCGTTTCTGCAAAGCATATTGATCTTACGGCTCCTCATGAAATGCGTATTGTAGAGGGCGAGCTGGATAAAGTTATTGAGCAAGGGAAAACAGACCCCAAGAATGAAGATTATTTGTTAGTTCGTTTGATGGATAAACATGCGATTTTAAACCCAATGGAAAAACTTCGTTCAGTGTATCCAAACGTTTTACACCTTGAGAAACCTGGCATGTTAATTGGGGTAGAGCAGGAAATGGCGCAAGCAAAGTTGGCGCGAAGCGAAATTGATATGTTCGGAGATTTTTTTATTGAGGCGCAAGATAGCCAGTTGTCTAAAGAGCAAAAGCAAGCTGTTACTGACATTATTAAGCAATTATCACAGCAATAGGGACCAAAGATGAAACCAATTAAACTAACCATGCAAGCCTTTGGTCCGTTTGCAAAAACTGAAATCATTCATTTTGAGAAGCTTGGCAGTAACCCTCTATTTTTGATTAATGGTCCTACAGGTTCCGGTAAAACGTCGATCTTAGATGCCATTTGCTTCGCCCTTTATGGTGAAACCACAGGTAATGAGCGACAAGGTATTCAGATGCGGTGTGACTTATCCGCGCAAGACTTACCAACCGAAGTAGTTCTCGAATTTTCGTTACACGGCAAACAATACCGAGTTGTTCGATCCCCTGAGCAGGAAGCGCCCAAGGCCCGTGGTGAAGGGATGACGATTAAAAAGCACACTGCGGCTCTTTATGAACTCGGTGAGACTGAAACGCTTATCACCAGCAAGACGACTCAGGTTAAAACTGAAGTTAGCAATATTATTGGCTTGAATGAAACTCAATTTCGTCAAGTTATGGTGTTGCCTCAAGGAAAATTCCGAGAACTGTTGCTTGCTAGCTCTAAAGAGCGTGAAGAAATTTTTGGCCAGCTCTTTCAAACTGACATATATAAAAAAATTGAGTACGCGCTCAAAGATAAAGCGAGTGCAATTAGTAAAGCGAAAGGCGAATTTGATAATCAAATTCGAGGTGCTTTACAAGTTGCAGAAGCGAGTTCTGAACAAGAACTATTACAACAACTGGAACAAGTAACTAAGCAATTAGAGTCTGATAAAAAGAATGAGCAAGCAGCGTTAGATAAGCTCAATACTGCTAAATCTGAATTGCAAAAAGCGGAAACCTTGAATGGAGAGTTTTCGAAACGAGAGCAAGCAGAAAGCGCACTCAAGCTGCATCTAGAACACGCAGATTCGATAAAAGCTCGTCAACAGCAATTAGAAAACGCTAAAAATGCCAATAAGATAGAGTTGCCCTACATCTCATTACAAAATGCAAAAGCTCAAACGCAAGAGCTTAGGCAAAAAATCGTAGCTTTGGAAGAGAGTCTCGAAAAAGCTAATGTCGTTGCGAGAGAACAAGAAAACTTGCAGCAAAGTGCAAAAGAGGCAGCGGCAAAGGTCCCGCAGTTAACGCAACTGCAGTATCAGCTTGAAAGTATGAAAAACAAGTTGGTCGAGAAAGACAATTTGGAAAGTAAAATAACGGCGGGTTATCAACAAAAACAACAATTTGAAGCAACGTTAAAACAGTACATAGAACTAAAAGATAAGTTAACGTTACAGGCCCAGCAGGGACAGAAGGAGCTAGAGAAAGCACGAGTTGATGTTGCGCTTATTGGCAGCATCGATGCGGAAATAAAACAAAAACAACGGCTGTTACAGGATCTACAAAAGCTGCATGATCTTACTTTAGAGCTCTCTAAACTCAATGCGCTAACTGTAGGCAAGCAGCAGTCACTACACGAAGCCAGTCAGCGCTATATGCAGCGTCAACAAGCCGCTGATACGATAGAGCTTAAGTGGCACAACGCTCAAGCGGCAGTATTAGCGCAGCGACTAAAAGCAGGTGAAGCATGCCCGGTGTGTGGTAGCGAAACGCATCCTAACCCCGCAACGTTTGTTGAAGAAGCCGTTACAAAAGAGCAAGTTCAGGCGGCTAGAGCTAAAGAGCGAGAAGCTCAAACCTTGTTGAACCAACTAAGCAATCAGCTAGAACAACATAACGTTGTCATTAGTCAGTATCAGAATCAGTGTAACCAGTTGAAAGAGGAGTTGGGTGAGTATGCTACATCTGAGATCTCGACGGTTCAAAATGATTTGCAAGCGATCAATGCTCAACTCCTACGTCTACAAGCTATTGATATTGAAAAGCTAGAAAAGAACGTTGAACAGCTTAATCAACGCTGCGTCGTGGGTGAAAATAAAATTCATGAGCTGCAGAATAAAATGGCGGCAAATGAATCAACCGTTAAAGCGAACCAAGAACAATTGGCTCAATTACAAGCTTCTATTGACCCAAAATACAGTTCCGCTGACTTGCTTGAACGTGAAATTTTGCTGACAAAAGAGCAAATTCTGAGTTTGAACACAGGCTTAGAAAAGGCGCAAACCGCTTTGCAGCAAGCGATATTGGAGAAATCAAATGCGGAAAGTCACTTAGCGACGAACAAGCAGTGGTTATCTGAGTCAGAGCAAAAACTTAGCCAAGCAGAATTAGCGTGGAATGAGGCACTACAGGCGAGTAAATTTGAGGATGAAAGCCATTATCTAAGTAGTCGAGTGGGAGATGATGAACTTCAAGCCTGGCAGCAAGAAATAGACAGCTTCAAACAGGCACAAACCAAGCTTGAGCAAACACTACATGATTTAAATCATGCATTGAAAGATCTTGAAAGGCCTAATTTAGAGTCGTTTAACGATAGGTTAACCACTCTGCAGGCGCAATATATTGAAGTAAGGAATCAACTTGATACCACACGCTCAATATTTGAACGTCTTGAAAAGGTTCGTAAAGATATTGCCGTGTTGCATGAGAAAAATAGTAAGTTAGAAGAAGAATACAAAGTCTTTGGTACGTTGTACGACGTTGCTAGCGGTAAAACAGGCAGCAGGGTTAGCCTACATCGCTTTGTTCTTGGTGTACTGTTGGATGATGTGCTGATTCAGGCCTCTCAACGCTTAAGCCTTATGAGTAAAGGGCGCTATATTCTTGCTCGAAAAACAGAGGGCTTCAAAGGCGCTGCGGGTCGCGGCTTAGATTTAATGGTTGAAGATGGCTACACAGGAAAAACGCGTGATGTTGCGACACTTTCCGGCGGTGAATCATTTATGGCAGCGCTTGCTCTGGCACTTGGTTTGTCGGATGTTGTGCAATCCTATAGTGGCGGTATCCGTTTAGACACTTTATTTATTGATGAGGGCTTCGGTAGTTTAGACCCAGAGTCTTTAGATCTTGCTATTCAAACGCTAGTGGACCTGCAACAGACTGGGCGCATGATCGGTGTTATTTCTCACGTTTCTGAGCTGAAAGAGCAAATGGCGCAGAGGATTGATGTTGAACCATCAAGACTTGGTTCAACGGTGTCGATTAAATCTCAATGTCGCTTCGCTGTCTAATTCAGTGATTACTGTTAGATCAAAAAGCCCCTATTGTTAGGGGCTTTCTGACTAAGTCGCTACTGTTCGCAAAAGTGGCCTTCTTTTGGCGATTGGGTAATCGCATATTCGCCATCGAGGTTGCGATAAACAATCGTGTTCCAAACAGAGCCATCATCCAATTCAAACTCAATAGCATAGTTGACGCCGCTAACGATTTGCGCGTGAACATTCAGTATTTGTTTAAACGACGCTATTGTGTCCATTTTCTTTAAAACAAAGGCCATTGCCTTTTGTGCATCAGGGGTCGCGTTAAACTCATTCCACCCACCTGGCATGTTTCCTTGTGCATTACATACATCTGCCGAGGTCGTTAATTGTGTCGTTTCGCTCGGCTTTTCCTGCTGACAACCTGCAAGTAACACCAAAAGTGCACAAACTGACACTGTTTTTAATTTCATAACAATAACCTCTGTCTATAACGCAACGTATTATAGGAGGGTGATATGCCTACGAATGTCTATGTTGTGCAAAGTTTCTATATGCATAGGGTTAAATGCTGACAAAATGTACAAGCATGGTCAGCTTGTAAGTCAAAAATAGAGCAATCTTGTTATCGATTTGCTGAGATGACGAGGTTTCGGTGTTCAGCGCGCTATTGATGATGAAGAATTGTGATGTGTACCTATGAGGGCGATGGTGCGGCTTAGTGATCGATTTGTTATCTTCTAGAGTAAAATCAATCACTAATTAAAATTTAGGTGTTGTATGAAATCGATAAAAATATTTTTACTTTTGTCACTTGCAACTTTATTTGGTTGTACCTCGAAGCCGGATGGGGTGGAACCCGTGAATAATTTCGATTTAGAGCCATATCTAGGTAAGTGGTATGAGATTGCACGCCTAGACCATTCATTTGAGCGAGGCTTATCCAACGTTACCGCTGAGTATCAGGTTCGTGAGGATGGCGGGGTCAAGGTGATAAACCGTGGATATTCCGAAGAAGAGCGACAGTGGTCAGAAGCTGAAGGCAAAGCTTATTTTGTTGAAGATGAAACGGTGGGACACTTAAAGGTTTCCTTTTTTGGGCCAATATACTCTTCTTACATTGTGTTTGAGCTAGGTGAAAACTATGACTATGCGTTTGTCTCAGGTTACAACCACGACTACTTGTGGCTATTGTCTAGAACTCCTAATGTTGATGAGAAAGTAGTGGAGCGCTTTAAGTACGTAGCTAAAGAGAAAGGTTTCGCTATCGACGAGCTCATTTTTGTTGAACAAGAGAAACAACGGCAGCTTTAAGTTCATCAGCGTGGCTGAAAAAGCGGACAGAGGGGAAGCTTCCTAATTAAGAGATCAGTTTGTCATTTCGCTTAACAGTAATTTGTTACGGCGTAACTTAATGTGGTCAAAATGGATATAGCCCCATCATTTGTGATTACTCGTGATGGGGCTTATATAAATTTGAGTGAGCGTCGAAAGGTTGCTCTATCAACAAACGGTTATGGTTTACTTAATCAAACGAACGATCAGGGAACCTGGTGCTCGAATAGATTCAACATTGTGGCTAAGTACTGTGCCGCTTGTTGGGGCGGTGTAGCGTTTAATCTCAGCGCCAAAGCTGTCGTATTGAATCGCAAGAAGTTGACCTTGCTCGACAAATTCCATCAAACTGACATGAGGCAGTACAAAGCCGCCGTGTGTCGCTTTCACACTGATGATTTCGTTTCCTTCCAAGCATGACGTAATAGGGTCCATATCACCTTCAACAATGTTATGCTTTTTCAGCACATTAAAAATGCCTGTTACAGTTCGACTGATAAGTTCTCGCTCGGTGTATCGCCCCATACCTACTTCAACAGTAATGCTTGGGACACCATGGTTATTCCAGACCGTTTCAAGGACGCCAGCATCTCCAGGATCATTTAAAATCGCATCAGGATTAATGAGGCGAGCCATTTCTAATGATTGCTCGATTCGGAAATCTGCAAACACGTAAAGTGGATAGGCAGCACCACTGGTTTGAGTGTGAACGTCAATGGCTAAATCAGCATTTGGCTTGAGCAAATCATTCCACAATGCATATAAGTAACGTTGGGCCTCATTGCCGTTTTGGTCACCAGGAAAAAAGCGGTTTAAGTTTGCAGGAGACGCATCAGGGTCTGCGGAATAGAAATCGCGGCTGTGGTTTAGCATACCAGGCATGTTAATGGTTGGAACAATAGTGACAGTACCAGCGACTTCAGTGCCGATGAGCTCTCGAGCAGTTTTCTGCGCTGCTAACACACCATTGTACTCATCACCATGAACCCCTGCGGTAATCATGATCTTCTTGCCAGGTTTTTCACCTTTGAACACTAGCACAGGTAGGTGTTGCCACTGAGAGAGAGCATTCGTTGCGATGCGAAACCAAAACTTATGCTCGCCCGAATTTAGGTCTGCTACATTGAGAGATTGAATCACTTGATGACCTTGAATCACGTCATCGAGAAATTGTGTTGCCATTAAAGTTACCACTCCAAAACCATAAGCTAATCTAAAACCTTAGCGTCGTCATACGATGAATATTAATAAGGCGAGAACATGTCTCGCCTTAATTACCAATTGGTTTCGTTTTACGCAAAACCCATAATATGAGCTGCGATAACGACGATACTTGATAGGGTAAAGAGTAATAGAATAAATCGCCAGCAGAATTTTGCCCAGTCACCCCAGTCGATACGGCAGACACCAAGCGTTGCCATGAGAGATGCCGAAGTAGGGACGATAACGTTAGTAAAGCCATCGCCTAGTTGGAATGACAAAACTGCCACTTGGCGCGTAACTCCTGCAATGTCTGCCAGAGGGGCCAGTAGAGGCATCGTTAGTGCCGCTTGTCCAGAGCCCGAAGTGACGAAGAAGTTGAAGATAGATTGGAATACATACATTAACCATGCCGCAGCCACGTCAGGAAGCCCACTGATCACGCCGCCAGCACTGTTTAGAATTGAATTCAGTACACTCGCTTCATCAGTTGTACCACCACCAAGGATCAACAATACACCTTTTGCACAACCCACTAATAGGGCAGGTGCAAGCATAATAGCTGCACCTTCTTTAAATGCATCAGCTGCGCAGTTTAGCGCCATACCGTTCAGGCGAAAAATCGTACCGATGATCGCGACAACAAAGCCCATAGTGAAAAATTGAGAAGCGATTTCTGGGATGTACCATGCGTTAGCGACTACGCCCCAAACGACCCACACCGTGGTCGCAATAACCGTAAGGATAACGAGTGTGTCACCTAGGTTCCAACGAGAATCTTGATTGCCAAGCTCTTGCTGACGGAAATACTGGTCTGTGCGATGGCTGTAAGAAAGTTTAGGATTTGACTTCACACGAGCGGCGTAGATCATTGTGAAAGCGATACCGATTAACGTAAAGCCAGCCCATAACCCCATGCGCACTGTCATGCCGGATAAAACAGGTACACCCGCAATGCCTTGCGCAATAGCGACGGAAAAAGGGTTCATCCAAGAAGTAGCGAAGCCAATTTGAGTCGCAACATAGGTAACCATCACCGTAGTGATACCATCATAACCAAGGCGAACCATAAGCGGCGCGATAATAATCGCAAATGCTACGGCTTCTTCACCCATACCAAATACCGCACCGCCTAGCGAAAACAGCAAAAATAGCACTGGAATGAATAGCGCTTCGTTACCTTTGGTCTTATCGATAAGGCGCAGGATACCGTTATCGATTGTGCCTGTGCGCATTACAACGCCGAAAGCACCGCCGATAACCAACATGAACATAATCACGCCGATTGCGCTGCCCCATTTAGAGCCAGAAACTAGCCCTTCGAAAGGGAAGTTCATCAAACCAATGCCACCACCAGAAGCAAACAGGCCAACCTTGTTGTAAACCAGTTCACCGTTTTCGTCGGTTGCATAAGAGAAAGAAGAAGGATCGATAACTGTGCGAGTTTTTTCTGCACCGTCGACCATGTAGGTCACCTGTTGGCTATCAAAATGACCAGCAGGAATTAAGTAGGTAAGAATCGCAGCAAGAATACCAACAATGAAGATCAAAATGAGGGTATCTGGCATCTGCCACGACTTAGGGGTAGCAACCGAGTCTGCTGGTTGCGCATGTGTGTGAGACATAACTTACTTCACGTCAAATTCAATAAAGCATGAAATATCGATAAAATAGAATAAAAAGTCAATATTAATGCTTATGTTGAACTATAAATTCATCAAATATTTGAAGTGAAGTTAATTTGATTGTTTTGTGGTCAAATGTTGGGTTAATGTTTCAATATGCGTTGAGTTTGGATGATTCACGAGCTTTCATAGTACATCTACAGGTGATCTAATCACTTGATTTCTGTCTGTTCTGCATAAAAAGCAGCGACATCACGAAGGTCTTCATCATTTAACATTTTTAACTGTGCTGCCATCATTTCTGCAAGTGGCCCTTTACGCTCACCGGCTTGATAAGATTTCATTGCATTGTAAAGGTACTGAGCATTTTGACCAGCAAGGCTTGGATAGGTGTTGTTCGTTGCGATGCCTTTAACACCGTGACAATAGACACAGCTAGGTGATTTGATTTTACCTTTATCAGCATCACCAAACGGCTCGGCATGGATAGCGGAAGAGAAAATAAAAGAGATTAGAAGTACAAATCTGAGCATGGAGGTTATCTATTCGCTAAAAATCATGCCGATACAATAAAGCTTCCCCTTAGGGGAAGCTCAATGATCAAAATCAAATCAAAGTAGAGATTTTATACTTGATAAGAAAGTGTCGATGTCTTTCGCTGAAATATCTTTATGAGTTACAAAACGAATTGGATTTCCAGGGGTTATCGTGATGTTTTGTTCCTTTAGTTTCGCAGCGATACTTACTATGTCCACTTGAGGATCAAGCTTCGCGAACACGATGTTTGTTTGAACAAATTCAGCGTTGACTGAAAAACCAGGCAGTTCTGCTAAACCTTCCGCTAAGGTTTTTGCGTTGATGTGATCTTGTTTTAGCTGTTCCACTTGTTCGGTAAGGGCAAGTTTGCCTGCTGCGGCAAGAATACCCGCTTGACGCATACCACCGCCGACCATCTTTCTTAAGCGACGTGCTTTTGCGATGTAGTCTTTGCTACCAAGCAGTAGCGAGCCAACAGGGGCAGCCAGACCTTTCGACAGACAGATCGTCATTGAATCAAAGTACTGACCGATCTCTTTTACCGGAACATCAAGTGCAACGGCTGCATTAAAAACGCGAGCGCCATCTAGATGCATCTGCAAGTTATGTTTATTCACGAAGTCACGTGCTTCTGCTAAGTAAGACAGAGGTAGTACTTTACCATTAATTGTGTTTTCTAAGCTGAGAAGCTTAGTGCGAGCAAAGTGACAATCATCTGGTTTAATCGCAGCAGCCAGTTTATCAAATGGTAGCGTGCCATCTGGGTTATTTTCGACTGGTTGAGGTTGAATTGATCCCAAAACCGCCGCGCCACCAGCTTCGTATTTGTAGTTATGTGCTTGTTGCCCACATAGATATTCATCTCCCCGCTCGCAATGCGCCATTAAACCGAGCAGATTGGCTTGAGTGCCTGAAGTGGTAAACAAAGCTGCTTCGAAACCAGCAAGCTGCGCAGCAAATTTTTCAAGCTCATTGACCGTAGGGTCATCACCATAAACATCATCCCCAACGGGGGCCTTAAACATGGCTTCTCGCATGGCTTGGGTGGGCTGTGTAACGGTATCTGATCGAAAATCCATGAATGTCTCCTTGGTCAAAGTCCTAAATATATCCGCAAAGGCGCGCTTTGCTTAAGCAAGCGATCGTTTTGGCATCGGTGATCGTGCCATCGACAATCTTTTCTTCGAGTTGCTTGATTGACAAGGTGACGACCTCAATCACTTCGTCTTCATCGCACTCGTAACGGTTTGTTTTGTTGAGCTTTTCGGCAACAAATAGATACTGTATCTCATCACAAAATCCGGCAAGAGGGGTGACTTGGCCGAGAGACGTGAATTTCTCTGCACTAAACCCAGTTTCTTCCTCTAACTCTCTTTTGGCGCAGCAGAGCGGCTCTTCGTTGCCTTCCCTGGTACCAGCAGGAAGTTCCAATAGCCATTTATTAAGTGAAGGCCGAAATTGGTGGACAAGGACAACCTCACCCTCCGCTGTAATAGGGAGAATCACTGCAGCGCCCGGATGATGGATTGTAGTGTGCGTAATTGCCTGTCCTGTAGGAAGCATAACGTCTTCTTCAATCAGAGAAATTTGCTTCCATTTATGAATTATCTTGCTCATGCAGTTATGAACCCTAGCTGTTACCGCATTTTTGACGTTTTTCGACATTAACCACAAATGGTGGGAAACAAAAGCAAAAAATACTGCAACACGACGAAAGCGTTTGCACTTTAAGTGAGCAATGTCTCATAAATGGAAACTTTGATTGCTTCGTCAAGAAGGGGAAAAGCATCTGCTATAAGGGGAATTCGACAAAATACATTTGTAACAAAGTTATAACAAGTGTATAAAAATGTTAACGCAATACCACTTCAGCAGCCGGAGAACGTATGACACAAACCTTATTTGCCTCAAATGCCGAAAAAGCGCTTCTCTCAGAACGCATCAATAAATTGGCGAAAGCGTTAACGGATGGCGTTTATGAGCGTGAACATACGATCAAGCTCTGCCTTCTTGCTGCACTTGCTGGTGAAAGTGTTTTTCTTTTAGGTCCGCCTGGTATTGCAAAAAGCTTAATTGCCAAACGACTCATCCAAGCGTTCGATAACAGCAGTTACTTCGAATACCTGATGACGCGCTTCTCAACCCCTGAAGAGGTGTTTGGGCCACTGAGTATCCAAGAGCTAAAAGACAACGGCCGTTATGTTCGCTTAACTAAAGGGTATTTGCCAACTGCACAAGTCGTATTTTTGGATGAAATCTGGAAGGCGGGCCCTGCAATTCTTAATACATTGCTCACAGTGGTTAATGAGAAAACATTCAAAAATGGTAGTGATATCGAGCGTGTGCCAATGCGCTTGTTGGTATCGGCTTCCAATGAATTACCCGATGAAGATAGTGGATTGGATGCGCTCTACGACCGCATGTTGGTACGTGTGTTTGTGAATCGAATTCAGAATAAACAAAACTTTAAGTCGATGTTGACTGTGGGCACATCGCAAGAGGCACAAGTACCAGAAGGCCTAGCGATAACTGATGAAGAATATCATCAATGGCAACAACAGCTCGACAAATTGACGCTAACCGACAATGCATTCGAAAAGCTTTTCCAGCTTAAAACGATGTTAGAAAGCAAAGTTGAAGCTCAGTTTGGTGATGTGGCCAATACCGACATGTATGTCTCTGACCGCCGCTGGAAGAAAGCCGTGAAGTTGTTAAAAGCGAGCGCGTTTTTTAATGGTCGCGATGGAATAAATCCGCTTGACCTTCTACTGTTGCAAGATTGTTTATGGAACAGTCCTGAATCGCGAGATGTGGTACGTGAAGTGGTTCAAGAGTTCGCCTTAAAACATGCATTTGATCAACAAGACGCGGAGCAGGAAATTGAGTACTGCCGTGAGTCTTTGGTTGATGTTCAACATGAACTTGAAGATGCCTACCGCATGACGTTAACGTCTGAAGCGGCAACGGGTATTTTGCGTAAAGAAACCATGCGCTTTGATACCTCTAAAGCCAAGATGTACAAAGTTGGCGCAGCCGTTAACTTAGTTAAATTGGTTGTCTTGCAAAGCAACATGTCGGTTTCAGAATCAGAAAAAGGTGATAGCCGCTGGGTTTATGTACCCAAAGATGAGTTAGATCGAGTCATTAAAGAGGGAAGCGGTGATGTGTATGGTTACGTCAATCAAAACACCAACATGTGCCGTTTACGATTTGACGTTGACGCGGCGAACAACCTAGTTATCCGTGATATCGCGAACCGAGGCATTCTGGTTAGTCTAGTGACTCAAGAGGGCTTGGATGTAGAGCTTTACCAAAAGTGGTTAACGCAGAGCGAAAAAGCCGTAAATCAGCTTAGTGAGGCAGAACACCATATGCGTAAGGTGAAAGCGAACTTTCATGATGCGCTTCCGCATAGCTTTGTTGATCCTGAACTACCCCGCCTAATGGAGTCGAGTCTGCAACAGGTCAGTCAGAGACTTGAATCAATCCAAGCAGAAAGTGAAAAAGTTATCCAACGCTTTAAAAACTTAAATCAGTTTTTCTCATAAGGAGACGACATGCTAGGTGCAGACGGACTTAACCTCGCGCTGATGGTGGCCGACTCCGGCATCATCGATAGCGCAGTTAATGATTTGATGGCTCGTTCACAAGTCATGATGATGGCAGAAAACCGAGGTGTTAAATCTTCGGTCAAAGGTCACTTGTTAAAGTGGCGAGGCAGCGTCAAAAAACGGATCACCAAGGTATGTGAGACAGAGCGTTTCCAACAAGAGCTGTCTTTATATCAAGAGGTTATTCATTGGGATGAAGAGGCGTTTTTTGAAAACATCGAAGATGTGATTAAAAAGCTGGAATGGCACTCTGCGTTTTACATGCAAGCTCGCCGAATGATGGAAAAGAACAAAGGGATGAATAACCCTATGTTCCCTCATTACTTTTGTGATCAATGGTACAAAAGCCTCACCGATGCTATAAAACAAGCGCAAGTAAGCGAGCTTGAAGCCAATAAAGAAAAGGTGCTGAATGACCTGTATCAACGTATGGAAACCATGCGTAATATGGATAAAGTCACGGAGTCGGGTGACGCTGAAAGTGTAGGGCGCCTGTGGGATATGGCATCTGCCAAGTTGAGTAAAACAGACTTAACGGTGATGAAACGCCATGCTGAGTTTCTGAAGAAGCACCAAGGCTTGCAAGAAATTGCGGAGCAACTCGGTCGTATGGCGGGGCAAGTAAATGATCCTGAACTAAATCGTGCGCCCACTGAAGAACTTCAATTGGTCGAAGAGAAAAGTGATGAGGCGACGGATGATATTGTCGGTATTCACGAAAGCGATGATCTAAATAAGCTACTTCCCAACGAAACGATGTTTTTGGCGTATCCTGAACTTGAAGTTGTGTTCTATAAACACTTAGTTGATAAACGGCTCATGAACTATCGTACACAAGGCAAATCGCGCACGTTACGTAAAGTTAAAGCTCACCGACCTGACCATAAAGCGGTAGATATCGAAAAAGGCCCCTTCATTGTTTGTGTGGACGCGTCCGGTTCCATGAGTGGCTTTCCTGAGCAATGCGCCAAAGCCATGGCTTATGCTCTGATGCAAATCGCACTAGCGGAGCAACGTGATTGCTATGTCATTATTTTTTCTACGGAACACATTACCTACGAACTAACCAAACAAGATGGTCTGCGCGAGGCGGCGGACTTTCTAACTTATAGCTTCCATGGTGGTACAGACTTAGAGCCAACTTTGATTAAATCTATCGACTTGATGAGCGGTGATAAATATAAAAACGCAGACATGGTAGTCATTTCCGACTTTATCGCGCCAAAACAACAAGACGAGTTACTGGCCAAAGTGGATGCGCTCAAAGCGAAGAAAAACCGTTTTCACGCGATTAGCTTATCGAAATACGGAAATCCTGCATTAATGTCGATGTTTGATCACACTTGGTCTTATCACCCTAATGTTGTGGGAAGATTGCTAAAAAGGGTCAGCAACTATTAAACGCCTTAATGTTTCATGGGACAAAACGAACTGAAAGCGAGATTTATATTGCTTCGTTTTAAGCCAATAAGATCGAACTTTGGTCGAATTGACTTAAAAGAAATCAAACGAACAGAAAATGAAATGTTTTTGTTTGACTATCTTCTCTCAATCCGTAAAGTAGCCACCAACGCAACGGGGTAGAGCCCTGAAGCGTAATAAAAGGCGCCTTGGCAGAGTGGCTATGCAGCGGATTGCAAATCCGTGGACCTCGGTTCGACTCCGGGAGGCGCCTCCATTATTCTTTTGAGAGCGAATGGCTTTCGAGAATAAATGCGACACTAGCTCAGTTGGTAGAGCGCAACCTTGCCAAGGTTGAGGTCACGAGTTCGAACCTCGTGTGTCGCTCCAAATTATTCAGATATGGCCATGGCGGTATCTCGATGCCAAGTGCATCAACTTAAAACCAGCGAAAGCTGGTTTTTTTGTATCTGAAGACTGATAAATTCACACCATCTCTTTTTCATTACCTGTGAGCTTAGCAACCCCATCTCTGTCACGAGTTTCTGATATTAAGTGTGACCCGATGTTTCGCACCTCAGCCAATTTCAGTTTACAATACGGGCTTCCAAAGGATTTGACGAAGACGCATGAGAAATACCGACGATTACATCATTTTTTATCACTTGATCGAGCAAGGTTCATTCAGTGCTGCCGCGAGACATATGTCACTGACCAAATCGGTCGTCAGTAAACGGATTGCCAAGCTTGAACAAGAGCTTGGTGTACAGCTTCTCTACCGAACAACGCGAACGCTAACGTTGACTGAAGCAGGACGAGCGTTTTTTACTCATGCAAAAGCGGTTTATCAAGCGGTGGCAACGGCGGAAGAATCCATTGTGGGTTTAGGTAAAAACTTATCTGGAAACATTAAAATTTCGGTGCCTACTATCTCTGGTGAATTAATTCTTCCTCAAGTGATTAATGAATTTAATCAGAAATACCCAGACATCAATATCGATATGGATCTAGATAATCGTTTCGTCGATATCGTGAATGAACGTTTTGATTTGGCAATTAGAACGGGTGTGTTGCCAGATTCTAGTCTGATTGCAAGAAAGCTGGTGGATGCAAATTGGATCATTTGCGCGTCACCCCAATACCTAGCTAAACATGGCATACCTAAACAACCTCAAGCCTTGGCTAAACACAATTGTTTAGTCTATTCCTACCAAGAAACCGGAGCGCATGAGTGGGCGTTTAAAGATGGAGACGAGGTATATCAAATCACCGTCGACGGTAACCTCTGTACTAACAATTCTTCTGTATTGAGAAATGTGGCGCTGTTAGGGCAGGGAATCATCTATGTGCCGCGTGTATTGGTTTATGAAGACTTAAAGCAAGGCAGTCTGATTCAGTTATTTAAAGACGAAACCGCCAAATGTTTGGGTATTTATGCGGTGTACCCTTACACTCGTCAGCAACCAGAAAAAATTAAGATCTTTATCGATCATCTATACACAAGCTTTCAAAGTCAAAACCATCGATTTTAAGCCAATAACTCAACACCGATCGTTATGTTGGTGTTGAGCTTATGTTTCCATCTTCATTTCTAAGAGTCCTCTTAAATTTAGGAGCTTACGCTTCTCCTCGTTTTCTTCACTAATATTGATAACAAGATACCCCGCACAACTGTTAACAAATGGTTTTGCTATTGTTTCTTTTAAGAAACGGTCTGTTTCTTACGTTAAATTTCTCAAATGTGAAAGATAAGTAACAGAAAAATAAAGAATTATTTTGTTTGTTGTTTATTGATTACGTATTGTTCGTCCGCCTGACATAGACGCAGAGAAATGGACTGCTTATAGTGGCTCAAACGCCATGCCTGCCGCTAAGCGGTGTTGTGAGCGAAGTACAATAACTAGAGATACGGATATGAAACAAAAGCAGCTGATTGAAGAATTTAAAACCATCGTGGGGGAAGAAAATGTTCTAACCGACGAGGTTAAAACGAAATATTACCGCTCGGGGTTTCGTTCGGGTAGTGGTAATGCGCTTGCTATCGTGTTTCCTAACACTCTTCTAGAACAATGGAAGATTATTAAACAGTGTGTTGAAGCAAACTGCATCATTATCATGCAGGCGGCTAAAACAGGTTTAACAGAGGGCTCAGCTCCGAGTGGTAATGATTATGATCGCGATGTGGTTGTGATCAATATTACCAAAATCAAGAAGATTCACTTATTAGATGGTGGTAAGCAGGCGGTTTGCTTGCCTGGTGCGAGCTTACACTCTTTGGAGAAAGAGTTGAAGGCAGTGAACCGAGCACCGCATTCTATCATCGGCTCTTCATCGCTAGGTGCCACTGTGGTCGGTGGTATCGCCAATAACTCAGGCGGTGCGCTAGTTAAGCGTGGTCCTGCTTATACGGAACTGGCGCTCTACGCGCAGGTCGATAAGCAAGGCCAGTTACATTTGGTGAACCACCTTGGTATTGAAGGGTTAGGTGAAACGCCAGAAGAAATTCTAACAAACCTGCAAGAAGGGAACTTTGACCCAGCGAAGATCATTCATGATGAGCGAATGGCATCAGACAAAGAATACGATGAACGTGTTCGAGACGTGACTTCTGACATTCCTTCTCGCTTTAATGCCGATGAACGCCGATTATTTGAAGCCAGTGGCTGCGCTGGTAAGTTGGGGGTTTTTGCCGTTCGGGTTGACAGCTACCCAGTACCCGAAAAAGAGCAGGTTTTTTACCTTGGCACCAATGACCCTGCGAAACTAACGAAGTTGCGAAAAGACTTCTTATCTACGTTTGATAACTTGCCTGAGATGGGAGAATACTTGCATCGAGATATCTTCAACATGGCAGAGAAGTACGGCAAGGATGTGTTCTTATCCATCGACTTGTTAGGCACAGATAAGCTGCCAAAAATGTTCGCACTTAAAGCTAAGGTAGAAAACTTCTTAGAGCGCATCCCGTTTGTCAGTAAATATCTGCCAGACACCATTTTGTACTACGCGAGCAAGTTGTTCCCACAACATTTACCAGAGCGAATGCTGGATTTCCGTGACAAGTATGAGCATCACCTGGTATTGAAAATGAGTGATGGTGGTATTGCTGAAGCACAAAAATACCTCAAAGAAGTTTGGGCTGTTGAAGACGACTGTGATTTCTTCGAGTGTACGCCGGAAGAAGGTAAAAAAGCTTATTTACATCGCTTTGCAGCCGCTGGTGCAGCAATTCGGTACGAGACGATTCATCGAAAAGACGTAGAAGACATCGTTGCACTTGATATCGCATTGCGACGCAATGATGAAGAGTGGCTAGAAACTTTGCCTGAAGAGGTGAGTAAGCACCTTGTTCAAGCGCTCTATTATGGTCACTTTATGTGTTACGTCTTCCATCAAGATTACATTTTCAAAAAAGGGACTGACACGAAGTTGATGAAAAAGCTGATGCTAGAGCACCTCAATAGCCGTGGTGCCAAATACCCAGCAGAACATAATGTGGGTCACTTGTATGAAGCCGAAAACTCGTTGCAGAAGTTTTACCACGAATTAGACCCAACCAATACCTTTAACCCTGGTATTGGTAAAATGGACAAATATAAGCGCAATTGTAACTGCTGTGCGTAATGTGCTGTCTCACTATGATTAATAATCGTTGTTCATCGTTCAAATGATGAGCATAAGATAAGCCCTGATGACACTTGTGACATCAGGGCTTTGTGTTTTGGGTCTTTTATTGATGACTGGTATCGGCGTTGAAACAGCGACTAAAGAGCACGTACCGCGGCGGCGGCGATGATGCCTGCTGCAATTGCTGGTAGAGGCTTTTTCACGATGAACATGACAACAGCAGTAGAAAACAGTGCTGCTCTAGCACCATTATCACCCTCTACTGCTAGCGGAGCTAAAAGGGCAACCAGTACGGAGCCTGACATCGCAGTAATGAAACGTTGAACCCGTTCGCTAATTGGAATGAATGACATAACATACACTCCGCCCCAGCGGGTTATGAGCGTGACTAACGCCATAGCGATGATGATAAGCAGTGTGCCACCTATGGTTGTTTCGATGTTCATGCTTTCTTCTCCTTCCAACAAGCACCCAATACTCCGCCAGTAATGGCGCCAACCACTACGTGGCTATTCTCTGGCAAATACCAATACGCCAACATAGAAGAGGCTGCTGCTATGGCCCAAATCGCAAAGATTCTTAAGTCTTTCGGCCCGGCCACCACCATAGACAGCAGGAAGCATCCCATAACCATATCGAGCCCGAGGCCCACCGGATCTTTGATTGCGCTACCAAAATAAATGCCGATCCAGGTGCCCACAATCCAAAAAGACCACATCGCTAAGCCGCCACCAACAAGCAAGCCAAAGCCTGGTTCTTTTCTACCAAATGCATTGAGTGCCATTGCCCAGTTAGCGTCTGATGCTACCAGCATTACACCGTAACGTTTTGTTGGTGGGAGTTGTCGTAACCATGGATAAAGTGTGGCTCCCATCAAGAGGTGACGAGCATTAATCGCAAATACAGTAATAAGTACTGGAATGAAAGGGACTTCCGCTCCCCACATTTCTAACGTGGCAAATTGTGAAGCACCGGCGAAGACCAGTGTGCTCATCAACATAGTGGGAAATACATCTAGTCCAGTCTGTACCGCAGCAACACCGAAAGCGAGGCCAAATATGACCACGAACATAGAGAGGGGTAAAAGTTGGGTGAAGCCGTTCCAGACGTCAAGCCGATTAAATTCGTGCAACTCAGTGGAGGAGCGTTGAAGATGTTGAGTATTTTCTGTCATAGAGATACCTAGCTAGCAGGCAAAGGGGCAGTGCCATACGAGTGTGTTTGTTATTTTTTTGTAAACTTCATGTTTAACATCAATTAGAGGGGCTTTCAAACACTAAGTGCTATATAAAAATGAGCCATCCAAGCGGCTTTAAGAAACAGAGTGTAGAGAGTCGCACTTGGTAGTGCTAAAGGAGAGTAAAACAACAGAAATAGTAAGCTCTGTTTAATTGATAGAATCACGAGCTAGTACAAATTAGTAGATAAGAAAGAAAGCGAGCACCAGGCTCGCTTTTTCGCTCTGTTACGAATAACTGAATAGGTTTATTTTACGTAGACACGAGGGTTCGCGCTTCCCCAAACCGTGTAGAGTTCAGGGAAGATGACTTCTGCGTGTTTTTCCATCTCAGCAGCTGAAATCGTTTTGCCTTGTTGGGAGCCAAACAAAACAACTTCAGAACCAGGCTCAACATCTTTGATACCTGTAACATCTACCATTGTAGTGTTCATTGAAGCAACGCCCGCAACTTTTGCACGTTGGCCATTGATCAGAACTTCTGCCGCATTCCCCATTTTTCGTGGGTAACCATCAGAGTAACCAACAGGAATGTTCGCCATTAAGCTTTCTTTGCTTGTTGTGTAGCTACTGTCGTAACCGACTGTGCTATTTTTTGGCAGGTGGTGAACGGATGCCACGCGTGTTTTGAAAGACACGATAGAAGGGTACTCAGGGTTAGTCGGTAGGTCTCCGTATAAAACGCCACCAGGGCGAACCATATCAAGCTGCGCTTCAGGAACATTAAGCGCGGTGTAAGAGTTTGCTACGTGCAGTAAAATGTTGTCGCGTTTTAGATTCGCTTCTTTAATCAGCCATGCAGAACTGTCTTTGAATGAAGCTAACTTTTGGCGCACGTCGTCTGCATTGTAGTTAGGGAAATGAGTCATGATACCAACAATATTAACGCCAGCTTGTTGAGCGATTTCTAGCGCTTCTTTCTTGCCCGTTTCTGTCGTCATATCAACACCATTACGTCCCATACCACCGTCGTTCAGAGCTAGGTGAACTTTGATTTCTTTACCAGCTTTCTCGGCTAGTTTAGACAGTGCTTTAGCTTGCTCTGCTGTGCCTATCAACTCTTCGACATTTAGGTCGATTGCGGCTTCAATCTCGCCAATATCCGCTGAGCGTACACGCATGAGTTGGCCTTTAAAGCCACTGTCGCGAACAGTTTGTGCTTCGGCGTTACTTGCAACGGCAACGCAAGGAATTTGTTGTTCGATAATAGTCGGCATCAGGCCTGCGATACCATTACCGTATGCGTCGGCTTTCATCACGGCGCAGATTTTCGTTTTGCCATCCATGTGCGATTTAAACTGCTCAATATTATCGCGGAACTGACCTAAGTTTATTTCTAGCCAAGCGTTAGCACCTTGAACTTGCTCTGCTTTTGCTGCTGTATTGCTAATTTGAAGAGGAGCGGCAGTGGCTTGCATTACAGGAACCGCGACTGCAGCAGCGATAGTCAGTGATAGTAAGGTTTTATTTAAGCGCATAAAGTCTCCGTACGCGTTTTTTGTATTGGTTATGTTATTGAGCACTTGGGGAAAGTGCCTGACGAAGTAAAACGCTCCAAGTGGTGCTTTGGAGCGTTTATTAAGATAGTGATTTAATATATACCTAAATATACCTCAGTGATGACATTCAATTTAAGCAAATCGGGATTGATTTGGTATCTACTAAGGTATCCACTGAGTTTAACTCAGTTTAAAGCGGCTCATTACATCTTTAAGAGAAATGGATAGCTGGCTTAGTTCGCGGCACGCCTGTGCGGTTTGCTCCGAGCCTTGCGAGACCTCTTGAGATGCCAAATGTATGTTTTCAATGCTGCGGTTAAGCTCTTCCGCAACAGAGTCTTGCTGGTTACAAGCCGTGGCGATTTGGGTACCCATGTCTGAGATGTCCGAAATCGAATGCTCAATGTCGCTCATCAGCTGTTTTGATTGAATGCCTTGTTCTGCACATTCTGAAATACTGGTTCTAGAAAGTTCAGTGGCTGATTTTGCGTCTTTTGCAAGTGATTGTAGCTGCTCAATGATCGAAGTGATCTCACTCGTTGAATCTTGCGTACGGCCGGCAAGCGTTCGAACTTCGTCTGCAACGACGGCAAAACCACGACCAGACTCACCAGCACGCGCCGCTTCAATGGCTGCATTAAGTGCAAGTAGGTTGGTTTGATCGGCGATGTCGCGGATAACATCCACGATCACGTTAATTTTATTCGATTGCTGTTCAAGCTCTGCTACGGTATCGCCTGCAGCGCCAATTACGTTTGAAACTTCTTGAATCGCGTCAACCATATCTTGGGTTTCACGAACACCGTGTTGTGTGCGGCGGTTTGCTTCGTTAGCTTGGTTCGCTGAGTCTTCAGTGTTACGAGCAACATCGGCTACGGCCGCTTTCATTTCTGTCATTGCTGTTGCGATGTGCGTAATTTGCAGCTGTTGATCTTTCATACCAGACGCAGAAATATCGGAGATTTGGTTCATCTCTTCGACAGCGCTGCTTAACTGAGTAACTGCAGCAATCACGTTATCGATAACTTGGCGTAAGTCGTCTTGCATCTTAGTGGTCGCGTCTGCCAGTTCACCAAGCTCGTCATTGCCGATTGCTTTACGGTCAATGTCACTTGATAGATCACCTGTCGCGATGGCATTTGCTTGCTCAACAACAAGTTTAAGTGGGCCACAAATTAGGCGAGTCAGCACGTATGTCATGCCTACCATGATCAGTAGAATAATCACGTTACTTGCAATTGAAGAATTACTCAATCCATTTACAGAGGACAGGATATGAGTTTTGTTGCTATCCATAGCTTCTTTAAGGAGACGGATTAGTTCGCCTAACTCTGAGTCAACCGCTTCGAAAGCAGACAAAGAGTTCGCCAAAATAGGGTGGGCCTTGCTTTTGTCGTTAGCTAGCATCGCTTCATTGTACTGGTCCATAGTAACCAAGTACTTTTTCCACTGACGCATAAGACGCTGGTAAGTTTGCTGCTCTTCGCCAGGCCAGATAGTTTCACCGTAAGCGTTGAGCTCTCTAGTGATCTTTTCGCGCTCTCTAATATTGTTAGAAATTTTAGTTTTGACGTGGTCTGCGTCTTCATAAGTGTACGCAGCAAATTGAGCTCGGCGCCAGCGAGACAAATGATCTCGAATCGAATCGACCCTTTCCATTGCAGGAAGCGTATCGTCGGTATAGTTTAAAAGCTCAGATTTGATGCTTTTGAGCTCTGTAGATAAAAACACGCCAAATGCAATGTTGACGATGGCAATGAGTAAAAACGATAGCGATATCTTTTTCGCTATAGAAAGATTCTTGATAGACATTAGTGATATACCTTGTTTTTCTTATGTTGTGTCGCCAAAGTAAACCACATCCTTATATGTGATATATGTCCATTAAATTACTGCAACTCGTGTAACGTACCATTATTTATTGATATTTTCGATAATGAATTGAGCTTTGTTTGAAAATAAAAAAAGTCAATGATTTTATAAAGGTACGACCACATTCGATATAAAGTTATCGGTAACAAAATATGATGTTCTGTACGCAATCGTGCCAAGAGTAGGGAATTAAATTGTTACAGATGTTACAACGATGAAAAGATCAGCGTTCATAACGTGATAGTCGCGTGTTTACCTCGAAGCAGTTACGGACACTAATATGCGTATGGCTTTATAGCTAATGAAAGGGAACGGGTGCTTATTGGTCTAATTGAATGCCAAATATACTAGGCAGATCGCTTTTTAAGCACTTAAATCAAAAAGATAAAATTTATTGTTGACCAGATAAATTAATCCGTTAAAGTACGCCTCGTTCTCACGGCAAAGGCCGCTGAGACAGATGGTGTCTAACCCATCGCATGATTGCGTTGCCCTGGTGGTGGAATTGGTAGACACAAGGGATTTAAAAT